>JAJNQE010000160.1 GCA_021154985.1 Hydrogenophaga sp.
TTGCTGGAGACCGCGCGCGCCAAGCTGGTGGAGGCGGCCAAGGACGCCGGGGTCGAGCTGAAGCAGACCTTTGCCAAGGAGGGCAAGGAGCTGGGCCGCAAGGCCGGGCGCTACGCACATGCCCGCCAGTTCAAGCGCATGAAGCGCGCCATCAAGCGCCAGCGCACCATCGTTGGCCGCCTCCAACGCGAGATTGACCGCAAGGCCAGCGCCATCGGGCAAGCGGTGCGGGAGGCGCTCGCTGAGACTTTGATCAAGGCCCGGCGCATCGTGTCCCAAAGCGGCCAACGCAAAGCGGCGGATGGACAGCCCAAGCTCTACGCCTGGCACGCGCCCGAGGTGGACTGCATCAGCAAGGGCAAGGCGAGAACGCCCTACGAGTTCGGGGTGAAGGTGGGCATTGCCAGCACGCTGCGGGGCAACCTGATCGTGGGGGCGCGTGCATTCCACGGCAACCCGTACGACGGCCACACCTTGGCCGAGCAGATGGAGCAGGCCACGATCCTGATGCAAGACAGCACAGCCAGACCAGCGACGGCCTTCGTGGATCTGGGCTACCGGGGCGTGGAGGCAGACAACCCGGATGTGCACATCGTTCACCGGGGCAAGGCCAAGCGGATCAGCAAGCAGGCGAGACGGCTGCTCAAACGGCGCCAGGCCATCGAGCCCATCATCGGCCACCTCAAAAGCGACCACCGGATGGAGCGCTGTCACCTCAAGGGTGAAACTGGCGACCGGCTGCACGCGGTGCTGTGCGCGGCGGGCTACAACATCCGCTGGCTGCTGCGCATGATCGCAAGGACGGGGGTGGCCTTCCTGCAGCGGCTTTATTTGCGCCTGTGCCAGATCGCGGGGCTATCGCCGAACTGCTCTCGGATGCTGCGCAAGCCTCTTGTTCATGCGCTCAGCAGGTCAGCCCCTCGTTTGGCGTTGGCGTCAAACTGAATAAATCAGGGCCGACTACTTCACCCGGAATGGCTGCAGCGCTGGGGTATCTGCCGACCGCCCTGGCGGTGCGCTCCATCCATTGCGCTGCGTTCAACAAAGCGGCTCGGACCTGGGCGCGGTGAGCTCGCTCCATGTGGTCGTTGTAGGCGGGCCATGCCACAGTGCACACAACAACAATCGCCAAGAGGCTCGTCAGCCGGATGAGGGAGGGGTGGCGTGCGAGTTGAGGGTCTGGCCTGGGCATGCCGGCACTCTACTCAAGATTTTTGAGTACCAAAGTAACCAGTCGATGGCTGTTGTGCCACAGAAGACCGGCGGATGGACTGCTTTGTTCGCAGTATTGCTGTGGCGGTGGTGTGGCGCCGGTAGACCCAGATCAAACGCCGGATGCGTGCAAAAACGCGTCATGACCCTGCACGCGCGCCATGATGCGCAGGTCGTCACCGACACGGTTCACTGAAGCAAATTGCAGTTCCACGCCTTCTTGCAGCTTCTGCAAGGGACCGAAATTCGAGAGTCTGGCGCCCTGGCCCAGCAGCTTGGGAGCCAAGTAAACCAGCAGCTCGTCCACCAGGCCTTCGCGCAAAAGCGATCCGTTGAGCTTGTGCCCCGCCTCCACGTGCAACTCGTTCACCTCGCGTTGCGCCAGGTCTCTGAGCAGGGCCGCGAGATCGACTTTGTCGTTGGCACCCGGCATGTGAATGAGCATCGCCCCGCGTTCGGCCAGCGCTGCTTGCTTTTGGGCATCTAGCACGGCGTGGTAGATCCAGACTTGACGGCTCAGGCTACCCGGCGCAGCGTCGAACAGGCGGGCAGACAAGGGTGTGCCGAGCGCACTGTCCACGATCACAAGATGGGGCTGTCGCGTGGTGCCCGGCAACCGCACGTCAAGCCGGGGGTCGTCCTGCAGCACGGTGCCGATACCAGTGAGCACGGCGCAAGCGCGGGCACGCCAGGCGTGTCCGTCAGACCGTGCGGCGTCACCGGTGATCCACTGGCTGACACCGTTCTCCAGCGCGCTCGTGCCATCAAGCGATGCCGCCATCTTCATGCGCACCCACGGCGTGCCGCGCACCATGCGGCTGAAGAAGCCGATGTTGAGTTCGCGCGACGCTACTGCCTCGTCACTCTCTGTCGGGAGCAACTCCACAGCAACGCCTGCGGCTTTCAATTTCGCCACGCCACGGCCCGCCACGAGGGGGTTGGGGTCCATGGTTGCGATCACCACCTTGGCAATGCCTGCTTCAACGAGTGCGTCGCAACACGGCGGGGTGCGGCCGTGGTGAGAGCAGGGTTCCAAGGTGACATAGGCGGTGGCGCCGGCAAGCGAGTGGCCTTTGGCGCGGGCATCGCGCAGGGCCATGACTTCGGCGTGCGGGCCGCCTGCTTGTTGGGTGTGGCCCTGACCGATTTGTTCGCCGGCGGCGCTGATGAGAATGCAGCCGACCCGGGGGTTGGGGTTGGACACCTGTAAAGCTTGCGCAGCAAAGCTCAGCGCGCGCTCCCAGAGGCTCTTCGTCATGCCAAGCGCTGTCACCGCCAGCAGGTGTTGGGATCGGTCGGCAGCCCGCCTGTGAGGCCGGTGACCCCCTTGGCCCCAGTTTGATTGAGCGTTAGTGTGGCGCAGCGGGTGTCGCCAGCTTGCAGAGGACGTGTAGCCGCTTCAAGCGAATAGCTGGCCTGTGCTGGGTTTGTTGCGGGTGCGACTGCAGCCGTGAACTGAAAGGTGTAAGCGTTAGTCAACTCATTGCGACAATTGAGGGCGGGCAGTTGTGCATTTGTCACAGCAGTTCCACACGCTGCACCCGTGACGTCATAGCGCAGGCACGTCGTGTAGTTGCGCTCCATCCATTGAGCCAGTTCCATCAAGCAGCCCGCTGCCGCGACTCGGCGCGTTTTTTGGGTGTACGACTGGTAGCTGGGGTAGGCCAGGGCGCTCAGGATGCCCACGATGGCCACGACGATCATCAACTCGACCAAGGTGAAGCCACGCTGGCGGGAGGCGCATCGGTTGAAGAAAGAGTATGTGAGTAACATCTTAATTCGCTTTCGGATGGTTCCGGTCAATCTCGAACGATCTCTCGCCAATTAATCCGGCCACGCGCTTTGGTAGCCCCAGGATCGGTGTCAAGGCAGTCGCGCTTGTCGTCTGATCCACCAACACAGACTTTGTTGCCAATCACAATACCTTCACTTGGATTGCCAATTCCTAGGTCGATAGATCCGATATATGTCTCAGAGTTGTTGGGATCAGTGGTTCCTGTGATCAATGATGCGTATTGACTCGGCATCACATCATCAAGATAGGTTCCATTCCGGTTAATGTTGAAGAAAGGGCGCATCAATCTACCTCCAGTGAAGGGATCAAGCGCATTCAGGAAACCGCTGCCTCCGGGGCTGCAATCGTCGAAAACTGGAACGATGCTGCTGAAGAGAAGAACGGGTCCATTGAGGTTGTACACTGAAGATGCCGTGACTACGCGCTCTCCTGAGCCCGGCAGATTCATGTAAAAGCCGTCCTTTGCGGCCATATCGTTGACTGCGGCCTTTTCGAAAGCGCGCACACTTGTACCCGCGAAAGTGCCGATGAACTCCACTCGGCGGCGGACAAGCTTGGTAGTGGGGCTGACTTGGTTTTCGATCACTGTTCCTCGGTCTATCAATCCATAAAGCGTCTGAGCGGATGTGTCATTGGGATCAGTTGTTCGGAAGTAGCTGCCTGTACCGAAATGGATGAATGTGCGACCTGCGTTAGGATCTGTTGGTACCGTGTTCCTCGAAATGCTGATGGGAGACGTTATCGGCTGGGCTTTGTTGGAGGCGTCCACTGCCTTGAACATAGGCAAGCCTGTAAATGCCACATTCCAGATCGAGGGGGTCGTACTGCTCAAATCGAATTTCCAGACGTTGCCTTTGAGATCTCCTGCATAAACGGTGTCAATACGACCGTTGTTGTCAGAGTCGAAAACGCCAGGGGTGGCAAGTCCGTTATCGCCAGCAACACCTGTGTCGATCTTGCGGATCAAGTTGCCAGTGGCCAAGTCAAAGATGAATAGAACAGCTCGCGAATCAGAGGCAATCGCGCGGCTGTTGTAGCCGTTGCCGACAATCACGACCCATGTGCCATTTTCCGTGCGAGCAATCACGGGGCGACCCATTACGTGGCCCATATCAACGTCTGCACCTGTTCCGTAGCCAACGCTTTCCCAAAGAACTTCAGAAGGCGAGAAAGAGTCAGGGGCGGTCACGTCGAGTGCAAACAACCCCCTCCCTCCGCGACCTAACGTTCCCACCAAATAGTTCTTGTTGTTCAATTGGTTCCGATTGGAGACGGTGATGTCGCCATCCACAAAGTATTGGTGTTGATCGTTGTAGATCACCTGTGAAAGTGCACGTATTCCGCTGGATGCTGAATTTGTGGCTGGCATCACCGTGCTGGGTATGTACGCGAAGCGCTCCACTCCAGTGTTGGCATTGAATGCATGCAGCATCCCGTCGTTAGAACCGATAAAAACGGTCCCGTTTTCGCTAACGAAAGCAGGGGAAGAGTGTGAGATGTCACCTAGAATAGAGCCCGCAGTCCTATTACGCAAAGTGCCACCATTTTGGATTTCTAGAGTGCGCTCACCTCGCAGGTATCTCACCATTGACCAACGCTCTGCTGCATTGCTTCCAAAAGTGGCGCGATCTGCGGGAGAGGCGGATATGCCGACCTGATTGAAAAATCGAGCGTTGCCGTCGAAACGGGAGCGGTAGACGATGCGACGTGAAGCCTCGGGCGGAATGGTGTCGGCAGCTCGCCATTGTGCGTTGAGGCTTACACCGCTGGATGTGACTGCATAAGCTGCTAGGTCGCCTGACCAGTTATTGGCATTGAAGCTGCCTTGGTACAGTAACGAGTCAGTCGTCAAAGAAGTGCTGTTTGCAATAACATTGCCGCCTGAACCACTGCGTTGGACGATGTTGTCAAATGCTTTTTTTAGCGATTCGCGCAGCTTGAGCGGGTTCTGCACCAAGAAATAGGTGTCCGGTGTTTTGGCCAAGTCGCCGTCGGCGCTATATTCCAGCTCCAGATCGGGCGTTCCGCTGCTGTTGCGGTCAATGAAGCCCCCCCATTTGGCGGCGTACCACAGGGGATCCTTGAGCAGACTGGCGCCTCCGCCTGTGGTGCTAGGTGTGAATTCGAAGGTGAGGGGCGTTTGGCCTATTGTCGGCAGCGGGGAGCAGCCTGCTGGAACGGTCGGTGAATCACAGCCATTCGGCACCGAATTCACTGTCGGAACGTTGAGGTAGTACCCAGGGTTACCGCCTTCGTCCTGCGCTACCAAGTAGACGCCGTCTTTGGTAGTGCCCGAGATCACATAACCCATGTTCTGTTGCATGCCGCCAGCCTGGTAGGTCGGGCGCACGATGACCTGAAGCGTGTTAGACGCCGTGACCTGGACCGTGTACTCGGCAATCGCGTCCATGTCATGGTCGCCACCTTGCTCCACGTCTTCGTAGTTGATCTGGAAGCGGGCGTAGTAACGACCGCCGTTGATCGTTGCGTCATAGTCGGGACCCGTGGCGCCCGAAGAGTTGGCAATTTGCTCGACGTAGAAATCGACGATCTGGTTGGTGGGTTGGTAGTTGCCTTTGGCGCGGTTGATACCCGAGCCACCGATCGACTTGGCAAAGGGCACCAGACTGATATTTCTGCCGCTGTTCATGCGTGCTTCAATGCGTGGCAATGGCGAACTCAACGCCACCGCATAGGTGTCTATGGTCTGTTTCCCAGTGAGCCCTGCTTCCGCTCGCAAGTCAACTGTCTTTGCGTAGTAGGCCATTGCTGCAGCCGAGAAGGATCCTTGTTTGGTGGGCTCTTCCGGTGACAGACCACGCGCTCGACCCAGTGAGGTCATTGTTTTGGGTGTGGGTGCCGTGTCGTTGTTGGCGCCCACCTCTCCAATGAAGAACAGCTCATTGGTCAGCGCCTCGACGTCGCCAATGGTTTTCGCCAACAACTCGGAATTGATGGTTCCGATGTCCCCAGTGAACTTTGAGGTGGTGCCGCGTACGTTCCAGTAGCTTCCAGGAAGCTGATCTCCATCAAATGATGGATTGATATCGGAGATCACCAAGAAGTTGGCGCGTGCGCAGAATGAGGCTCTGGCGGCACCTGCATTCTTGTCATAGGGGTCATCCCAAGTCGCAGAGCTCAGGCCAACTGCGGTGTCAAAGGTTGTCGAAGTGTTGTATGCGGCAGTTGCAGCCTTTTTCCCGCTGAAGTATCGAATACCTTCATACATCATTTCACCAATGGGATTTCCCCAGTCAATCAACTGACCTTCAGTGGGGGCCTTGGCAGAGTCTTCGTATGGATTGGACTTCCAGTATTCGCTGGAGGTGCCGCTCTGGTTGAAGCCGCGGATGCGCAGCTTGTCGAAGGTGGTGACGATGCGCGCGCCGGAGACGAACTGACCGGTGTTCGCTGTCACCTCATCGCTGAATGAAGAAACTACTTTGCGCAGGCGCCCACCTGACATGTGCTGGTCGTAACTGCCAGTGATCAAACCAAACAACATGGCATCCGTTTCACCATAGTCGTGCAGCAGACCTACAGGTTTGTATTGCCCATTGGGGTAGCGTTTGCAGCCGCTGTTGAATGTGGCGGTGCAGACCTCAACGCGTACCGTGAGGTTGCGCTCGTTTCCTGTCCCAGCAGGAAAATTGCCGGTTGAGAGGTTGTCTTGCAGAACAGGGCGCTCTTTTGAGGCCCACTCCCAGATGCGCGCATTGTTTCCAACGGTTGTGCGGATTCGAAGCAGTGGGGGCAGGTTGCTGCAAGTGTCAAGCGTGCTGCAGTTGGTGCTTCTGTTGGCGGTCAGGTTGCCAAAGAAGTGCCTGACGTTGTCTGCAGTGAGGTCCGCAAGATCGGTGTAGTCGCTGATGTTGTAGCCATGGCTGCGGTGGTACTCCTTTCCCCAGCTGTGGGCATCTTGAGGAATGTAGGAGCGGCGCAGCACGGTTTGCGTGGTGCTGTCCACTTCGCGCGAGCCTCCATACAGCACCTTGCGCAAGGCATCGATGCGGCTGGTCGTGACATAGTTCAGCCAGTTCCCCGACCAGTCCCCGCTGGCGGCGCCGCCTGTGCATCGGCCTTGGAGGTCTGCTGTGCCCAGGGGCTGAAACAGCCCTGTATTGCCTGCGCCTGAGTAGCCGTAACACAGTGTCGAGTCGTAAAGCCCGTAGTAGGTGATGCCGGGCTTGAACCTCGTGTCCAAGATACCGTCGCCGTCGATGTCGCTGGCATCGTTGTATGCCTCGTAGAAGAACTTGTGATCCCTGCCGGCAATCAGCATCGTGAGCGGTTTGGCGCTGACGGTGGCGCTGAGCGGCTTGGTGGGCCAGTCCAAAGCGCTGACCGAGACAGTGCTCATTACGATGGTCGTGATGGCCGCAGCTTGCAGTGCGTGGTTCAGTTTGGACAGGACTGTCATGGCGTTCTCTCCCTGGCTTCAGAGCGGTGCGTAAATCGATTGCAGAATGACCACCGAGCGGTCAGCACCCGCATTGCTGCGGGCCGTGATGCGGTAGCGAGAGCAGTTGGTTGCGCTCCCCGTGACGCCGGGCGAACAGGTGAAGCTGTTGCCCAGATACTCGATCATGTACTGCGGCGTGATG
The DNA here is from genome assembly GCA_021154985.1 of Hydrogenophaga sp. GTDB lineage: Bacteria > Pseudomonadota > Gammaproteobacteria > Burkholderiales > Burkholderiaceae_C > Hydrogenophaga. The sequence goes on from JAJNQE010000160.1 coordinate 7,612, forward strand.
CTGATACCACCATTGGCGAGCGCGGTGGCGTCGAACCACGGTGGCGATGTGTTGTCGAACCAGCGCTCAAGCGTGGCAGGGTTGGGTGCACCACACACACCATTGCTGGCATCACATGCCGCTCCTGCAGCGGGCTGAAGGGCTGCCGATGCCTTGTTGGCTTCGACGAAAGCTTCCGCTTGTTTGAGCGCTGCCTCGGCCCCCTGAAAGGAAATACTGCGATCGAACGTGTTGGCCGTCATGCGCTCTTCCAGGGTTACGCTGCGCAGACCACTCAGGCCGACCAGCGTCATGACCACCAGCAAAATCAGGGCGACGACGAGAGCGATGCCTCGCTGCGGACCTGTATGGCTTCGAATGGTACGAATCCGTCTTGAGCGTTGAAACAATGTCATGGCGTTGCCCGATTGCGGAGATTGACCACGTGAATGAGTTGGCGGCGAAGCGGCGCTTGGTCGGTACCCGTGTTGTTTTGGGACTGCAGATCCAACTGCAAACGAACGGCCACCACTTGGTTGGTCGCAGCGGGTGTCCAGTCGGTGATGGCAGTTGCATCCACCCAGTCGTTGGCCAATGTCGTCCCGTTGCTCGTCAGGTAATCAATCGTCATGTCGGTGACGCCGTCGACCACTTCAACCGGAACCAAGTCGTCTGGTCCGATGCGAAAAAGCGAAGTCCCGCCACGGGCGTTGTTGCCCACAAACCAGGTGTTTGCGCTGTATCGGGTGACATATCCGCCCGCAGCAAACGCGCGCGCATTGGGCGTGGCGCACGGAGCCGGAAAGTTGATCCCGATGGCGCAATTACCCGGGCGAGCAGGCGTGGTGGATGTCGCGGCAGCGGCCCCCCCCACGCCGTGAGTGATTGTTCCGAGGCCAGCGTTGGATGCAGCCGTTACTTGCGCAATGGCCGCTGACTCTCCGTCGCAGATCACCACATAGTTGCCGGCAACAAACCCGTGATCGGTTGTCGACAAGGTGACCACACCAGTGGCCGGATCGTGGGAAGTGATGGGCACTCCGTTGAACATGCCTCCGCTCAAGACCCTCAAGGCGTCGGAGTTGTTGGTGCGGTCTCCCACGCCTGCGCCAATGTTGACGATTCCGGTGGCTGCCACACCTGCGCCAAATCCCTGCAACGTGCTTGCATCCCAATTGGCCCACCAAGCGGTGCCTCCATTGTTCAACACATTGGCAGTCACCTGGGCGCCGCAGGTGTTCCCCCCGACTTGCCTGACTTCCCGAGCCATGAGTTCGAAAGACAGGCGGGCACTTTCCTGAAGTCGGCCCAGGTCTTCGTTGGAACGCGAGGACTGTTGATTGGTCAGAAAAATGTTGACCACTCCGCCAATGACCACCAAACCCAACAGGAGAGCGACCATCAACTCGATCAGGCTGAAGCCGGCCTGGCGGCAATTCTTCACGCGAGGAGTGCGACGGCACGCGCTCATATGCGGCTCCGAGTTTGGAAGGTCTGGAGAGTCTGTGTCGTTCCACCGCTGGCACGCGAGTCGTCCCACGTGATGCTCACGGCGCAGTTGCCAAGCGCGTCACAGGTGATCGCTCCACAAGTGGTGTTGGCATCGCCCAACCCCACTCGAAGGCTTGTGAGCCAGTCACGACGGGTGTTCCCGGGGAGATCCGTGGTTGTGATGGCGCCCGGAGAGCAAGTGGCGTTCATGTTGTAGGACAAACCCACTGCTGCCGCGCGATCCGCGCGCATGGCGTCCAATATGTAGTAGCTCAGCATCACGGCCTGGCTTCGGGTGTAGCTGCCCTGATTGGCTTTGAGGGCGTTGGCTTGCAAACCAGCCATACCCAGCAACCCCAAAGAGAGAATCAGCACCGCGACCAGTATTTCAATGAGACCGACTCCGCGCTGGCCTGCGGACGGGGCAGCAGATCGTTGAAACCGTTGTTTCGTCATGAGCATTGTGGTCAGGTGAGTGGGCAGGTGGCGGCAACAGTTGCAGGCGTTGCTGTCGTGAGCCTGCCGGTCCCCGCCAGCGTTATGTCGCGAGCGCGTCTTGCGTTATCAAGGGCTGAGGATGTGCTGCATACCCTGATGCGTCCTAGCTGCGGTGCCCCTGCCATGTTTCGGGCGGTGCCGTCAGCTGAGAAAGATATGAAGTTCGCCACCGCGGCCTCGCCTGCTATGACGATGCCCGTCGAACTGGCCTGCGCTCTGGAGACAACGATTTCACCGGTGTCCACTGCTGCATCTGTTGTAGAGCGGGTGGTGTCGACGAAAACGATCCACCCCTGTGCCCAGTTGCCAGTGGTCACGCAAGATGCCCCATCGGCGCTCTTGCAGACCGTGATTCGAGTGCCGCGTCGAATCGCTTCGCTTCTGGCCAAGGCCATGGCGCTGACAAAGTCGTTGTTGCTGGTGGTGACGCGGCTGGAGGCGATGCTTGACTGGAAGCTGGGTACGCCAATGGCGAGCAAAACTCCCATGACGGCGATCCCGACCATGAGTTCGATCAAGGTCACACCGCGTGATGTTGACGTGGATGTGATAGGCCTACGGGTAAGAGAATGTTTCACACCAGGATTTTCGGTGTGAACATGAGTTCGCCCTTGAACAGACGCTGAAGTGTGTCCTGCGCAGGACAGACGGTTGCTTTTTCAGATGCGCTTTCTTCCCGCCCGGGAATGCTCCTTAGGCAGTATTTTCAGAAAGACAACGTGATTATTTCTATAAGACTATCGACGTGAGTTTCCGTCTCGTATTTATAGTTCTTTGGCGCTCAAAAAATCGATTCAAGCAGTGCCTGCCCATCGCGTGAATTCGCTCACAGACTGCGCTGCGAGCTGGGTTCAGCGCTGCACTTCATCCACCAGCGCCCGGAACTCATCGATGTCCTCGAAGCTGCGGTAGACACTGGCGAAGCGCACATAGGCCACCTTGTCCAGCTTCTTGAGTTCGCGCATCACCATCTCGCCCAGGCGCGTGGCCGGCACTTCGCGGGCGCCGAGGTTGAGGAGTTTTTCTTCGATGCGCTCGATGGCGGCGTCCACCTGTTCAGTGCTCACCGGGCGCTTGCGCAGCGCCAGTGCGAATGAGGCGCGCAGTTTGCCCGGGATGTAGTCCACCCGGCGGCCGTCTTTTTTGACGACCGCCGGAAAACTCACTTCGGGCCGCTCATACGTGGTGAATCGCTTTTCGCAATGACCGCACTGGCGGCGGCGGCGAATGAAATCCGCGTCTTCCGAGACGCGGGTTTCCACGACCTGGGTTTCAAGATGGCCGCAAAAGGGGCATTTCATCGTGTGATGGCGCCCGTTGGCGTCATTTGTAGACCGGGAAACGCGCAGTCAGGGCGTTGACCTTCGCGCGAACCGCTTCGATGTTGGCAGCATCGCGTGGGTTGTCCAGCACGTCGGCGATCAGGTGAGCGGTGGCGCGGGCTTCTTCGTCCTTGAAGCCGCGGGTTGTCATGGCGGGGGTGCCAATGCGCACGCCGCTGGTGACCATCGGCTTTTCCGGGTCGTTCGGAATGGCGTTCTTGTTGATGGTCATATGGGCGCTGCCGAGTACCGCTTCGGCTTCCTTGCCGGTGATGCCTTTGGCGCGCAGGTCAACCAGCATCACATGGCTTTCTGTGCGGCCGCTGACAATGCGCAGACCGCGAGAAACGAGCGTTTCAGCGACAATGTGTGCGTTTGTCAGCACTTGCTGCTGGTAAGCCTTGAATTCAGGTGCAAGGGCTTCCTTGAAAGCAACAGCCTTGGCCGCGATCACATGCATCAGCGGGCCGCCTTGCAGGCCCGGGAAGATGGCGCTGTTGATAGCCTTCTCGTGCTGGGCCTTCATCAGGATGATGCCGCCGCGCGGGCCGCGCAGGCTTTTGTGGGTGGTGGACGTGACCACGTCGGCGTGGGGCACGGGGTTGGGGTAGATGCCGGCGGCGATCAAGCCGGCGTAGTGGGCCATGTCCACCATGAAGATGGCACCCACGTCTTTGGCCACCTTGGCAAAACGCTCGAAGTCGATGCGCAGGCTGTAGGCTGAAGCGCCGGCAATGATCAATTTGGGCTTGGTTTCGTGGGCCTTGCGCTCCATGGCCTCGTAGTCGATCTCTTCCTTGTCGTTGAGACCGTAGGAGACCACGTTGAACCACTTGCCGCTCATGTTGAGCGCCATGCCATGGGTGAGATGGCCGCCTTCGGCCAGGCTCATGCCCATGATGGTGTCGCCCGGCTTGAGGAAGGCCAGGAACACCGCCTCGTTGGCCGAGGCGCCGCAATGGGGCTGCACGTTGGCAGCGTCGGCGCCAAAGATCTGCTTCACGCGGTCGATCGCCAGTTGCTCGGCGATGTCGACGAACTCGCAGCCGCCGTAGTAGCGTTTGCCGGGGTAGCCCTCGGCGTATTTGTTGGTGAGCTGGGTGCCCTGGGCGGCCATCACGGCGGGCGAGGCGTAGTTCTCGCTGGCGATCAGCTCGATGTGGTGTTCCTGGCGGGTGTTTTCGGCCTGGATGGCGGCAAACAGCTCGGGGTCGGTTTGCTCGATGAGAATGTTGCGGTCGAACATGGCAGTCCTTCTAGAGGTGAATCCTTGCGCATTGACAAGGGCTGCCCAGGCGAACGGCTGAACACCCACGCTGCATCAGCGGGGGCGGCACGCTTCCCAGTGGTTGTCCCGGCCGCAGATCGATGTTCAGGAGTGATCGGGCAGGGGGGCCACGTCAGCGGCAGCCCTGTCCGAATGCTCTTCGGAGGTTGCGCGCCTATCGCCAGTTGCGTACCCCGCGAGTTTAGCCGAGGGCCGAGGCCCCGGCTGGCCGTGCTCGCAAAGGCCGGTGCTGCGGCTGCACCGGCCCGAATCCGCTCAGGACTGGGCCAGGGGAGCGGGTGCTGGTGTCGCCGCCGGTGCGGCGGGGCCGGCTTCGATTTCGGTGCCGGGCGCCACCACGGGCGCTGGCGCAGCCGGTGCGACCACGTTGACCGTGCGCGCAGGTGGCACATAGCGCTGCAGCGGTTTGCCCAGCGCCACGCTCTGGATTCGCATGTGCTCTGCCATCACCTTGTCGATGTACCAGCCGCCGTCGGTGGTGACCGCGCCCACGTAGAGGCGCAAGCCGCCTTCGACCGAGCCGGCGCGCTTGATGCAGTCCTGCAGCACGCGAACGCCCACGCGCAGGTTGGACACCGGGTCAAAAGCGGCCAGCTGGCCACCGAAGTCTTCGTATTTGTCGGTGTGCACGCGGGTCAGCACCTGCATCAAACCTTGCGCGCCTACAGGGCTCTGGGCAAACGGGTTGAAGCGCGACTCGATGGCCATGACGGCCAGGATCAGGGTAGGGTCGAGCTTGGCTTTTTCGCCGATCTCGAAGGCCTCGGCCACCAGCGCGCCGAGCGGCTCCGGCGCGACGCGGTACTTGCGGCTGAGCCAGAACGTGACGTTGGCTTGCTGCTTGGGCAGATCGCCCGGATCCGCAGCGGTCACACGGTCGATGGCGGTGGGCTCCACCGCGATCAGGGGCGTGTCCATGGCGGCCTCCTGGCGCTGCAGCAGCCAGCCGAGCAGCTGTTGCTCGGCGCTCTGGCGCAGGTCACCGCGTGCGCTCAGCACGATCAGGCCCACCGCAAACAGGGTGCCCAGCAGGGCCACGCTGTTGTGCGTGATGTCGAGGAATCCACGGTAGGTATCAATCAGCGTGGTCTTGATGGATGCCACGACACCTGAGGTGTTCTTGTGTGGCGAAGTGAAGGTGGTCATGGTGTCGCTCCGTTCATGGCTTCGGCCGAAGTTCGGCTCGGCCCAGTTTGGTCGCTGTCGAAGGCCTTGCAAATGGGTTTGGCGATCGACCTGGCCGGTGTCGGCCGCGGTCGGGTTAACCCCAGTCGGGGCAAAGTGGGCGGATGGTATGGATTTATAAATACCCAGTCAATGTTTAGAACATTGTTTAAAGACACTTTTAGTTATAAACATCCGGTTTCAATTCGCTGCTCAAGCGCTTCGCTAGCGAGAAAGCCAGTGTTTGCAGGGCTTGCAGCCGGGCGGCCACCGATTTGCCGTTTGTCGGTTCGCGCCCACCTTTCACGTCGCAAAACCCGGTTTCGGACTCCCCGAATGGGCTTGGAGAGCGCCATTGAAAAGCTTCATGGCCGATCTGGCCGACCCGTCTTGCTCCGCGCAGACCAGGGGAGTAACCTTCACAGGTCGGTCTTGAGGACCGATATCAGCCGACCCAGCGGTGTCACCGCATGACGGCCCCCAACGGGAGCAATCTGTTGCTTCCAGGCTGGAGAGACATCAAACTCCCTCCGCCAAAAATGACGGCATGAGCATCAAGCCCGCCGTCGACCCCGGCAAACCTGGTTTGCCGGGGTTTCTTCTTTGTGGGGTTCTGCCGTCTGCACGGCGCCCAGGGGCAAGAGTTCGGAGACACTGGCGCCACGCCATCCACCTGCCCCAGCACCCATGAGCAACTCCCTCCGTTTGCCTTTCACCAATCCGTGGGTCCAGCGGCTGGTTTGGGCCGTGGTCACCGTTTTGCTGCTCTGGTTGATCACCTGGCTTACTGTGCCTGTGCTCCTGAAATGGCAGCTGCAGAAGCAGGCCAGCCAGGCCCTGGGGCGCAGCGTGACGGTGGAGAAGGTGGACTTCCGGCCTTGGTCGCTGGCCTTGACCATCGAGGGCCTGCGGATTGCCGGTGCGCAGGATGACGCTGAGCAGTTGTCGGTGGCGCGGGTGCATCTGAACGCCGAACTGCAGTGGCTCCTGCGGCTGGCGCCGGTGATCGATGCCTTGAAGATCGAACAACCTCGGGTCGCCTTGCGTCATCTGGGGGGCGGGCGGTACGACGTGGACGACATCGTGCAGCGGCTGAGCGTGCCGTCATCGGACGCGCCGAGCGAGCCCGCGCGGTTCGCTCTCTTCAACATCGAACTGCAAGGCGGCGAATTCACGCTGGTGGACGACAGCGTGGGCGTTACCCACCGCCTGCGCGGCCTGACCGTGAGCATTCCGTTTCTCAGCAACCTGGCGTCGCGCCGCGAGGTGGTGACCGAGCCGCGCCTGGCGTTTGAACTCAACGGCAGTTCGTTTGACTCGCGCGTTGCGAGCACCCCGTTCGCTGTGGACCGTGAAACCGATGCCAGCCTGAGCATTCCCGCGCTCGATCTGGCGCCGTACTTTCCCTATTGGCCGGCAGCCTGGCCCGTCAAGCCTGAGGCCGGGGTGCTGCAGCTCGACCTGAAACTGGACTTTGCGCAGCGTGAGGTGCCGCAGGTGTGGGTGTCGGGCGATGTGGCGCTTTCCGGGCTGAAACTGGTCGAGGGTGGGGCGGGTGTGCTGTCGTGGGAGCGCCTGGCCGTCAAGCTGAACCGGGTGGAGCCGCTGGCGCGCCGGGTCGATCTGGCGTCCATCGAGCTGAAGAGGCCGAGCCTGAATGTGTCGCGCGACGCCCAGGGCCAACTCAACCTGGCGCGCCTGGCCAAGGGCTTTGCACCAGCCGCACTGGATAAGCCAGCTGCAGCCCAGTCGCCTGACGTTCAGGCCGCGCCGTGGGAGATCCGGCTGGGCCGGTTCGATCTCGACGGTGGGCTGGTTCAATGGCGCGATGAGGCCGTCAAGCCCATGGCCGACATGGCGTTGTCGGACTTGCGTGTGCAGAGCCGCGACATCGCCTGGCCTGTGCGCGCGGCCATGCCGTTCGAGGTGTCGGCCCAGCTCGACCAGACTCCCATTGGCGTGAAAGGGATGGCCACCGACGTGGCCGCACAAGCCGAACTGTCTCTGGGAGACATTCCCCTGGAGCGTTTCGCTCCCTATATAAGTAGTGCGCTCAAGCCCGCTCTGGCGGGAACGCTCAACACGGGCGGGCGGATCGAATGGCAGGCCGCGCAGGGCGACCGCCCCATGGCGCTGCAGGTGTTGGCGGGCCGCGTGGATGTGAACGAGCTCAAGCTGGGGTCCGCGCGGCAACCGCTGGCCAGCTTGAAGCGCTTGTTGGTGGAGGACCTGCGCCTGGATCTGCTCCAGCGCAGCGTCGATGTGGGCAGCCTCTCGATCACACAGCCCCAGGCCCGGGTGCAGCGCGAGGCCGACGGCACCTGGATGTTCGAGCCCTGGCTGGTGGCCGCGCCTGCTCCGCCGCCACGCGAAGCGGCGGCGCCCTGGCGCGTGGGGCTGGCCGCGTTGCAACTCTCCGGCGGTTCCATCAACTTCGTGGATCGTGTGCCCACCGAACCGGTGGCGCTGGACCTCACCCAGTTGCAGCTGGATCTCAAAGGCCTGCGCCCGACGGATGGCGAGCAGAAAGACATGGCGATGTCTGTCAAGGCGCGCGTGGGTGCTGGCCCGGGCAGCCAGGTGGCCCCGGGACAGTTGTCGCTCGTGGGCGCCCTGCGCCTGCCAGCACCCGGATCCCCGGGCGGCGTGGGTCTGCGGCTGGACGCCCGGGCCCAGCTTGAACGCCTGCCGGCGCATGCGCTCGTGCCGTACTTCGCCGATCGGCTCAACCTGGAGCTGTTGCGCGCTGACGCCAGCTACCGCGGTCGGGTTCAGCTCGGGTTGCCCGCCGGCGCCGTGGCACTGAACCTGGACGGTGACGCCGCGCTGGACGACTTGAGCGCCAACACCTTGTCGCCCGCCGAAGACCTGCTGGCCTGGAAATCGCTGCAGGTGCGCGGCCTGCAACTGGCCCTGACACCCGGGCTGGCCACCCGGGTGGCGGTGCGCGAGACCGTGCTCAGCGACTACTTTGCTCGCGTGATCATCGACGAGGCCGGCAAGATCAACCTGCAAGGCCTGGTGAAACAGCCCGGCGAGGCGCCCGCCGCCGAGCCCGCGCCACCGCCAGCCGTGGCCGCCACCAGCGGCCCCGCGCCTGACATCCGCCTGGGGCCGATCAGTCTGGTCAATGGCCGCGTGCGGTTCTCCGACCGGTTCATCAAGCCCAACTACACCGCCAATTTGAGCGAGCTCACCGGCAGCCTGGGTGCGTTCTCCAACGCCAAACCGGCGGGCGCGGCGCCCGAGCTGGCGGCCCTGTCGTTGCGTGGGCGGGCCGAGGGCACGGCCGCGCTGGAAATCGACGGCCAGCTCAACCCGCTGGCCCAGCCGCTGGCGCTCGACATCCAGGGCCGCGTGCGCAACCTGGAGCTGCCGCCGCTCTCGCCCTACACGGTGAAATACGCCGGCTACGGCATCGAGCGCGGCAAACTCAGCGTGGACGTGGCCTACAAGATCGATCCCGACGGCCAGCTCAACGCCAGCAACCAGATCGTGCTCAACCAACTCAGCTTTGGCGAGCGCGTGGCCGGCAGTGATGCACCCAACCTGCCGGTGAAACTGGCGGTGGCGCTGCTGGCGGACCGCAATGGCGTGATCGACATCAACCTGCCGGTGAGCGGCTCCCTCAACGACCCCCAGTTCCGCCTGGCGCCCATCATTTTCAAGCTCATCTTCAACCTGATCGGCAAGGCCATCACGGCGCCGTTTTCGCTGATCGCCAGCGCATTCGGCGGGGGCGCCGAGTCGCCCAGCCAGGTGTTGTTTGCGCCGGGCAGTGCGGTGCTCGCGCCCGACAACCAGCAACGGCTGGAATCGGTGGCCAAGGCGCTGGCCGATCGGCCGGCGCTGCAGATCACGGTGGTGGGCCACAGCGATCTGGACGCAGAGCGCAGCGCCTACCAGCGCAGTCGGCTGGACGAGCGCGTGCTGGCCGAAAAGCGGCGTGTGCTCGCGCGAGACGGCCAACCGATCCCCGGTACGTTGGCGGTATCAAGCGAGGAATACCCCGCGCTGCTCAAAGAGGTGTACCGGCGCGCCGACATTCCCAAGCCGCGCAACCTGATCGGCATCGCCAAAGACATTCCGCAGGCCGAGATGGAAGCCTTGCTGCTGGCCTCGATACCGGTCACGGCCGACGCGCTGCGCGACCTCGCCGTGGCGCGCGGCCAGGCGGTCAAGGACTTTCTGGCCAGCCGCGCGCTGCCCGAAGACCGCATGTTCCTGGGTGCGCCGCAACTGGCTCGCCAGGGGGAAAACTGGAAGCCGCAAGCCGAACTGCGCCTGGCGCCGCGCTGATCGGCCATCGTGGTGCCATCGTTCCAAGGCCCCATCGGGCACAGGCGGTGGCGCGCGGGCGAACAGCGGCGACAATACGCGTTTGCCGCGCCGCCCGGGCGCAGCCTCTGTCCTGACCGAATTCACGTTCCCATGTCGCTGTTTTCCCTGCGCAAGTCTTCATCCCCTCAAGCTTCTCCACCTGCCGTGAACACGCCCACCCCTTCCAAGTCCGCCGCTGCGGCCCATCCCCTGGACGCCGTGACCGGCGGGGCGTTTTCCGCGCCCACCTCGGGCGAACGCGCCGCCCGCATCCGCGAATGGCTGGCCACCGAGCCGGGTCTGGACCAGATGAACGAGGTCTACAAGGAGCTGTCCAACCGCGACCGGGGCGCTGCCAAACCGCTGAAGGAAAAGCTCGACGAGCAAAAGCGCATGAAGACCCAGGAGCAGATGGCGGTGGAGTGGGCGCAAAAGGCGCAGGCCCTGCTGGACCATTCGCGCCTGAATCTGGCCGACGCCCTGGCCTGGCAGCGCGACGCCGCGCGCGCCGGCGCGCCACTGTCGCGGGAGCCGCTGGCCACGCTGCGCCAGTCGCTGGCCGAACGCGTCAAAGCCATTGAAGACCTGCAGCACCGTGTGCAGGTGGAGCGCGAAGCCGCGGTGCTGATCGCGCAGCGCATCGAGGTGCTGTCCACCAAACCCTGGCGCGAGGCGCAGCACAGCGCGCAGACGCTCCAGGCCGACGTGGCCCAGTGGCAGGCGCAGGCCAGCGGCCTGGCGCAAGACGCCCAATGGGCCAGTGTGGACGCGAAGTTCCCACCCATGCTCGACGCCTCCCGCAAGCAACTGCAGCTGGTGTGGGACGCATTCGAAGGCGCGCTGGCCCAGGCCGTGGCCGCCGACGCCGATGCACAAGCCCCGCTGCCCGCCGTGCCTGTTTGGGCCGATGAACTGCGCGTGGCGCGCGGTGGCGAAGCCGCTGCTGTCGCCGAAAAACCCGCGGTGGACACCCAGGCCCAGCAGGAGCGCCGCACCCGTGTGGCCACCGAACTGGGTCACGCGCTCGACGTGCTGGAGCGCGAACTGGCCGAGGGCCACGGCAAGGCCACACCCAAGGCCGCAGCCGATGTGCGCGCCATCCTCAAGTCCAACGGCCGTTTTGTGAGTGCCGCGCTCGACGCGCGCGCCCACGCCGCGCTGAGCCAGGCCGGTGAACTCGAAGGCTGGCAGCGCTGGCGCGCCGACCAGCTGCGCGAAGAACTCGTGGCCAAGGCCGAAGCCCTGTTGCAAGCGCCCGAGGGCCAGCGCCTGGGCGGTCGCAAGATGCAGGAAACCCTGCGCGGCCTGCGCGACCAGTGGAAAACCACCGACCAGGGCGGCCAGCCCAACCACGCACTGTGGAAACGGTTCGACGAAGCCTGCACCGAAGCCCACAAGCTGGTCGAAGCCTGGCTGGTCCAGGTGCGCCAGCAGGCCGACACCCACAAGGCCCAGCGCCTGGCCATCATTGCCGAGCTGAAGGCCTGGACGGATGCCCACGCCGGCAACACCGACTGGAAAGCCCAGGTGCGTGCGCTGCACACGTTCTCCGAGCGCTGGCGCGAGGCCGGTCACATGAGCGAGAAGGCGTTTGCCGAGATGCAGCCGCAGTGGAAAGACGCCATGCACCAGGCGCACGCCGGCCTGGAAGCCGCGCAGGCCGAGAGCACGGCGCGGCGCAAGGCCCTGATTGAAGAGGCCACCGCGCTGGGCGCCGCGCCCATGTTGCGCATCGACGCAGTGAAAGCGCTGCAGCAGCGTTGGCAGGCCGAAGCCCACGCAGTGCCGCTGGAGCGCAAACACGAGCAGAAGCTGTGGGAGGCGTTCCGCCAGCCCATCGACGAAGCGTTCAACCGCAAGACCACCGAACGCGAGAAGGCCGCCACCTCGCTCAACGCGCACGACCAGCGCGTGCTCGACGCCTCGCGCGCCCTGGAGCAGGCAAGTGCCAGCGGTGACGCGCAGCGCATCCGCGCGGCCATGCAGGAGCTGGAATCGGCGCTGGCCGGCCGACCGGCAGCGGTGGAGGCTGCGCCGGCTGTGGCCGCTGCGAAAGCCGCACCGAAGGAGCCCGCTGCAGCGCCGGCTGAGCCCGCTACCGAAAGCACCGAAACACCCGAATCGGTCGACGCGTCTGGTGAAGCCGAGGGCAGCGACGTGGCGGCCCCGGCCGAACCCGCGGCGCCCGCCAAACCCGCTGCACCCCCCAAGAAGCTGGTGGCCATGCGGGGTGACGATCGCCCGGGCATGAAGAAAGCCGAACCGGCGGGCCGCGATGCGCGCGGTGCTCGGCCCGAAGGCCGCCGCGACGGTGGTGCAGGGCGCCCCGACTCGCGTGGCCCCCGCGATGCCCGTGGCCCGGGTGCTGCGGCACCGTGGCGCGGGGATCACGAAGGGCGCGAGCTGCGCGGCCCGCGCCTCGGGGACGCAGCTTTCCGCGCGCAGCGCCAGGCCATCGAGGCGGCCGAGGCCAGCCTGCGCAAGCTGGCCGCCCAGGCGCATGGCGAAGTGCTCACCCAGCTCATGACCGCCTGGGAGCAGCGCGATGCAGAGCAGATGCCCACGGCGCAGGCGCTGGGTTCTCGCGTGAACGCGGCGAGCCGCAGCATCTGGTCGGCCGCCCTGTCCAAACCCGCCGGTGCCTTGCATGGCGAGACCCTGCTGCGCCTGGAAATGGCCGCCGAAGTGCACACGCCAGCCGAACACCTGAGCGAGCGCCGCATGCTGCAACTGCAGTTGCTCACGCGACGCCATGCAGCCGCTCCGAGCGAAACCTGGGTGGAGGATGTGGCGGGTGTGCTGGCGTCGCCGTTTGACGCGTCGGCCGCGCGCCGACTGCAAACCGTGTTGAAGGTCCTGCTCAAACGCTGAGTCTGATCGGCCAGTTGGCAGGCCCGCGCAGACAACCGTCTGCGCGGGCCTTTTTTGCTGTGGGCCATCGACAGGTCTACGAGGCCGGCCGGAAGAACCCGTCGTACAGAGCGATCAGCGAAGGAAACTCGTGTGCGAAGCGCTCGCGGCTCACAAAGTAGGCCTCGCAAGTGACGGCGAAAAACTCGGCGGGATCTTTGGCCGCGTAGTCGTCGAGCCAGGGCCGCTCGGCGCCGAAGCGCTCGGCCATGGCCACCGCTTCGCGGAACGCGTCAAAGGCGGTCTGCATCGTGTTGCGCCACAGCGTGCTCGCATCCACCGCGCTGCGCGTGCCCAGGAAGCCTTTGGGCAAGGGCGGCGCGCCGTCGGGGTGCTCACCCAGCGAGAGGCCGCGCATGTCCATCTTGTGCACGAACTCGTGGATCACGACGTTGCTGCCGCTCTGCGCTGTGGCGCCGGCGTGTGCAACGTCTTCCCAACTCAGCATGAGCGGGCCACGGTCCATGGCTTCGCCGGCCAGCACTTCGGTGTAGTGGTGCACCACGCCGGCACCGTCGGTGGTTTTGCGCTGCGCGACCACGGCCCCGGGTTGCACCACGATGCCGACAAAGTCGCCGTACCAGTCGAGCAACTTGAGCGGATCGCGCACGGGCTCGCCCGAGGTGCCGTGCATGTGCAGCAGCGGCAGGCAGGCCTGCGCGGCAATGGCGAGGGCCATGGCGTCGGTGAGCTCCAGGTCGTTCGCGCCGTGGAACTCCTTCTCGGCCAGGAAATGGGTGCACAGCAGGCGCAGGCGTTCTTGCTCGGCGCGGTTGAGGGCCGACAGAAAGGGATGCGCCGTCAGGGTGCTCTCCCACAGCGCGTCGGGCACTGGCGTGGGCTGGCGCAGCGAGCGGGGCAGCAAGCGTTGGAGCAGGGCGATCATGAGAGCGGCAAGGGAATGCGGTGCAGGCCTTGGGTGTCGAGCCGCAGCGCCTCGGCTCGCGGTGGGAGTGCTGCGGCATCCCAA
>JAJNQE010000038.1 GCA_021154985.1 Hydrogenophaga sp.
GCCAGCCCTGGTTTGCCGACGGCAGCCCGGTGCCGCTGGACACGCGCCGCGTGTTGCAGCATGCACTCGCCCGCCTGGCCGACGTGGGCTACGGCCTGACGACGGGGCTGGAGGTCGAGTTCCACATCTACCGCATCACCGACACCTGGCCCCAGCTCGACCCCGAACTCGCCGCCTGGCCCGGCCTGCCGCCCGCGGTGGAGATGATCCACCCCGGCTACAACCTTCAGGCCGAGGCGATGGCGGACATGAGCGACGAGCCATTGCGCATCGTGCAGCGCACCGCCCAGGCGCTGGGCCTGCCGCTGCAATCGATCGAGATCGAACTCGGCCCCAGCCAGGTGGAAGCGGTGTTCGACGCCACCGACGCGCTCACCGCGGCCGACCAGATGGTGCTGTTTCGCAATGGCGTGCGCCAGGCGCTGCGCCGTGCCGGGTACCACGCCACCTTCATGTGCCGCCCGCCGTTTCCAAACATCATGTCCAGCGGCTGGCACCTGCACCAGTCGCTGGTGGACCTCAAGACCGGGCGCAACGCCTGCATGCGCGATGCGCCCGCACCCAACACCACGGCGCCGGATGCGCGGCACACCCTGTCGGATGCCGCCAGCCGCTGGCTCGCCGGTCTGCTGGCGCACGCGCGCGGCATGACGCCGCTGTGCACGCCCACCATCAACGGCTTCGCGCGCTTTCGGCCCAATGCCCTCGCTCCGCAATCCGTGCTGTGGGGCCGTGACAACCGGGGCGCCATGTTGCGCGTGGTGGGCGGTGCGGGCGACAAGGCCACGCGCATCGAAAACCGCATCGGCGAGCCCGCCGCCAACCCCTACCTCTACATGGCGGCGCAAATCCACGCCGGGCTTGACGGCCTGCGCAAGCAACTGCAGCCACCACCCGCGAGCGAAACGCCCTACGCGGACGGCAGCGAGAAAATCCCGACCTCGCTGCCCGAAGGTCTGCAGGCGCTGGAATCCGATGCCGCCTTGTGCGAGGGCTTCGGCCAGGATGTCGTGCACCATTTTTGCCGCGTCAAGCGCAGCGAGATCGAGCGCCACTCACAGGCCGATGACAAGACCGACTTTGAACGCCGCGAATACTTCGCCCGCACCTGAAACACCGCCATGATTTCCATCCGCTTCATCCACCCCGACCAGACGCAGCAAGACATCCAGGCCCGCCCGGGCGACAGCCTCATGAAGGCCGCGGTGGACGCCAACGTCAAAGGCATCGAGGCCGACTGCGGCGGCAGCCTCACCTGCGCCACGTGCCACGTGATGATCGACGCACCCTGGTCCGACCTGCTGCCGCCACCCGTGCCCGACGAGCTTGACATGCTCGACTTCGCCTCCAGTCCGGTGGTGCCGCAAAGCCGCCTGAGTTGTCAGGTAAGGCTGTCGGCCGAGCTCGACGGCCTGGTGGTGCGCCTGCCCGCTTCACAACACTGATGACGCAGCACTGATGGCACACTGACCCCACCGCCAACCCAAGTCACTCCACACCATGTCCGAGCACTACGCCTTCACCCCACCCGCCACCGTCTCCGTGCCCGTGGTCGGCCGCGCCCAGCGCTTCCCGGTCCACCGCATCTACTGCGTGGGCCGCAACTACGAAGAGCACGCCAAAGAGATGGGGTTCACTGGCCGCGAGCCGCCCTTCTTCTTTTTGAAGCCGGCCGACACCGTCGTGGTGGCCGAGCCCGGCCAGACCGCGAGCACGCCCTACCCCAGCCTCACGAGCAACCTGCACCACGAGATCGAACTGGTGGTGGCCATCGGCACCGGTGGCAAAAACATCCAGGCGGCCGACGCCGCAAAACACATTTACGGCTACGCCGTGGGCCTGGACATGACGCGCCGCGACCTGCAGGGCGAGATGAAGAAACAGGGCCGCCCCTGGTGCATCGGCAAGGCCTACGACCACTCCGCGCCCATCGGCCCCATCACGCTGGCCGCAGAGGCAGGCGATGTGAACAACGCCGCCATCTGGCTGCAGGTCAACGGCAGCGACCGCCAGCGCAGCAACGCCAACAAGCTGATCTGGAACGTGGCCGAGACCATCGAACACCTATCGGCCGCCTGGGAACTGCAACCTGGCGACCTGATCTACACAGGCACCCCCGAGGGTGTGAATGCGGTCGTTCGTGGAGACACCCTGGTCGGCGGCGTGGACGGCCTCACCCCCATCAGCATGTCCATCGGCTGATGCACCGGCCGGCCTCTACGTAGAACCCCCAGTGCGCCCTTTCGGGTTTGACCTCTGACCATCCGCGCCACATCGTCCTATCCTCGACCCACTTTTCATCGACCTCAGGAGACCTCTTCATGATCCAACGCAGAACCTTGCTCCAGACCGGCGCCGCCGTGGCACTGGGCACCCCCGCCCTGGTGGGCTTCGCCCAGCAAAGCGTCACGCTCAAGTTCCACACCTTCATGGCGCCGCAGTCCAACGTGTGGCTAAACATGCACAAGGCCTGGATGGACAAGGTCGAGAAGGACTCGGGCGGACGCATCAAGTTCGAGGCCTACCCCGCCATGCAGCTCGGCGGCTCGCCGGTGCAGCTGTTCGACCAGGCGCGCGACGGGGTGGTGGACATCGTCTGGACCCTGCCGGGCAACACGCCAGGCCGCTTCCCGCGCATTGAAGTGTTCGAGCTGCCGTTCATGATGAACAACGCCGAAGCCACCTCCAAGGCCTACTGGGAATACGTGCAGACGGTGGCCAAGGACGAGTTCAAGGACGTGCAGCCCATCGCCCTGCAGGTGCACGGCCCGGGCATGTTCCACATGCGCAGCAAACAGGTCAAGACCGCCGAAGACCTGCGTGGCTCCAAGGTGCGCGGCCCCACCCGCCAGATCACCAAGATGCTCGGTTATTTGGGCGCCACACCCGTGGGCATGCCGCTGCCGCAGATCCCCGACGCGCTGTCCAAAGGCGTCATCGACGGTTGTGTGATCCCTTGGGAAGTGGTGCCCTCGGTCAAGGTGCAGGAACTCACCAAGTTCCACAGCGAGTTCGACCCCGCCGGTGGCGCGCTCTACACCACCACCTTCGTGATGGCCATGAACAAGGCCAAGTACGCCAGCCTGCCGCCCGACCTCAAGGCCGTGATCGACAAGAACTCCGGCATGGAAACCTCGGGCTGGCTGGGCAAGACCCAGCAGGCGGGCGATGGCCCGGGTCGCGAGACGGCGGTGAAGCAAGGCAACTCGATTTACACCATTCCGGCGGCCGAAGCGCAGGAATTCCGCCGCAAGGCCCGCCTGGTGGAAATCGAGTGGATGCAAGACATGGACAAGCGCGGCTTCAACGGCAAGGAACTGCTGGAGACCGCCAAGGCCTTGATCGCCAAACACGGCAAGAAGGCCTGAGTTCGCGTGTTCGGGAAAGCCGGGCCATGTGCCCGGCTTTTTTTCGCCATCACACCGGCCAGCTAAACTGACCCGATGCTCCGACCACCCGCCAAACACTGCCGCAATTGCGGCACCGCCGTCGACATCCGCCTGCCCGACGACGGCGACACCAAGCCCCGCGCGGTCTGCCCGGCCTGCCACCTGGTGCACTACGACAACCCGCTCAATGTGGTGGGTACGGTGCCGGTGTGGGGCGACAGTGGTCAATACGTGCTGCTCTGCAAACGCAACATCGAGCCACGCTTCGGCAAGTGGACGCTGCCCGCCGGCTTCATGGAACTGAACGAAACCACGGCCGAAGGCGCGGCCCGCGAAACCACCGAGGAAGCGGGCGCGCAGTTTGAAATGGGCGAGATCTTCACGCTGATGAACGTCTCGCGCGTGGGCCAGGTGCACATCTACTACCGCGCCCGCCTGCTCAGCGACGTCTTCGACCCCGGGCACGAAACCATCGAGGCGCGGCTGTTCACCGAAGACCAGATCCCCTGGGACGAGATCGCGTTTCGCACCGTCAAGGAAACGCTGGAACACTACTTCGCCGACCGCCGGCAGGGGCGCTTCGGCTTCCACGCGTTCGACATCGCCTGACACTCCACAGCGCGGTTGGCCCACTCCGTGCTCGCATGACCGCCCCCGCACCTGGCCCCTGGTGCTGCGCCTGGGCACCGCCCAGACCCTGGCCTGGGGCTCCACCTACTACCTGCCCGCCCTGCTGGCCCGCCCCATGGCCGAGGGCCTGGGCCTGCCCATCTCGCAGATCTGGATCGCGTTCACGGTGGCGCTGCTGGCCTCGGCCGTGCTCGGCCCGTTCGCCGGCCGCGCCATCGATCGCTGGGGCGGACGCCCGGTGCTCATGGGCACCAGCGTGTTGTTCGCACTCGGCCTGGCCAGTCTGTCGCAGGTGCAGGGCAGCACCAGCCTCATGCTGGCCTGGCTGCTCATCGGCATGGCCATGGGCAGTGGGCTCTATGAGGCGGCCTTTGCGGCCCTGGTGCGCCTGCACGGCACACAGGCCCGCGCGGCCATCACCGGCATCACGCTCATTGCCGGCTTTGCCAGCACCGTAGGCTGGCCCCTCACCGCCCTGCTGGAGACCGAATTCGGCTGGCGCGGCGCCTGCCTGGGCTGGGCCGGCCTGCACCTGCTGCTGGGGCTGCCGCTGAACGCGAGCATTCCCCGCGCCACCGCGCTGCCCGAGCCACCACAGGTGGTTGGCGCAGATGCCCCCACCGCCCTGCCCCACACACCGCCACCCCGGCACACCGCCTGGCTGCTGTCCTACGTGTTCGCCGCCACCTGGTTCATCAGCACCGCCATGGCGGCGCATTTGCCGCAGTTGCTGGTGGCCAGCGGTGCCACGCTGGCCGGCGCGGTGGCCATTGGTGCGCTGGTGGGCCCGGCGCAGGTGGCCGGGCGCATGCTGGAGTTCGGTTTTCTGCGCCGGCTCCATCCCCTGCGTATTTCGGACTTCTTGGACATCAAGTTCGACATCGTTGACACCGTGTTCGGCACCGCAGTCAGTGAGGTACTTTTACCTCCCTCGAGAACACCCAGCGGACCATGGATTGTTGGCTACTCAATGGTTGTGCTGAGTGGTGTCCTTGATCCTGCTAGGCGCCGCAGGCTTGCCTACACCTCGTCGCTGGCCGCCCCAACTCGCTCTGCCTTCCCAGGCGCAAAGCCAGGCCTCTGCTCTGGCCGTGGTAGGGGTGAGCAGGTGCACTGATCCTCCAATGGCCTGCGCCACATCTACCCCTTTGTCCCCATACAGAACCCGTAGCAAAGCAGGCAGCAGACGGACTTCGCCCTTGCGACCAGCAGCATCCAGCTGTTGCGACAGAGCAGGCCGGCGCTCCTTCAACCAGTTGCCAAGTCCTGATGGCGGCACCATGACCGCCAAGCTGAACTCGGACTCGTGAAACTGCCATTCCTCGGCGCTCACCAGACGGCTCAGTTCATTCTCAAAAGCGAGGCGCAACCGCTGTACCTGTTTGTGGGTGGCCAAGGCGCAAAGTGGAGCACCTTTCCTGTCCCGAGACGTGGAGTTGGTGGAATGGTTTTCGCACACGCCGCGCGAGCGCTGCGGCAGCCAGCAGTACCGACAGAATGCGTAGAGCGGCGTAGCGACTTCTTGTGCGCCCACGTGTGGATGTGCCTTGGGCAGGCCCAGCACGTCAGCCATCCGCGCGAATGACGTCAATTCCAGGTGAGCAGGAAACTCAACCTCGCGCGGTGGTCGAGTGGTGTGCCGCACGAAGATGCTCACAACAGCTGCGCTTGCCCCGAGCTGCTTGTCAGTGCCACCACTGGCGGTAGCAAGGTTCGCGTAGAGGATCCAGAGGCTATCCCAACTGGTCTGCCCCCGTAGATCAAATAGTGACTTGTGCACGTTCGGCAAGAGCGGCAGCAAGCGTTCGCGCAGCAGGCCGATGACCATGGCTGGGTTCACGGCCTCATCGCCGAAGGACGTGTATCCATCGAGCAGAACGTCCAGGAAAGCTCGGGGCATGGGTGGCGGCACTGCGTCGTCGAGGTACAGCGGCATTTCAAGTGTCCAGATAGCCCAGTAGTTTGGCCTGATCGACTTTCGTACGATGGCCGATCCCCGCATTCGGCGTGCCGATCCAAGTGTCGAGCTTGCCGTTTTGACGGCCCAAACGTTTCTTTCGGCGACGTGGACACTTGTTTCGGCAACGTGGACGGGGATATCGACAACGCGCGCAATGTCGATGGCATCGCGCCGTCATATCAACAGCAACCAGGAGCCTCACCGAGCAAAAAAACTACACGTCCAGAAACGAAAAAGCCCGAGTTGCAGCTCAGGCTTTTTGTCCGGCCGAGGCCAGCAAGATTTGGAAAGATCTAGTGGTGTGGAGTATCGGTCGCAGCGTTCGGCACGTCAAGTGCGGGGCGTGCTGGGCAAACTCGTCCTTGCAGCGCGTCCTCCCGCGCTGCGCAAGAAGTGAGTCCATGCGCATTCCAATTCACCTG
Organism: Hydrogenophaga sp.; assembly: GCA_021154985.1. Taxonomy (GTDB): domain Bacteria; phylum Pseudomonadota; class Gammaproteobacteria; order Burkholderiales; family Burkholderiaceae_C; genus Hydrogenophaga. Next base: position 6,402 of record JAJNQE010000038.1, read on the forward strand.
CAGCGCGAAATCGCCCGCCTGCACTATTACGATCCCCACAATTCTGACCGTGCCATCGCCGGCACCGTGGGCATGTCGCCTTCCACAATCGGCAGCTTCCGCCGAATGCTTCGAAGGCAAGCGCACGAATGGTCAGCGATAGCGCCGCTTGACGACGATCAGTGGCGAGACACCCTTGGCACGCACGACCGCTCCATCGCGCAACGGAAGCCTCTGCCTGACTGGCAGTGGGTGCACACGGAAATGCAACGCCCCGATGCCACCATGGAGCAGCTGTGGCGCGAGTGGAGGGAAACATGCCCCGAGGGGGTGGCTTACACCCAGTTCGCGGTCGGATACCGGGCCTGGAGAAAGAATCTTCACGTAGTCATGCGCCGAGTACACCGGCCAGGCGACAAGTTGTTTGTGGACTTCGCTGGCAGGACCGTGGAGATCCGAGACCCTGCAGGCGGCCCCTCTCGGTTTGCTCAGATCTTCATCGCGGTGCTCGGCTACTCCAACTACACCTTTGTGCACGCGGTCCCCACCCAGACGACAGGTGACTGGGTGCAGTGCCACGTCGAGTGCTTTGAGTTCTTGGAAGGCGCACCGTGCTGGGTGGTCAGTGACAACCTCAAAGCCGCTGTCTGGCGCCGCAGCCGCGATGAACTGGTTATCAACCCGACCTACCGTGACTGTCTGCACCACTACGACACGGCTCCTGCGCCCGCCAGGCCAAGGCGCCCAAAGGACAAGTCCAAAGCAGAGGTGGGCGTGCAGATCGCGCAGCGCTGGATACTGTTCAAACTGCGCGATCGGGTGTTCTTCAGCATCGACGAGCTCAACAAGGAGCTGCGCCGGTTGAACCACGAGCTCAACGATCATCCGTTCAAGAAACTGCCAGGCTGTCGGCGCAGCAGGTTTGAAAGCGATGAACGCGCCACGCTCAAGCCGCTTGTGCAAAAGCGCTTCGAGTTGTGCGACTGGCGCTATCAAGTCCGCGTGGGCAATGACCACCATGTAGAGCACCTGCGCTGCTTTTACTCAGTTCCCTCCCAGTTGGCTGGCGAGCGCGTCGATCTGCGCATCACCGCATCCATGCTGGAGGTGTTTCGAGGTGGCCGCCGGGTAGCGTTGCACGCGCTGCTGACTGATCCGGGCAACAGCACCACGCTTCCTGAACACCGGCCTGTGGCCCACCAGCGGGTTCTGGAAGGCGAGCCCAAGGCGCTGATGCAATGGGCCACTGCGGTGGGCGTCAGTGCTCAGGAAATGATCGGCTACCACCTCAACGAGCGGCGCGATCCCGCAAATGGCATGCGCGCTGCCCGACGCATGCGAGATCTGGCGCGGGACCATGGCGAGGATCGCTTCGAGTCCGTCTGCCGCTACGCACTCCCGCTGAACATCACTTCGCTGCGCAGCATCACTTCGATCCTGACCAACCAGGCGGACCTGCGGCCCCGTCCAGCCACGCCACCGCCCCGCATGGAGCACGACAACCTGCGCGGCGCCCAATACTTCGGAGATTAAACATGAGCACCAATACCCAGAACTTGAACAAGTTGCGCGAACTGCGCCTGAACGCCATGGCGACAGCCTATGAACTCCAGCAAGAGCAGGCCAAGCTGCAACATCTTGCGTTTGACGATCGCTTTGGTTTGCTTCTTGAGTCGGAAGTCTCCACGAGGAACTCCCGCAAGCTCAACCGCCTCGTGAAATCGGCCGGCTTTCCGGAAATTGCCGCATTTGAAGACTATGACGCGCGTGCAAGTCGAGGGCTGGACAAGGCGCTGATGTCAACGTTGGCCAATTGCAGCTGGATCACGCGAAAGCAGAACCTCATGATCCTCGGGCCCACGGGTGTGGGTAAAACCTGGCTAGCGTCGGCGTTCGGCCACCAGGCCTGTCGGCTGGGCATGACCGTGGCCTTCTACGTGGCCAATGACCTCTTCACCAGCATCGGTCAAGCGGTGCTCGATGCCTCGCTGCCAAAACTCAAAACGGCCCTCTACAAACCCAACCTGCTGATCCTTGATGACTTTGGAATCGGGGAAATGTCCCCAACCGCAGCGCAGGTCTTGCTCGATGTTGCCGACCGGCGCATGCGCACGGGATCTCTGCTTCTGACCAGCCAGTACCCCGCGGACACTTGGCACGGTTTCTTCCCAGATCCAACCGTCGCGGATGCGGTTCTTGATCGCGTGGTGCATCAAGCTCATCGGGTCCAGCTGAAGGGCGAATCGATGCGCAAGATCAGAGGGCGAGCTGCTCTGAATCCTGGCTGATAAGGTCGCGATTTCCTGGTCGTTACCGTGCAATGGGGCGGCCTGTTCCTACAGCTGCAGAGCCGCTGCAGCCATCGCAAAACTGAGCCAAGCTGGCGTTCCCATATTGATAGGTAGCCGATCGCCAGCTCCAAGGCTAGACTTCAGGAATCGGGTAGAAGCAGTCGTCCGCCTTGAGCACTCCACCTCGCCGTGAGTACTGAGTGCTACCGTTCGGACATAGCGTCTGAACGACAGCAAAGAATTAAAGCGGTCTCTTATCGTCCGAGCGCGCCGTCCGGAACGATTGCAGCAAGCACACACCGGTGGCACACAGCGCTGCAGGTGCGACGCTGCAGCCCATATGTCACTTCACCGCTTTGGCGGCGCCTCAACGCCAGTGGCCGACAGCACAGCCGGGGAGAGACGGGCGCCTTGGATGGGAATGGCCGCCACAGCGGCGTTCAGTTCCTTCAACTCGGCAGCGCTGAAGACTACCGATGCGGCGGCGATGTTCTCCTCCAGATGGGCCACGTTGGTGGTCCCTGGAATCGGTACGATCCACGGCTTCTGGGCGGTCAGCCAGGCCAACGAGAGCTGGGCCGGCGTGACGTTCTTGCGCGCGGCCCAAGTCTTGACCAGGTTCGCCAGTGCCATGTTGGCAGGCAGTACATCAGGAGCAAAGCGCGGAACGCTGGCGCGGAAGTCTGGCTGCTCGAAGCGGCTGTTGGCGCTGACGGTGCCGGCCAGGAAGCCCATGCCCAGAGGACTCCAGGGCACGAAGCCGATGCCGAGTTCCTCGCAAAGTGGCAGCACCTGGGCCTCGGGGCCTCGGTAGAGCATTGAGTATTCGTTCTGAATCGCGGCAACGGGGTGTTCCCTGTGCGCGCGGCGCACTGTCTGCAAGCCTGGCTCGGACAGGCCGTAGTGCAGCACCTTGCCTTGCCGCATCAGATCCTTGATCGTGCCGACCACGTCTTCGATGGGCACCTGTGGGTCGACACGGTGCTGGTACAGCAGGTCGATGCGGTCGGTGCGCAGGCGCCGCAACTGACCCTCAACCGCCTGGCGGATGTACTCGGGGCGGCTGTTCACGCCGCCAAGCCGCCGGCCAGTCGCCTGGTCCACGGGGAAGCCGAACTTGGTGGAAATGATGGCGCGGTCCCGCCGGCTACCTTGCAGCGCCTCCCCCAGCAGCTCCTCGGACATGAAGGGGCCATAGACCTCGGCGGTGTCAAAGAAGTTGACGCCGTTATCCGCTGCGTGGCGGATGAGCGCGATGCCGCCTTGCCGGGTGGTGCTGCTGGAATACAGGTCGGTGACGCCTTGCGGGGTGCGGCCGGGATGCCACTGCACGCCCAGGCCGATGGGAAACACCTCCAGAGGTCCGAGGCGGCGCTTGGCAGAGACGGGCTGCGCGGTGACGGAGAGCGGAGCGCTGGCCGTCTGGGCGCAGGCGGACAGCAGCCACGGGGCGATGCCCAGCGTGGCGGCCGTGGTCAGCAGGCTGCGGCGGTACGGGTTGGCGGAAAGTGAGTTCATGACGCGTTCTTTCAGGGTGAGAGGTCAGTCCAGCTTCTTGCTGGCCAGAAATTGCGAGAGCAGATCAGCGATCTGGACGTTGTTGAGGTCCGACATCAGAAAGTGCGTATTGCCCTTGATGCCGATCGCGGGCAAGTGCACCAGTTGCGCATCGCCACCGTGCTTGTTGACGGCGGCCACCCAGAGCTTGGCCATGGCCAGGCGCACGCGCCAGTTGTCCTGTCCGCGCTCGGTGGTCGGCTCGATGGGGAAGTTGTCGCCGTAGTAGATGACGATGGGGACGCGCGTGAGCTGCTTGAAATCTTCCAGCGGCACCGGCTCGGGCGCCAGCGTGCCGGCCGCGCTGGGCATGGCTGCGGGCATTTCGCCTTCGGGGAAGATGAACCCGCTGCCGGGTTCCAGCGCAACGATGCCCTTGACGTTTTCGGTCTTGATGGCCGTCAACCAGCCGGGTCCACCCGCTTGCGAGTGGGAGAACAGAACGGCCGGCCCGATTTTGTTGAACAGGGCTGCCATGGCATCGGAAATCACGCCGGCGTCGTAGGGTCCGGTGTTGGGCGTGACCGAGCGAAAGAACTGATTCAGCGTCTCGGGTTTGCGGTCGAACTGGACGTTGTCGAAGTGGTTCGGCCACTTGCCCAGCCGAAACTGATCGAAGAAGAGCTGATCGAGCGGCGTGGGCTCGATCGTTGCGGCGACGGTGCTGTTGCCCGCACGTCCGCGACGCGGCTGGTCGACAACATAGACCGGAAAGCCCCTGCGAAGAAAGATGTTCTGAAAGCCTTCACGGCCATCCGGCGTGGACTCCCAGCTGCGGCCCGACTGAAAGGCCCCATGCAGCATGACGATGGGCAGTGGCCGGGGATTTGGTGGAACTTGATAGAAGGCGTACAGGTGATCGCCGTGGAGGGACTGGCCAGCGGCGCTCGGGCTGTTGTTGTTGTAGCTGCCGGGTGTGCTCACGACTTTGCCACCGATGGCAAAGCTCCCCTGCTCCTGAATCACCAGAGGGCCGGTGGAGCTGGCGCTGCGGACGCCACCTGGAAGCGTCGTGCAGGCGGCGAGCAAGGTGAGCGTCATGGCGGTCAGCGTGGTTTCAATGGTTTTCATGGTCAGCGTCCCGGTGTTGTGGCAGCCAGTGCCTGAGTCAAAGCCGTGTCGGCACGCCTGGCGGCTTGCGCATCGCCACGCTCGGCCAACACCTGGATCAACTGGCGAAGTTGTGCGGCCGTCAGGCCGACCCGCATGCTGGCCGCCATGTGCGAGCGCAGTTGGGCTTCCACGCCAGGCATCGCAGCCAGCGCGCCCACCGTGGCCAGCTCGCGGCTTTGCCAGTCCAGGTTGTCTCGCTCGAAGATGTCGCCGAACAGGTGGGCCTGTAGGAACTGGTTGATGACGGGCGCGAAGTCCGTCACCGCGTTCTTCACTGGCCCACCAGAAATGGCAGTCTGGTTGGCGGTGCCGGCCACGAGCAAGGCATCACCCGTGGGAATCGCACGGCTGGGCTCGCGGCCCGGCGCATCCTGGATGCCGCGCTGCTTTCGTGCCTCCACGACCTTGAGCAACTCACCCAGCGCGTTCAGGCTTTTGGGGAAGCCAGCGTAGGCGTAGAGCTGCACCAGAACCTCCTTGGCCTCGTTGACCGTGAGGCCGGCGTCCAGGCCCTCGTTCAAGGCGGTATTGAGCCGGGGCATGTCGCTCGCAGCCATGAAGGATGCGACCAGCGGAATCGCCCGTTGTCTGGCGGACAAGGTGTCCGAGATCGGCTGGCTGTTCGTCATGGTGTGCGGTGCCTGGGCGTTGGCGGTCTGCGCAGCGGCAGGGCCGCACAGCATGGCCAGGGCAAGTGCAGCCGCAGCACACTTAACGGGCGTTGTATTGATCATCACTTACCAGCTCCTTCCAGTCAGCGCTCTTGCCGTCTTTCACATAGGCGATGGCGAGGTGGCGCATGCCGTTGTTTTGTGCCGCGCCGTGCCAGTGCTTGACACCAGCCTCGATCCAGACCACGTCGCCCGCCTTGATCTCACGCCGGGCTCGGCCTTCTTCCTGCACCCAGCCCATGCCGTCCGTGACGACGAGCAATTGACCGACGGGGTGCGTGTGCCATGCGGTGCGAGCGCCTGGCGCGAAATCGACCATGCCCACGCTGCCGTGTTTGCCACTCTCGCCTGCGGCCAGCATGTCCACGGCAACATGGCCGTTGAAGTTCTGCGCGGCACCTAGCCTGGTGGGCGTGCTGCCCGCCGGCGTGATCTGAATGCCCTGGGCGTATGCGGATGCGCCCATCATCAGGATCGACGTGCCCGCGGCGACAAGGTTCTTTCTCATGGGATTCCTTCCATTGCGTAGGAGGGAATCGTAGGGGGCGGTACTGTTTTGAGTAAGTACCTGAATCCGCATGCGGTTGTGAGCGGAATTCAGCAATGACCCCAGACCTCGGGAGCGTCCTATGTGGCGGCTCCCCGTTTCGACGCAGCAAGCTTGCCCGCCTTGCGCGGCGGCTCCTGGTACCGCAGCGCTTCCACGATGACAGCCAGCGCCCCAGACGATTGCCGGCGGCTCGGGTAGTACAGGTGATAGCCGGTGTAGGGCTGACACCAATCGTCAAGCACGCGGACCAGTCGGCCATCGGCGATGTGCTCGGCCACGGCATCGTCGGGCAGGAACCCCAGGCCTTGCCCTGCCAGCGCGGCGCGCACGATGGGCGAGATGCTGTTGTAGATCCACTGCCCAGTCACGCGCACCTTGAGTTCGCGCTTGCCCTTGCGAAAGTCCCAGACCAACAGCCCGCCGTGGGTTGGCAGGCGCAAGTTGATGCAGTTGTGCTCCGCCAGATCGGAAGGGGTCCTGGGTTTCTCCTTCTCGGCGAAGTAGCCCGGCGAGCCCACGACCGCGATGCGCATGTCCGGGCTGATGCGCACAGCGATCATGTCCTTGGCCAACTCGTCGCCGAGACGCACGCCTGCGTCGTAGCGATCGGACACGATGTCCGATCGGGTGTAGTCCACGGTGACCTCCACCGTGATGTCCGGGTGATCGGGCAGGATTCGGGAGAGCTTGGGCCAGAGGATGGTGTTGGCCGCGTGCTCCGCGGTGGTGATGCGTACCGTGCCCGAAGGCTTCTTGCGCCGCTCGGTGGCGGCCAGCAATTCCGCGTCGATCTCCTCGAAACGCTGCGCGGTGCTTTCATACAGACGCGCGCCCGCCTCTGTCACCGAGACGCTGCGCGTGGTGCGGGTGAGCAGCCGCACATCCATGCGCGCTTCAAGTGCTCGCACCGAATGGCTCAACGCGGAGGGGGAGACCCCCAACTGCGCAGCCGCGCGGGTGAAGCTGCCTTCGCGCGCCACGCGGATGAAGGCCAGCAGGTCGGTGTAACCGTCTCTGGGCATTTTTGAATCCAGCTCATGTTTGTTTGTCGATTATTGGGCCTTATCAATGTAGTTTCTCGTCGCTACATTGGGAAGTGCCACAAGACACCGGTGGATACCCGCTGCCGAGAGAACACTATGACCACGCCACCATCAACTTCCCGCAGATCGGTCCTGCTGACTTCCGTGCTGCTGCCGCTGGGGGCCAGTGCGCTGGCTGCACCGAGCGGCACCGGCAAGACGTTGGTGGCGTACTTCTCGCGCACAGGCAACACACGCGTGATTGCTGGTCAGATTCATCGTGCGCGCGGCGCCACCCTGTTCGAGATCAAGCCCGCTGCTCCGTATCCGGAGGACTACGAGGAAACCGTCGAACAGGCGAGGCAGGAGCGAGACAGCGGCTTCGAGCCGGCGCTTCAGGCCAGAGTGGTCGGCATGGCGAGCTACGCGACCGTTTTCCTGGGGTTTCCGATCTGGGGCGAGACCGCCCCACCCGTCATGCGATCTTTCCTCTCCCGCCATGACCTTGCCGGCAAGACACTGGTCCCCTTCATCACACATGGCGGCTATGGCTTGGGCAGCAGCCTCGCGGTACTCGCAGCACACGCGCCCCAGGCGCGGTTGCTTGACATGGGTTTATCAATGGAGGCCGATCAGGAGCGCCGAACCCTCAATCGCGTGACCGAATGGCTCCAGCGCGTTCCCTTCACCCAATAGCGCGCCGGCGCTGCAGCAGAGAGCGAAATTGAGCTCACAGGCGCCCACTCAAATGCCCTCTGACAGGCGTGCGTCCCGCTCAATGAATGACCGGTATATGACCGAAACCTTGACTAAACGGCAAGGAGATGAAGGAGGGTACACGCTGGTCGACCGCCCTTCATTTTCGCAGGGTGATGGGCCGCAAAGGGCCCGAAGCGGAGGTACGGTCTGCCCAGGAGCAGTCGTTCATGCGCGGCTACTGGCAGCACATTGTGCGTGTCCACGAGTGCCGAACTGGGTGTCCATCTCCCGCCGTTCCCGCTGTCCAGGAGAAACCGAAATGAGTGTCCAGCAGCGACCGAAATACGCATCCCCTGCTGTCAGCGCGCGCAGCGGCCCTGGCGCACCCGGTGGGCGTGGTCTGCTGGATGGTCGTTGGCCCGGTCGCCGGGCCGGCTTTTGCGCTGCTGCACGGCGCGGGCAACGGCATCCTCACCATCGCCAAGGGCACACTGCCGTTGGTGTACTTCGGCCCGGTGGGCTATGGCCAGCGACAGGGGATCATGATGGCGCCCTCGCGCGTGGCGCAGGCCTTTGCGCCGCTGCTGTTCGGCCTGTGCATCGAGCGCTGGGGCTCGGGGGCGTTGTGGATCTCGGGTGGGCTGGGCCTGAGCGCGCTGGCGGCCCTGCTGTGGCTGCGCACCAGCGCGCCAGAGACCCGGCCTTAGGGCTGCAGGCCCGCGTCGCTCCAACCCAGCAGCTCGGCCAGGCGGCGCACCACCCACACCGACTCGGTCTCATTCACCACCGCGGGCTCCACCCGCAGCCCCTGCAGGCATCGCGTGAGCACATCGCTCTCGGCCAGGCCCAGGCTGAACTCCATGTTGCGAGCGGTCTCGGTCAACAGCTGGGCCATGTCTTCGCACAGCTCGTAGCGCGCGGCCAGCTCGTCGCGCGGCAGGCTGGGCTTCTGGCGGCCAAGCAGCACATACAAGGCCATGAAGGAGGCCGGGATTTCAATCTGGTATTCGTCGGACATACCGCACTGTATTGCACCGGCATGGGCCTTGAGGCACCATCGAACCGCTCGACAACGCTCCCCTTCACGAGGCACACAGCATGGGTATCTGGCTCGAACTCGGCGTCTTTCTGGTCATCCTGGGCTTCGGGGTCTGGCAGTTGTACGACGTGAAAAAAGTGATACGCGAACGCGAAGAACGCCAGGCGCGCGAGAAGGCGGCGGCGGGGTCGCCATCGGTGCCCGCCGAGCACTGACATGCCCCAGGGGTCAACGGGCAAAGCCACCGACATCGCGCACCGCATCTGGACCGAACTGCAGCGCGCCACGGTGGACCGCCACCACGAATGGCGCACACCCGTGCTGGCCACCACCGGGCTGGACGGCCTGCCCCAAGCGCGCACCGTGGTGCTGCGGGCTGCCGATCCCCAGACTTCCCAACTCGTCTTCTTCACCGACCGACGCAGCCCCAAGGTGGCCGAGCTTCGGGCGTTGCCGGCCGCTGCGTTTGTGTTCTGGAGCAAACGCCTGAACTGGCAATTGCGCGTGCGGGTCGCCACGCAGGTGCACACCGAGGGTCCGTTGGTCGAGGCGGCGTGGGCGCGCGTGAGCCAGTCGGCCGCCGCGGGCGACTACCTGGCGCCCCACGCGCCAGGCTCGGCTCTGAACAACCCCATCGACCACACACCCACCAGCCACCACCTCGCCGTGGTGACCGCCCACATCGACCACATGGACTGGCTGGAACTCGCTCGCGCAGGCCACCGGCGTGCCCGCCTGGCCCCCGGCACCATCACATGGCTGGTGCCCTGACCTTCAGCCTCGGCTAGGCGCGCCCAGCACGGCGCGTGCGAGCCGGTCCACCGCAGCGAACAACTCTTCCACGGTGTTCGGCTTGTAGATCAGCTCGCTCACACCCGCGGCGGGCGCCTGCGCCCTCAGCTCCTCGGAGATGTAGCCCGAGGTGATGGCCACTGGCGAGTGGGGCCGCAGGGCCCTGACCGCGCGCGCAAAATCCAGCCCCGACATGCCGGGCATGTTGTAGTCGGTGATGACCAGATCGAACCGTTCGGTGTGGTCGCGAACCGCCGCCAGCGCCTGGGCGGCGTGGGTGAACACCGTCACGCGATAACCCTCGCGCTGGAGCAGTCGTTCCATGAGGAAGGCGATCATCTCGTCGTCGTCCACATACAAAATGTGCGCGCCGTGAGCCGGCGCAGCGCGCTGCGGGTGGGCTTGCTGCACCACAGGCGCTGCGGTGGCAGCCGCACCGCCGACCGCGGCGGGAAAACTCACCGAGAAAGTCGACCCCGCGCCGGGTGCACTCTGCACCTCCATCACCGCATCGTGGTCGCGCAAGATGCCGTGCACCACCGCCAGACCCAGCCCCGTGCCCTTGCCGGGCGGCTTGGTGGTGAAGAAGGGCTCGAACATGCGGGCGCGTGTCTCGTCGCTCATGCCGTGCCCGTTGTCGCTCACCGTCAACCGGGCCCATGCGGTCGGAGCCTCGCCCAGCGCCGCGGGACCCTGGTGCGCCTCCAGCCGGACCGCCACACGCCCCTGTGCAACGCCGCGGACCGCCTGCCAGGCGTTGGTGCACAGGTTGAGCAACACCTGCTCGATCTGGGTGGCGTCGGCCAGCACCCGGGGCACACCCGTGCCCACGTGCAGGCTCAGTTCGATCCCGGCGGGCAAGGTGGCGCGCAGCAAACGCACCGACTCTTCAACCACCGGCGCCAGCTCGATCACCTGCCGCTCCAGCACCTGGCGCCGGCTGAACGCGAGGATCTGCTGCACCAGATCGCGCGCGCGCCGGCTCGCCTTGCGAATCTCCATGAGGCTGGTGCGCGCCGGACTGTCGGCGGGCACGTCGTCCAGCGCCAGCTCCACGTTGCCGATGATGGCCGCCACGATGTTGTTGAAGTCGTGCGCCACGCCGCCCGCCAGCGTGCCCAAGGCCTCCATCTTTTGCGACTCGCGCAGTTGCGCCTGGAGCTGTGCCCGGATCGCCTCGGAGTCGCGGCGCTCGGTCAGGTCAAAGTCGATGCAATAAAACTCCGGCTCGCGACCGGGAATGTTCAGGTACACATGGCTCGAATACACCTCCACCGGCGCACCGTCCTTGCGCCGCAAGGTCAGGTCGGCGGCGGGAATCGGCAGGCCGCTCTCGATCATCTCGGTCACCGCACCCACCACACCGGCGTGCATCTCGGGCGGAATGATCAGGTCCAGCAGGCTTTTGCCGATCGCCTCGCTGGCCGAATAGCCATACAGGCGCTCCGATGCCTGGTTCCAGTAACGCGTGGTCAGGTCCAGCCCGTAGCCCTGCACCGACACGTTCGGCACGTACTCCAGCAGCTGCCGAAACCGCGCCTCGCTGTCGCGCATGGCATCGCCCGAGCGTTTGCTATCCGTCACATCCACGATCACGGTGTTCCAAGCCACCCAGCCATCGGCCAGGCGCTGCGGCCGACCCGTGCCGTGGAGCCACTTGCGCTGGCCCGATGGCGTGGTGATGCGCCATTCGTGCACCCAGTCCGTCAGCGAATGGGCCGATGCCAGCACCGAAGCCCGCATGGCCACCAGGTCTTGCGCGTCCACCATCGACCACAGCAGATCGGCGTTCTGCTCCGCCACCTGCGGGGCCACCTCCCAGAGATCGCGGCAACCCTCGCTCATCCAGCCAATGCGGTGCGCACCCTCGGGCCCCAGCACATACTGCAGCAGCGCGCCCGGCATGTGCTCGGCCATCGCGACGAATGACGGCTCTCGTGCAGAAGGGCCAGGATCGGATCGGGAGTTCAAGGTCGGCCTCCGTGACG
>JAJNQE010000098.1 GCA_021154985.1 Hydrogenophaga sp.
ACCAGAAAACGCGTGGGCGAAATGCACACCTGGCCCGCGTTGCGGAACTTGGCGGCGCCGGCGGCCTTCACGGCCAGCGCCACGTCGGCGTCTTCGGCCACGATCACCGGAGCGTGCCCGCCCAGCTCCATGGTGACGCGCTTCATGTGCTGGCCGGCCATGGCCCCGAGCTGCTTGCCCACCGGCGTGGATCCGGTGAAGGTGATCTTGCGGATGACGGGGTGCGCGATCAGGTAGGTGGAGATCTCCGACGGTGTGCCATAGACGAGGCCGAGCACGCCGGGGGGCAGGCCGGCGTCAGCAAAAGCGCGCACCAGCTCGGCGGGCGCGGCAGGCGTTTCTTCGGGCGCTTTCACGATCATCGAGCAGCCGGTGGCCAGCGCGGCCGCGAGCTTGCGCACGACCTGGTTGATGGGGAAGTTCCACGGCGTGAACGCGGCCACCGGGCCGACCGGGTCTTTCAACACCATCTGGCGCATGGCGAGGTTGCCGCGCGAGGGCACGATGCGGCCGTAGACGCGCAGGCCTTCGTCGGCAAACCATTCAATGATGTCGGCGGCTGCCATGGCCTCGCCCTTGGCCTCGGCCAGCGGCTTGCCCTGTTCCTGTGTGAGCAGTGCGGCAATGCTGCCGGCGCGCTCGCGCATCAGCGCTGCGGCGGCGCGCATCACCTTGGCGCGCTCGATGGGCGGCTTGTCGCGCCAGACTTCAAAGCCCTTTTGTGCGGCGTCCAGCGCCAGGTCCAGATCGGCCTGGCGGGCGTGTGCAACGCGGCCAATTTCTTGGCCGGTCGCCGGGTTGAACACCGCGATCGTTTCGCCAGCAGCGGCGTCGCGCCATTGGCCGTGGATGAAGAGTTGGGTGTGGGGGTAGCTCATGCGGGTCTCCTGCTGAAATGGGGGAAACCGAAGACCATACCAGTTGCCCCGCGGCATTCGCGGGCCAGGGCGTCTCGTTCAACCCCGCTCAGGCGCCCGACTTCACCACCCGCCGGTACTGCACCGCTTCGGCAATGTGCGCCACGCCCACCGAGTCACTCCCCGCCAGATCGGCAATGGTTCGTGCCACCCGCAGCGCGCGGTGGGTGCCGCGTGCGCTCCAGCCCAGGCGGGCGGCGGCGGTGTGCAGGAACTTGATCGCGGTTGCGTCGGCCCGGGCGTGTTCCTCAAGCGCCTGCCCTGCCAGCGCCTGGTTGGGCGCGCCTTGGCGGGCCTGTGCTCGGTCCCGGGCGGCGATCACGCGGTCGCGCACGCTGGCGCTCGATTCGCCCGGCTGGTGGGTGAACAGGTTCTCGGGCGGCAGCGCGGGCACTTCCACATGCAGGTCGATGCGGTCCAGCAGCGGGCCGCTGAGCTTGCCCTGGTAACGCAAAACCTGATCGGGCGTGCAGCGGCAGGCGCGGGTGGGGTGACCCAGAAACCCGCAGGGGCAGGGGTTCATGGCGGCGACCAGTTGAAAACGCGCCGGAAACTCGGTCTGCCGGGCGGCGCGCGAGATGCGGATGTGGCCGCTCTCCAGCGGCTCGCGCAGGGCTTCGAGCGCTGCGCGGGGGAACTCCGGGAGTTCGTCCAGAAACAGCACGCCGTGGTGCGCCAGCGAAATCTCGCCCGGCCTCGGCGGCGAGCCCCCGCCCACCAGCGCCACCGCGCTGGCACTGTGGTGCGGCGCGCAGGTGGGCCGCTGGCCCCAGCGCGCCAGGTCAAACCGCCCGGCCAGCGAGGCCACCGCCGCCGATTCCAGCGCTTCCAGCGTGCTCATGGGCGGCAGCAGGCCGGCAAAGCGCTGCGCGAGCATCGACTTGCCCGCCCCGGGCGGCCCGGCCATGAGCAGGCTGTGTGCTCCAGCGGCTGCGATTTCCAGCGCGCGGCGGGCGGCGCTCTGGCCTTTCACATCGGCCAGGTCGGCCAGCGGCGGCGCTTCGCCAAGGGTGCTCGCCGTGAGCCGCGCCCAGCCTGCGTCGTCGGGCGGCTCGGGCGTGGCGGTGCTCTCGGGAAGAAAGCGGGCGATCACATCGAGCAGATGGCGGGCCCGGTAGATCCGGGCCTGTGGCACCAGCGCGGCTTCTTCAGCGCTGCCCGGCGGCAGCACCAGGCGGGCGTTGGCGGCCTCGAGACCGGCGTCGCGGTGCAACGCCAGGCTCATGGCCAGCGCGCCGCGCACCGGGCGCAGTTCGCCGCCCAGGGAAAGCTCGCCGGCGAACTCCCAGTCGGCCAGGCGCGCCGCGCTGATCTGCCCGCTGGCCGCGAGGATGCCCAGCGCGATGGGCAAATCGAACCGGCCGGAATCCTTGGGCAGGTCGGCAGGGGCGAGGTTGACGGTGATCTTCTTGTTGGACGGGAACTCCAGCCTCGCATTGGCAATGGCCGAGCGCACCCGCTCGCGGGCCTCTTTCACCTCGGTGTCGGCCAGACCAACGAGGGTGAAACTGGGCAAGCCGTTGGCCAGGTGCACCTCCACCAGCACCGGCCTGGCGTCCAACCCGAGCAGCGCGCGGCTGCGCACCAATGACAGACCCATGGCGATTCACTCCCTGTTTCGGTGCGCAACACCCCCGATTTCGGTGTGGCGCACGGTTTTGCAAACAAGCACCTGTTTGGTGCGCACCCCGGGGGTGCAGCGCCGCTGCGCGGGACGCGCCTGGTGCAACGGCGGCTCGCGGAGCCCGCTGGTGCGCGTTGGTTCCCGCGCTGGCGACTGTAGAGAGCCTGAAGGCCTGCAACCCCAGGGGGTAGGGAGCCACGGGTTGGCATATTCCCTGCTAGGTCTTGTAAGCGATTGATTCGAAGCGTGGTCCGCCACGCCGCAGTCAGCCCACCGCGATTGGTTTGCTTCCGGGCATGCCGAACTCGTTTCCACCTCGGTGTCGGCCATCCGGTCCCATCACCCTCCTGTTCAAGAAGAGGAATAGCAGCATGAAAATGGTTTCAGCCATCATCAAGCCGTTCAAACTGGACGAAGTGCGTGAAGCACTCTCCGGCATGGGCGTGCAAGGCATCACCGTGACCGAAGTCAAGGGCTTCGGCCGCCAGAAGGGCCACACCGAGCTGT
>JAJNQE010000045.1 GCA_021154985.1 Hydrogenophaga sp.
ATCGGTGGCGGGGCAGGCAAACAGCACGGCAGAACTCCCAGAAATCTGCCCCTATTGGAATTCAAACTGGGAGTTCAGACCATCGGCAATCACCCCAAAGTCCAGTGTTTATGCGGGCTCCGGGGATTCTTCAGGGACGACTAGTTCACGCACCCCCAGAATTTCGGACCTTCTTTTCTCTTTGCCTCGCGTTGCACCATCTTCACGCCGCAGCTGGCGCATGTGGGTTTCCAGTATTCGCCTTCGTAAGCCACTTCCAGCAGGCGGGCCTGCTGCTCAGGTGTGCGCTGCGCAATCAACTTGAGCAAGCCGTTGCCGTCCTGTGCATTGATGCCATTGGCCTTGGCGAACTCCAGCGCGTCGGCCGTGTAGCGCGACGTGGTGGCATAGGTGCCTCGCTTGAGCTTGTGTGAGGCCATCACACCCAGGAACTCGCGCAGTTCTTTGACCGTGACCGGCTTGCCCTGCCAGTGTTTGCACTGCACCACAGACACCGGGCCTTCCGCGTTCTTTGAATGCAGCCAGATGTCGACCCCGCCGTCTGCCCCGTGCGACTGGGAGCGCGTCTCAAAACCGGCCTGCGCGAACAGCGTTTCCACCACCGCCTCAAAGCGCCGCCATTCAATGGCGCTGAAGACGTTGGAGCTCCAGCGGGACTCTTTGAATGGAACCGTTTGCGTGTTGCCTTGGTGGTGCGGTGTTGAAGATTTTTCGGAGCTGTTTCCGAAGCGCACGTCTCTCAGCGGGGTCGCTTTGGACTTTGTCGGCTTTGGGGCTTCACTTTGCGGAGCGCCGCCCACGGCGTCCCGAAGATGGGCAAACATGTCGCGCGCTCCGGGCGTGCTGGACGATGGCGTATTGCTCGAATCTGCGGCGATTCTTTTCAAGACGAAGTGGATGCCGAGCAAACCCGCGCCAAGGGCCAAGGGGAGCCACAGGATGGAGCGCAAACCATTGCCCACAGCAGCTAGGGCAGGGCTTCCACCCAAGAACAAGGTAGCCATCCAAAACGCACCGGCCAGCGCCAGCGCCTGAATGCCCTTTTCCAGAAACGGTTCGCGCGGCTTCTTGCGATTTCCGCGCCGTGCGTTGCCTCGGTTGGCCATGTGCTCGCTCCCCTTTGACTCTTATTGACTATCGCGATGCTCCACTGCGGACACGCCGTTCTTCATGCCCACCTTGGCAGCGCACCCTTGAGCAAGCCTGTCTTCTTCAGCCAGCTATGGGTGCATGTCCACAACAGCTCAAAGAACCAATGACGCCAACTGCGCTTTCATACCGGGCAAGTCGGCGGTCACAGTCGCCCAGACGATGTCCAGATCCACTTTGAAGTAGCCGTGTGACAGCGCATTGCGCATCTCATACGCAAAGCCCCAAGGCAACTCAGGGTGAGACTGCGCAAACATCGGGTCGTTCTTGACCACGTTGTTGCAAGCCTCGCCAATGATTTCCAGGTTGCGGATCACAGCGTCCTGCGTTTTGCGATCCACCTTGAAGCTTGCGCCGTCCATGCCAGCCGTGTAGCTCTGGATGTTCTCAATCGCCTGCGCCATGTGTTGCAGGTATTCCGCCGTGCGCAGCGGCTGCTGGCGCTTCACAAACGGACCGCCTCGCGCAGCACCTGTTCGCGAAAGCTGTCAGGCAGGCCATTGGGCGTCAGCACGTCTACATCCATGCCCAGCAGCGCTTTCAGCTCGTAGCGGATGGCGCCAATGTCCAGCAGCGTGGTTGCAGGCGTCGGATCCACCAGCACATCCAGGTCGCTGCCCTCCACGTCGTCACCATGGATAGCGGAGCCGAACACGCTCACACCCGCAATGCGGTGGCGCATGGCGATCTCGCGGATTTGCGAGCGATGCAGGTGAAGGGCTTGGGAGGGGCGCATGTTCGCGAGTGTAGCTACCGGGTGGCGCTTGCAGTGTGGCGGGCCGCTCTTGACTTTGCGCCTGTGTTCAAACCGGATGAAAGTCCTGCGGCCACAGGAAGCAAGGCCCAAACCGTAACGTCGCCACAAACTCGACGCCAGCTTTGTATTTTACCCATTTCAGTCTCGGTCGTTGTTGGATTAAATAGAATCTGACCCCGAATATCTGTGACCGTGAATATCCATGACGTTTCAAGATGCCTTTGAGGATTCCTTTATGAAATCTAGTCTTTTTGATAAATATGAAACAAGGCTCAGTATATTTAGGCAATCTAGTTCGGAAATAATCTCTGGAACTACAGAGGATACTGGTGAGTGATTCATGGGATTCCTGAAGCCTGTCATCAGACCACGCGTTAGATGCCCCTGACCTTCCTGAATGTTTTTCAACGACACGGTACTCAAGTCGTTAACAGGAATCAAAGGTGATTTGGTAACAATGGTCTTGGTTGAGTCAAGATCAAAAGAAAATAGTGATGCAAGATTGGCTCCATCAATATCCTTCTTTGAAATAACCCTTAAATTTTCAGCGTACAGTTTCGCTCCTTGATCAGCCGCGAGACCATATTGTTGATTTTTATAAAAATCACTGACGCCTTCACGAATAGATTCATGTAGATGTCGCCAATGCAAAAGCGGATACTCTGGAACTAGGTTGTATAGAGCCTTCACAACTGGTGCAAAAGACTCAGAAACGTCTTCTCCTTCCCCCATACTTTTCACAATCGCCTCCACGTCACTCCGAACGCCCGTGGGAAGAGTTTTAAACCAATTTTCTTTCTTGATGCCAGTTACCTGCTCGACATCTTTCTCCTTTTTAGCCGCTCGTCGCTTTCTCCAATCCTGTCCAACCTCCGAGATTAGTTTGGAGAGGTATTCACGAAGCTTTGCGGTTTCAGCGTGATCCCAGTTAAGTGATTGCCGATTGGTTGAAATGACATCTTCATCTAATAGGTCTATAAAATCCGCTTTGATCGAGCCAGTAAGATATTGGAAGAAATGACTCGAGGTGCTGTCCGAAAAGTATTCGGGTGCATTTACCAGTTTCCCTCGGGAAAAGAGGGCGATGCCTCTAAGTCCTGAGCTTGGAGGGATTGGGGTTGCGCTGGTAATGAGGGAAATTTCTAGCTGACCAAAATACGGGCTGCCAACCTTAATCAGATCAGCTTCTGACCATTCAAACTGTTTCTCTATGCCCGAATATCGTCGTTCGTTTGAAATTGTTACTTCTTTTCCATTGGAGTTCTTTAGTGTAATTTTAAATCGTGAGTCTACGATGAATATTTTGGAAAGACTATCTGCGATTGCGTCCAAATCGAAGCTGCTTTTCCTTTTTAGATCCGATAGCTGAATAATCGTTCTGGAGTCTTGATTTACTAGCCTATCTTGAATATCAACAACTGGGCTGTAGACTTCATCGGATGCAAGCAATTGATCCCAATTTAGATGAAATCTATTTCGTTTGTTTTCTTTTACCGTATCAACGGTAATTTTTTTGGCTAGTCCGAAAAGGGCTAGCTTGCCAAGCCCCTTCTTCCCTGTCGCTAGTCTCCCGTACTTTGGCGATGGCCTGTCGCCTTCATCCGTTCTTCTGTTGCGTCCTATCACGAGGAATTTTCGCTGAATGTCATCCAATGACATTCCTCCACCGTTATCTGTGACTGTAATCGCTACTGGAGTTCCATTTTGTTCTTGGAACTCAATTAGAATTTCACCCGAGTCCGCATCATACGAATTTGACACGAGTTCGGCCAGTGCTGGCGGGAGAGTTGAATACATCCTTACGCCGAGATGCTCGATAGTTTTTGGATTAAATTTCAGTTCTAAACTCATTTTCAATCTCCCTTAGGTGCTTTACATACTCTTTTGCGTGTGCCTTTATAAACTTAGGCGGCAGCGCATTGCCAATCATTAGTGCAATGGCTTCCTTGCCGTCTTCAATAAAGAATTTGTAGTCTTTAGGGAAGGTCTGTAAAAGTGCAGCTTCCCGGAGAGAGATAGCCCTATCTTCATCAGGATGCAGAAATCTTCCCTTTGATGGGTTATGGCATCCTCCTGTGATCGTGGGGGCTATTAAATCCCAGCTCATTCTTCCGTACACATCTCTGTAACTATTTTCTTTTTTTAAGTGACAGTTTAACCATAAATGTCTCGGAAGATCTGATCTTGACCCCCCATTCTTGGGGATGCAAGAGATGATCTTTCTCACCTTTTCAGACCGTACTTCAGGCGTATCGTGAAGAGGATCACCACTCAATCCATATTGCTGCAAACTTTTGAATGCGGTTCGCACGGTGCTTTTTCTCTGGAGCTCTGCAGGGTTTGAAATTACTCCAAAACGGGAGGCTTTGATGATGAGGCGTTTTCGGCGTTGTGGGACACCATAATCTGCAGCATCTTTTATTTGAGAAAAATCCTTGTCGATGTTGTAGCCAAGTTCCCTTAGACGATTGCGAAGTATGTCTACTCGCCAATCTTTGGCCAATGCCGGAACATTTTCAAGCATTATAGTTTTTGGAAGCAGTTGTTCTGCAATCCGAAGGAACTCAAAAATCAAATCGTTTCGCTTGTCATTTTGAGATGGTGGCCTATTTCTTGTTCTGTGGCTGGAGAATCCCTGGCAAGGGGGGCAGCCTGCAAGCAAATCCAGTTCTCCGATTTTTAGATTTAGATCGGTTAAGACCTGCGCTCCCTGAATATTGCTAATGTCATTCTCATAGAGTTTTACTCTCGGATGATTGGCTCTAAAGGTTCTTGCTGCAGTAGGATCGATTTCAATGCCTGCAAGCACTTTGAAACCCGCATCCTTAAGTCCACGAGTTAGACCGCCTGCGCCGCAGAATAGATCGATGGCTATCGGTTTTCGATGGTTTACATTCGTCATTGCCAAAATTTCCCCCCTGCCAAACTGTTTTGGCACACACTCGAGTTGCGTTACATATTGATGCGAGGATGTGTTACCTTCCCCAACTATCCTTCAAGCCTGCCACTCGATTAAAAACAGGCTTCCCTGTCGCGTGGTCAACCCGATCCGCCACAAAGTACCCAAACCGCTCAAACTGAAACTTCTGGTCCGGTTTTGCTGCAGCCAATGAAGGCTCGACATAAGCCGTCACCACCTTCAAGCTATCCGGGTTCAGCGCTTCAATGAAGTCTTTGCCGCCGGCGTCGGGCTGGGGGTCGTTGAACAGGCGGTCGTACAGGCGCACTTCGGCGGCCACGCCGTCGGCCACGGCCACCCAGGTGATGGCGGCTTTGGCTTTCACGCTGTCGGCGCCGGGGGTGCCGCTCTTGGTGCCGGCAATCACCTTGGCGTGTACTGCCGTCACGTTGCCTGCGGCGTCGCGGGTGCAGCCGGTGCACTCGATCACGTAGCCGCCCTTCAGGCGCACCACGTTGCCAGGAAACAGGCGCTTGTAGCCCTTGGGCGGCACTTCTTCAAAGTCCTCGCGCTCGATCCACACCTCGTTGCCGATCTTGAACACGCGCTCGGGCGGTGGGGTCTGGCCTTCGGGCACGGCGTGGTGGGGCAGGGCGGGCTGGGTGCAGTCTTCCGTGTAGGCGTCTGAGCCAAACACCTCGGCCCAGTTGGTGAGCACCAGCTTGACGGGGTCGAGCACGGCCATGCCGCGGTGGGCTTTGTTTTCCAGGTCTTCGCGCAGGCAGCCTTCGAGCGTGCTGTAGTCGATCCAGCTGTCGCTCTTGGTCACGCCAATGCGCTCGGCAAACAGCTGAATGCTCTCGGGCGTGTAGCCGCGCCGGCGCAGGCCGACTATTGTTGGCATGCGCGGGTCGTCCCAGCCGCTCACTTTGTGGTCGTACACCAGCTGCGCGAGCTTGCGTTTGCTGGTGATCACGTAGGTGAGGTTGAGGCGGGCAAATTCGTACTGGCGCGGGGGCGGCGTTTTCAGCAGGCCGCCTTCACACAAGCGCTCCAGCAGCCAGTCGTAAAACGGGCGCTGGTCTTCAAATTCGAGCGTGCAGATGCTGTGGGTGATCTGCTCCAGTGCGTCCTCAATGGGGTGCGCAAAGGTGTACATGGGGTAGATGCACCAGGTGTCGCCCGTGTTGTGGTGCGTGGCGCGGCGTATGCGGTAAATGGCGGGGTCGCGCAGGTTGATGTTGGGCGAGGCCATGTCGATCTTGGCGCGCAGCACCATGCTGCCGTCTTCGTGCTGGCCGTCGCGCATTTCGCGAAACCGCGCCAGGTTCTGCTCGGGCGTGCGGCTGCGAAATGGGCTGTCGACCCCGGGTTTGCCGAAGTCGCCGCGCGCGGCGCGCATTTGTTCGGCGGTTTGTTCGTCCACATACGCGTGGCCAGCGGTGATGAGGTATTCGGCCGCGCGGTACATGAAGTCAAAGTAGTCGCTGGCCTGGTACAGGTGCTGCTGGCCGTTGGCCTCCCAGTTGAAGCCGAGCCACTGCACGGCATCCAGGATGCTGTTGACGTACTCCGTGTCTTCCTTCTCGGGGTTGGTGTCGTCAAAGCGCATGTGGCACACGCCGCCGTAGTCGCGCGCCAGGCCAAAGTTCAGGCAGATGCTCTTGGCGTGGCCCACGTGCAGGTACCCGTTGGGCTCGGGCGGGAAGCGGGTGCGAATCTTGGCCGGGTCGGGCTGGCCGGCGGCGTGGTGCGCGGCGTCGCCGGGGCTGCCGGCCCAGCGGCGGCTGGCGTAGGTGCCTTGTTCCAGGTCTTTTTCAATCACCTGGCGCAAAAAGTTGCTGACCTTGTGTTCGCCCTCTGCGGGGGCGTCTGCGGTGGGTGCGTTGGGCTTGCTGGGGGGGGTGTTGGAGCTCATCAAGGCATTCTAGGGGCGCGGTGCGTTTTGCCTCGGCTTCAGCGGTCTGTGGCGCGGGCCGAATGGTCGTACCGCACAGGCTTTGGCGGGGGGCTTTCCGTTATCGTTGGCGCGGAGTCGAGGAAACCCCCGGGGGAACACACAACATGCACAACGACAGCCCTGAAACCATGCCCGACGAGGAGCCCAGCCAATGGGAGGTCACGCAGGCGGAAGACGTGTTTTTGCCGTCGGTACGCGTGCGCCTGGGCTGGGCCGACATTGAAGCGGCGGTGGAGCGCGGCGCCATCGTGCCGAGCGAGGCGCATGCGCTCTGGGCTTCGTGGGCCGCACCGGGCAGCGCCCAGCGCATGACCGCTGCCGAACTGGCCCCGTCCGCCGCGCAGCCGGTGCCGTCGGGTGTGCCGCTGTCTCCGGCCTCGCCCATGCCGCGCCTGGCGTCGGGCCCGGTGTTTTCGTTCACCAACACGCTCTATTACTTCGGCGGCATGCTGGCCATTGGCGCCATGACGCTCTTCATGACGCTGGGCTGGGAGCTGTTTGGCGCCTGGGGGGTGTTCGCGCTGGCCACTGCCTACATGGTGGGTGCGCTGCTGGTGGCGCGCAACCTCATGGCGCAACGCCTGCGCACGCCGGCTGGCCTGTTGGCCACGCTGGCTGTGTGCCTGGTGCCGCTGGCGGTGTGGGGCCTGCAGAGCGGGCTGGGTTTCTGGCCCGAAGGCGGGGCCGACAACTACCGCGATTACCACCGCCTCATCGACTGGCGCTGGCTCACGCTGGAGCTGGCCACGCTGGCGGCGTCAGTGGTCATGTTGCGCAGCTTTCGCCTGCCGTTCATGGTGATGCCGGTGGCCGTGACCATCTGGTACCTCAGCATGGACGTGGCGCGCATGCTCATGCAAAGGGAGGGTTTCGACTGGGAGTTTTCGCGCGACGTGTCGCTGGTGTTCGGCCTGGCCACCTGCGCGGTGGCCGTGTGGGTCGACCTGCGCTGCCGCAGCGCCACCCACCCGCTGAACCGGCAAGACTTCGCCTTCTGGCTCTACCTCTTCGGCGTGGTCATGTTCTGGTTTGGCCTGAGCCTGCGCGACAGCGACTTGGAAATCAACAAGTTCATCTACGCGCTGATCAACGTGGGCATGGTGTTCGTGGGCGCGGCCATCGGGCGGCGCGTGTTCACCGTGTTCGGCGCCATCGGTGTGGCCAGCTACCTGGGCTACCTCTCGTACCGCGTGTTTGAAGACAGCCTCTTGTTCCCGTTTGCGCTCACGCTGCTGGGGCTGGCGGTGGTGGCGCTGGGTATCTGGTGGCAGCGGCGCGAGGCCGCCATCCATGCGCGGCTGGCCAGCTGGCTGCCAGCGGCGCTGCGGCCGCTGGCGTCGGGCTGACGTTCAGTACGTCAGGTTCAACTGCAGCACCGCGGTGGTGCCGCTCACCTCGTTACCCACCACCAGCAGCGGTTTGCCGTTGGGTGACTGGGCTGCCTTGATCAGCGTCAGCCCCTCGGGTCCCCGGTCGCCGGTGAGGCCGGTGCGGGTGTTGAGGTAGGTGGTGTGGACGGGTGCGGCGGGGTTGGTCACGTCGTACACCATCACGCCGCCCACGCGCTCCAGGCCAATGAAGGCAAAGGTCTTGTTGCCGAAGGTGCCCACGGTCACGCCTTCGGGCTCGGGGCCTTTGCTGGCGCTGCGGCCGTCGAGGTCGTTGCTGTCGTGGCTGGCATTGAAGTTCACGTTGGGCAAGGCCTGCGTGCGCTGCTCGATGTCGTCGCCGGAGTCGAACACGCGGGTCACCGAGGCGTTCCAGATGGAGAACGAGCGGGCACCAAAGCTGTAGAGCTCGGTGCACTGGCCGGAGCCGTTTTTGCCGTCGTTGCCGCCATTGGGCGTGGAGGTGATGCGCAGGCGGCCGAGGTTGCTGTCGAAGATCTGGTTGGCCGCATCGGTGAACACCATGGGGTCCAGGCCCAGGTTGCAGTGCGCACGCACACGGGTTTCTTCGTTGAAGCCGGGCCAGTCGGCGCGTGCGTCGCCTTCGTTGGCCGTGATCAGCCAGGTCTGGCCGTTGGCGGTGTAGCTGGCAATGGCGTCGGGCAAATACATGCCCTTCACCGGCACCGGGCCGATCTTGATGAGCGGTGTGCCGCTGTTGGTGTTGGTGCCGCCGTCTTCGTCGCTCACGTCCATGCCCATGCCGGCCACGCTGTGGTCTTTGAAGCCCAGGGGGTTGATGGAGGTCACAGTCCTGCTGGCAATGTCCACCACGGCAATGGCGTTATTCTCCTGCAGGGTCACCCAGGCCGTCCTGCTGTCGGCGGAGATGGCGATGTACTCGGGCTCCAGGTCTTGTTCCACCGTGGCGTTGGGGCCGTAGATGCGAACGCCTGCTGCACGCAGCACCGCTTCTTGCCCGTTGAAGGCGGCGAAGCCGGCGGTGTGCACCGTGCGTGTGATGCTGGAGGCGGTGGGTGTGAGCCCGCTGACCGCGATGACGCTGACCGAGCCCACCGGGTCGACCGAGGTCACGGACACATTGTTGTAGCTGTTGGGTTCACCCTCGTTTGCTACCAGCAGGTGGCTGCCGTCGGGCGTGAAGGTGAGCATGTCGGGCAGGGCGCCCACGGTGTCGGTGCCGAGCACGGTCAGGTCGCTGGCGCGCACCCAGGCCACCACGCCGTTGTCGGTCTTGGGGTTGGCTTCCACGGCCAGCGCGACGATGCCGTTGAACACCGCCACGCTGTTCACCGCAGCCAGGTTGGCGCCGATGCTGGCGGCGGTGATGCTGCCCAGCAGCACCGGGTTGGTGGGGTCGGTGAGGTTCAACACATCGACCGACGCGTTGGCACCGTTGACGACAAACAGGCGCTTGCTCAGCGGGTCGTAGGCGGTGATCTCGGCCGACGACAGACCGCCAGCGTGTGCAAAGCCGCCGATCTTCTCCAGCGTGAGGCCGGCGGGTGTGGCTTCCACCACGGGGGCGGGGGTGGTGGGCGAGTCGCTGCCGCCACCGCAGGCAGTGAGCACCGCAGCGGCAACGAGGGTGGTGGCAAACAGGTGGGCGCGCAGGCGCTGAGGCTGGAGTCTCATGGTGGTCTTGTGGTTGGGGTGGAAACCCCCGGTTGTAGGCAAGCCCCATGAAACCTCGGTGACGACTGTGTGGCAGTGGCGTGAATTTTTCGCCGCTGACCGCCCGCGCAGGGCCGCCTGGCTACTGCCCGAAGCGCGGCCCGTCTTTCAGAAACTCGTCTTCTTCGGGCGTGCAGTCGCGCCCCAGCACGGCATTGCGGTGCGGGAAACGGCCGAACTCGGCCACGATGTCGCGGTGCAGCACGGCAAAGCGCAGGTTGCTCGACAACTTGTCACGCAGGGTCTCGGGGCTGCTGTCCACCAGCCGCTGGAAGCGCGCCACGCACTCGTCCTGCAGTGCCAGGTTTTCGGCGTGCATGAGCGGCATGTAGAGAAACACGCAGCCGGCGGGGGTGAGGGTGGCGTCCATGCCTTCGGCGAGAGAAAGCCGGCTCAGGCGCTGCGCGCGGGCATCGCCGTCAAACGCGCGGCGCTGGCCGCGGTGAACGTTGCGCGAAAGTTGGTCGAGCAGCACGATGAGCGCCAGCCGCGCGCGGGGTTCGGCTTCCCAGCCGGTGAGGCCGCCGTCCAGCGCCTCGTTCACCAGCGGGCCAAAACGGTTGCGGATGGCCTCGTCCTGGGCCGGGCCGCCACCAAACCAGCGTTCGTTGAGGTCTTGCGAGGGCCAGTCGCGCTGCAGGCCGTCGCCAAACCAGAAATCGAGCACGTCCTGGGCGGTGGGGGTGGAGTGGGCGGATGGGGTCATGGGGTTACGTCTGGCAACGACTTTGACGAGGCGTGCGGTACGGCGGTTGGGGTGCTTGTTTGTAATGCAGGCACAGGGTAACCAAAACCCTGACCTCAGCCCCGACAACAGCACCCCAGATCAGCACCCCGCGAACCCAGGAGCCCCACATGAACACCGCATCACTCAAAGCCCAATGGGCCCGCACCTCGGCCCTGGCCCGCGGCCTCACGCTGGCCGCGCTCGCCGCTGGCGCATGGGCCATGTCCACCGCCGCCACCCAGGCGCACGCACGCGACAACAACATTTCCTGGTCCATTGGCATCGGCTCGCCCGGCGTGGCGGTGGGCGTGTCCAACTACCCCGTGTACGGTCACGCCTACCCGGTGTACGAAGAGCGTTACCCGGTCTACCAGGAACGCCGCCCGATCTACCAGCGTCCCATCATCGTGCAGCCGCGCCCGGTGGTGGTGTACCCGCAGCCGATCTATGTGAAGCCGCGCCCCTACTACCGCGCCGGCTGGGGCCACGGCCCGCGCTGGGACGACCGCCGCCACGGTCATGGCCACCGGGGTCATGGGCATCGCGGTCATGACCGTCGTGGTCACCGCTGAGCGTTGAGCGCCTTCACAGCCGGGACAGCGTGTCCCGGTTGGTCTGAGCAGTTTGTCGAAACCCGGGCGAGATGCGCGGGTCTTGCGCCACCCGCGCCCAGAACTGCAACGCGAGATCCAGCGCCTGGGGCCACACCGCGAGGGTGTCGGCGGTGGGGTGCGTTGGTCGGGCGCTGAAGTCGCGCTCGACGAGTTCGCCATTCACCGGGGCGTACAGCATGGGCAGCATGTCGTAGGTCGGGGAGAGGCGCCAGTCGTCGTTGTCCAGCAGCAGAGAAATGTTGCCGTAGTGCATGTCGGTGTTGCCGATCAGCGTGCCGTAGGCCTTCAGCAGGCGCAGGTGGCCGGCGTCCTGCTCGGTGAGCAAGCGGCGCGAGGCCATGCGCAGCGAGGTGGCCGCCCAGTCGTCCATCTGCCCCACGTATTGCGCGTCGTACACCAGCAGCGACACCATGCCGATTCGGCCCTGCGGCGTGCGGTCAAAACGCTGCGCCTCAAGAAACACCCGCCCTCCGGCGAGGACCACGCGGGTCTGTGCGGCGGGCAGTCCGGCTTGTGCGAGCGTGTGCAGTGCCAGGTGCTCGCACACCAGCAGATCGCGCCAACGCTGGTCGGCCGGCGCCTGGCCAGCGGGAGAGAACTTCACGATCACCGGGTGCCCATTGAGCGTGGTGCAAAACTTGGGCTGCTCGCCGCCTGCTGACGAGCCCGGCAACGTGCCCTGCATGGCCTGCTCGGCCAGACGGGGGTAGTCTTTTTCGGGATCGGTCACGCGCGAGGTGCGCTGGGCCAGCGTGTGAAATCGATCAAAGGCGGGTTGGCCCACGATGAGGTTGCCCGGCAGATCGTCTCCGACCTGCACGAGCGCCCTGAGCACATCGTCGTCGCTCCAGTGGCGCAGGTCACCGGGCAGGCGCAGCTCGGGGTAGGCCATGGCGAAGGCACGGCCCATGAAGCCCTGGGGTCGCATGTCTTGCAGAAACCAGGGCAGGCCGTCGTGCAGTTCGCTCAGGCCATCGGCCTCGTCCACCCAGAAGCGGCCACTGGGCAGCGCCACCATGCGGCCAAAGTCGGAGGCCCTGCCTTGTGCGTCCACCCGCATCAGGGGGATGTGACTGCCCACGCCCTCGATGTGCCGTGGCAGCAGGTAGCGCTGCGAGCGGGCCGCACCCACCTTGGTCACGCGACCTTCACGCACCAGCGGCGCCAGCGCACGCGACACGGTGGGTTGGCTCACGCCCAGCCGGGCTTGCAGCTCGGCGCTGGCGGCCACGCCGCCGAGGGCGCGCAGGGCGTCGAGCACGGTGTTGTTCATGGGTCGATCTGGATGGATGAGTGAATAGATAGTTGAATACTATATTTCACTCTGTCTCATCCGAGAAGTGGCGCCTTCATGAATGGATATTCGAAGCGCGGTGTCGCCACTCACATCGCCCGAAACAGCTCCGCATAAAGCCGGCTCACGGCAAACTGCTCGGGCCGCGCGCGCAGCTTCAGGCTCAGCCGACCGGCTTCGTTGCGGCTGACGCTTTCAACCGCTTCAGCCCGCACCACGGTGCCCCGGTGGATCTGCCAGAACACGGCCGGGTCCAGCTGGGGCATCAGTTCTTTCAGCGGGGTGCGAATGAGCACCTCACCTTGCGCGAGCAGCACGCGCACGTATTTGTCGGCGGCTTCAAAGGCCAGCACCTCGGCCACGGGCACCATGCGCACGCTGTTGCCCACGCTGGCCGGGATCACCTGCAGCCGCGTGGCTTGCGGTTGTGCCATCAGATGTCGCAGCTGTTCCAGCGTGGTGCTCAGCGGGCCGGCGGCTGGCTGGCGCTGCGCGAGCAGGTTTTGCACGCGCTGCACGGTGAGGCGCAGGCGCTCGGGCTGCACGGGTTTGAGCAGGTAGTCCACCGCCTGGGTTTCAAAAGCCTGCACGGCGTAGGCGTCAAACGCGGTCACGAACACCAGCGCGGGAAACGGGTGATTGTCGGGCCACTCCTCGGCGAGTTCGGCGGCGGCTTCGAGCCCGGTGCGCCCGGGCATGCGGATGTCGAGAAACAGCACGTCGGGCCGCAGCACCAGGGCTTGCTGCACGGCTGTTTCACCGTCGCCCACCACCTTCACCACGCTCAGATCGGGCCAGGCGCGCGCCAGCTCGGCCTGCAGGGCCTGGGCCAGCAGGGGTTCGTCTTCGGCAATGAGGGCGGTGGCGTTCATGGGCGTTGCAGGGGCAGGGTGAGCAGGGCACGGGTGCCGGCGCCCGGGGCGCTGTGCCAGTGCAGCCGGGCCTGGCCTGCGTAGGCGGTGGCCAGACGTTCGCGCACTTGGCTCAGGCCGAAGCCGGCCTTGGGCTCGGCTTCGCAGCCCACGCCGGTGTCGCTCACCTCCAGCTCCAGGCCGCCCGCGCCCTGGCGCGCGCTCACCCGGATCTCGCCACCGTCCACGCTGGGCTCCAGCCCGTGGCGGATGCTGTTTTCCACCAAGGGCTGCAGCAACAGGGGCGGCACCGGCTGCTGGCTCAGGGCCTCGGGCAGATCGAGGGTGTAGCGCAGGCGCGGGCCCATGCGCACGGCCATGAGTTCGAGGTAGTCGCGCAGCCGCGCGAATTCGTCGGCCAGGGTGTGGCTGCCGGTCGTGGCTTCCACGCGCGAGGCCTTGAGCGTGGCGCGCAAGTAGTCGTTGAGCCGGTCGAGCATGGACACGGCGCGCACGGGGTCGCTGCCGATGAGTGCGCGCAGGTTGGCCAGCGTGTTGAACAGCATGTGGGGCTCCAGCTGGGATTCGAGCAGGCGCAGCCGTGCCTCGGTGGCCTGGCGCTGGGCTTCTTCGCTGGCCAGCCGCGCGCGGCTGAGCATTTCGCGGCTGGTGAAGTAATAGGCGCCAAAGGCGCCGGCCGAGAGCGACATGAGCACAAAGCCCAGGGTGGCGCGGGGGAAGTGGCTCAGGCCGATCAGCGGGGGGCGCCCCAGCAGCAGGTTGGCGCAGGCGCTGCCCAGCGGGTAGGCCACCAGCACGGCGCCCACCACCAGCGCGGCCATGGCTGGTGCGCCTGGCCAGCCGCTGGGGTGCAGCACGAAGCGCCCGCCGTCGATCAGGCCCCAGATGGTCATGCCGATGAACTGGGAATAGAGCATGTTCACCGCAAAGCTGTCACCACTGACCAGGGTGATGGCCAGCGCAATGAAGGTGTTGAGCACCGCGGTGGCAAGGGCCCGGCGGGCGATGGTGGCTGGGTTCAGCGGCGGCATGGGCGCAGTATCCCGCAAGGCCGGTGGCAGGCCATCAGACCAGGCCGAACCACTGGCCCCAGACCAGTTGGCCCAGCAGGCGTCCGGGCGCGAGCGTGAAAGCGCCTGCGATCAGGCAGCCGCTGATGTAGAGCGTCAGCATGGTCGTGCGATGGCCTTTGATGTTGCCGCGCAGCAGTTGCCGAAAGGCGAGGAAGAGGCTGCCCAGCACGACGGGGATCAGCAGGTGGATGGCCGAGAAGCCGGCGATGTTGGGCACGGCGGGGTCGCTGATGAAAATGGCCGAGAGGGCAGTGATCAGCATCAGCGTGACCCAGGCATACCCTGCGGCGCGGTGCAGCCGGGGGCGCTGGCTGGTCGGCGAGCGGCTGGCGTGGCCCCGGCGTGCCCACAGGGCGATGGGGCCGATGGCGATGGCGGCCAGGGCGGCAAACATGTGGATGGCGATGAGGGGGGTGAGTTGCATGGCGCTCTCCGGTGGGTGGGTGAGCGCACTGTGCCCAGCGCTGCGCCCCAGGCCCAGCGGCTTGAGACGGATCGCCCGAGCGCTTCGCGAAACGCTGCGGGCGCGGCGCGAAATGCGGCGGTCAGATCCCCCACAGTCCGCCCGCCAGGCCCGCCGTTCCTACAATCTCGCCATGAAAAGATCGCAGTGGATGTCGGGTGTGGTGGTGTTGGCCGTGGCGGCGGGAGGGGCCTGGTGGTGGAGCCAGCGCAACGCGCAGGCGGACGTGCAGTACCGCACCGCGCCCATCGAGCGGGGCGGTTTGCAGGTGAGCGTGTCGGCCAGCGGCACGGTGAACCCGGTCACGCAGGTGTCGGTGGGCACCCAGGTGTCGGGGCAGGTGCGCGCGGTGTATGTGGACTTCAACACCGAGGTCAAGGCCGGCCAGCTGATCGCCGAGATCGACCCCCAGACGTTTGAGTACCGCGTGAGCTCGGCCCAGGCCGATGTGAACGCGGCGCGTGCGGCGGTGGCGATTGCGGTGGCGAACGCGTCGTCGAGCCGGGCCAATGTGTCGCGCGCGCAATCCGACCTGGCCGAGGCGCAGCGCACGCACGAGCGCAATGTGAGCCTGGTGGCCCAGGGCTTCATTGCCCAGAGCGAGGCCGACCGAACGCGCGCGGTACTGACCTCGGCGCAGGAGTCGCTGCGCGCGGTGCAGGCCTTGGTGGGTGTGAGCGAGGCGCAGATCCAGAGCGCGCAGGCCAATGTGGCGCAGCGCGAGGCGGCGCTGGCACAGGCGCGCATCGACCTCTCCCGCACGCGCATCACCTCGCCGGTGAACGGCATCGTGATCAAGCGCACCGTGGAGAAGGGCCAGACGGTGGCCGCCAGCCTGCAGGCGCCCGAGCTGTTCGTGATCGCGCAGAACCTCTCCGACATGCAGGTGGACGCCAGCATCGACGAGGCCGACGTGGGCCGCATCCAGCCGGGGCTCAAAGCCGGTTTCACGGTGGACGCGTTTCCGGGCCAGACCTTCGAAGGTGAAGTGCGCCAGGTGCGCAAGGCCGCCACCAATGTGTCCAACGTGGTGACCTATGTGGCGGTTGTGCGGTTCGCCAACGAATCCGGTCGTTTGCTGCCGGGCATGACGGCCAATGTGCGCGTGGTGACCGAGTCGCGCGAGAACGTGCTCAAGGTGCCGAACGCTGCGCTGCGCGTGCGCGTGGCTGGAGCGGAACCCGCTGGGCCCGCCGACGCACCGGCGGCTGCACCCGCCGCGCCCGGCCGGCCGGGCCGCATCCACCTGCTGAATGAGCAGGGCCAGCCGGTGGCTTACGCGGTGCGCGTGGGCGTGAGCGACGGCACGGCCACCGAGCTGCTGGTACCGCCCGATGCTCCCGAGGCGGGCGTGATGGTTGAAGGTGCGCCCGTGGTCACCGGGGTCACTGCCAAGGCCAGCGGCCCGCGCACCAGCGGCCCGCGCATGTCGTTCTGAGCGCAGCGCAGAACCCCGCCATGGCACTCATCGAAGCCCGCTCCCTCACCAAGACCTACCGCATGGGTGGCCATGCGGTGCACGCGCTGGCCGGTGTGTCGCTCGACATCGAGGCGGGCGAGTTCGTGGCCATCATGGGCGCGTCCGGCTCGGGCAAGTCCACGCTCATGAACATCCTGGGTTGCCTGGACCTGCCCGATGGCGGCGAGTACCGCCTGGCAGGCGAGGCGGTGCAGCACATGGGCGCCGACGCGCTGGCCGCCGTGCGCAACCGCCGCATCGGTTTTGTGTTCCAGCAGTTCAACCTGTTGCCGCGCACCAGCGCGCTGGAAAACGTGGAGCTGCCCATGGTGTACGCCGGCGTGCCCACGGCCGAGCGGCAGCGCCGCGCGCGCGAAGCGCTGGAGCGGGTGGGTCTGGGGGAGCGCACCGGCCACACGCCGGCCGAGCTCTCGGGCGGCCAGCAACAGCGCGTGGCGATTGCCCGCGCGCTGGTCAACCAGCCCCAGCTGATCCTGGCCGACGAGCCCACCGGAGCGCTCGACACCCACACCAGCGAAGACGTGATGGGACTGCTGGCCGGGCTCAATGCGCAGGGCATCACGGTGGTGCTGGTCACGCACGAACACGACATTGCGGACTGGGCGCGGCGCCGGCTGGTGTTTCGCGACGGCCACCTGCACGAGGATGTGGCCCAACCTGGCCGCACGGCACCCGGGGTGGCCGCATGAACGCGCTGGCGGCCATGCGCAGCGCCTGGCGGGCCTTGCTGGCCAACCCCTTGCGCAGCCTGCTGACCATGCTGGGCATCATCATCGGCGTGGCCTCGGTGATCACCATGATCGCGATCGGGCAGGGCGCGACCGAGCGGGTGCAGGAACACATGAAGGTGCTGGGCGCCAACGTGATGCTGGTGCTGCCCGGCTCGGTGAACACGGGCGGCGTGCGCCAGGGCGCGCAGACCAGCCAGGCCCTCACCGAAGCCGATGCGCTGGCGATTGCGCTGGAGGTGCCCGAGGTGCAGGTGGCCGCG
The DNA here is from genome assembly GCA_021154985.1 of Hydrogenophaga sp. GTDB lineage: Bacteria > Pseudomonadota > Gammaproteobacteria > Burkholderiales > Burkholderiaceae_C > Hydrogenophaga. The sequence goes on from JAJNQE010000045.1 coordinate 17,363, forward strand.
CCGAGTTCGCGTGCCACCGTGCAGGCGGTGTATGGCGGCACCAACTGGAGCACGCCGGTGTTCGGCGCCACCAACGACTACCTGGAGGCGCGCGACTGGCCGCTGGCCTCGGGTCGGCTGTTCGAGAGCGGTGAGTTGCAGGGCGCCGCCAAGGTGGTGCTGATCGGGCAGACCGTGGCGCGCGAGCTGTTCGGCGACCAGGACCCGGTGGACCAGGTGATCCGCTTGCGCAATGTGCCCATGACGGTGATCGGTGTGCTGGAGCGCAAGGGCCAGAACTCCTGGGGCTCGGACCAGGACGACGTGGCCATCGTGCCCATCAGCACCTTTCGCAACCGGGTGCAGGGCGACGCGGCGGGCCGGCTCAAGCGCGTGGGCAGCATTTCGGTGAAGGTGCGCGATGGCTATGACATGAAGGCGGCCGAAGACAACATCCGCGACCTGCTGCGCCAGCGCATGCGGGTGCAGCCCGGGG
>JAJNQE010000050.1 GCA_021154985.1 Hydrogenophaga sp.
GCCCGGGAGGATGGGTGCGCGGCGCAGCGAAATAAAGGGGGAGGGGCCAAAGGCCCCGGAGGACATTCGCGGAGCCGCGTACCCATCCTCCCGGGCCCACCAACCCGGCAGGCCAGCAATCCCCAAACCCCATCAAACCCAAGGCGTGGGCTTCGGAATCTCACAAACCGGCTCAACATCGATCGTCTTGAAGTCGGCCGGCGACACGATCTCCAGGTACTCCATGTCGGGCGAATAGTCGAACAAATAGTGGCGAATGCCCGGGCGCTGGTGCACACAGTCGCCGGCTTCCACCAACGTCACCTGGTCTTCGTACATGAACTTGGCCCAGCCCTTGATCATGATCACGATCTGGAAGTCGGCCTCGTGGCGGTGCCAGCCCGTGCCCTCTTCGGGTGGCAGGTTGGCCTTGACCAGGTGCGCGATCACCTTGCCGTGGGTTGCTGCGGCAATGCCGAGGTCGCGGTAGAGGAAAAAATCCCGCAGTCCACCCGAGACCCAGGGGTTGTCGGTGCCTTTGACGTGCGAGAACAAGGTGCTGGTGCGGTCGAGCATGAAACGCTCCTTTCTGGGGCGGAACAGCGGTGATTTGCTGCACTGCAGCGCAAAGCACGAAATGTTCCTGTGGGCAGCCAGCCCTTGCAACTTTTTCAAGCGGGCGCGCCACGCACCAGACTGGCCCACCGGTGCACCAGCGTGCCTCGGGGATAATCCATCGCATGAGCGGCAACACCTTCGGCACCCTGTTTTGCGTCACCAACTTCGGTGAATCCCACGGCCCGGCCATTGGCTGCGTGATCGACGGCTGTCCGCCGGGCATGGAACTCAGCGAGGCCGATATCCAGGTCGAGCTGGACCGCCGCCGCCCGGGCACATCGAAGTTCGTCACCCAGCGCAACGAGCCCGACGCGGTGGAGATCCTGAGCGGTGTGTACGAGGGCAAGACCACCGGCACGCCCATCGCCCTGCTGATCCGCAACACCGACCAGCGCAGTAAGGACTACGGCAACATCGCCCAAAGCTTCCGCCCCGGCCACGCCGACTACACCTACTGGCAGAAATACGGCATTCGCGACCCGCGCGGCGGCGGTCGCAGTTCGGCCCGCCTGACCGCGCCCACCGTGGCCGCCGGTGCCGTGGCGAAGAAGTGGCTCAAGGAAAAGTTCGGCACCACGTTCCTGGGCTGCATGACGCAGGTGGGCGATGTGGTGATTCCGTTCGAGAGCTGGGACCACGTGCCGAACAACCCGTTTTTTGCGCCCGTGGCCGACGTGTCCGCCATCGAGGACTACATGAACGCGCTGCGCAAGAGCGGCGACTCGTGCGGCGCCCGCATTCGCGTGACCGCACAAGGCATGCCCGTTGGCCTGGGCCAGCCGCTGTACGACCGGCTCGACGCCAACATCGCCTACGCCATGCTCGGCCTCAACGCGGTCAAGGGTGTGGAGATCGGTGCCGGTTTTGCCAGCGTGGCCGACAAGGGCAGCACGCACGGCGACAGCCTCACGCCCGAGGGCTTCGCGGCCAACAAGGCCGGCGGCGTGTTGGGCGGCATCAGCACCGGGCAAGATCTCGAGGTGTCCATTGCGATCAAGCCGACCAGCTCGATCCTGATCCCGCGCGAGACCATCGACGTGGCGGGTGAGTCCACCGAGATCATCACCAAAGGCCGTCACGACCCCTGCGTGGGCATTCGCGCCACGCCGATTGCCGAAGCGCTGCTGGCGCTGGTGGTGATGGACCACGCACTGCGCCACCGCGCGCAGTGCGGCGACGTGCAACTGCCCACACCCGACATCGCGGCCAAAGCGCGCGGCTGACCGTGTCGCTGCGCAGCCCATTGCTGCCGTTCTCCGCCCTGAGCGCGAGCTACTTCGCGCACATCGGCTTCTTCAACCCTTACCTCCCGCTCTGGCTCAAGGAGCTGGGTTTCAGCCTGCTGGCCATCAGCGTGCTGACCTCGGTGCAGTCGGCCTCGCGCCTGTTTGCGCCCTACCTGTGGGGCTCGCTGAGCGACCGCACCGGCGAGCGCGTGCGGCTCTTGCGCTATGGCGCCACCGCCGCCCTGCTGCTGTCGCTCGGGCTGTGGTTCGAGCTCGGTGGCGTGGGGCTCTTCGTGGTGTTGCTGCTCATGTTTGCCCACACCAGCGGCATGATGCCCATGAGCGAGGCCGCACTGGCGCACCTGGTGAGCCACGGTGGCGCGTTCGATGCGAAGCGTTATGGCCGCATCCGTCTGTGGGGCTCGCTGGGTTTTCTGGTCACGGTGGTGGCCGCGGGCTTCTGGTTCGAGCGATTTGGACTGGTTCACTTTCCTGCGTGGACCCTGGCCACGCTGGCGGCGGTGACGCTCAGCGTGTGGCTGCTGCCCGACTTCCGCGAGCCCGCCCACGCCGACGAGGTGCAACCCTCGGTGTGGCCCGTGCTGCGCCAGCCCCCGGTGCGATGGTTTTTTGCGGCCGTGTTCTTCCACGTGCTCGCGCACATCTTCATCTACGTCTTTTTCTCGCTCTACCTGGATTCGCTGGGTTACAGCAAGACGGTGATCGGCCTGCTGTGGGCGCTGTCGGTGGTGATCGAAATTGGCTGGTTCTTCACCCAGGGCCGCTGGCTGCCGCTGTTGTCGCTCTCGGGCTGGCTGGTCCTGGCCGCCGCGCTCATGGCGCTGCGCATGGGCCTGACGGCCAGCCTGCCGCTGGTGTTGCCCGTGCTGCTGGTGGCACAGGCGCTACACGCCATCACCTTCGCCGCGCACCACACGGTGTGCATCGCCATGCTGTCGCACCATTTCCCAGGGCGCCTGCGCGGGCGCGGGCAGGCGCTCTACACCGTGGTGGGCTACGGACTGCCAGGCGTGGTGGGTGGGTTGGTGGGTGGTCTGCTCAGCTCGGCCTTCGGGCTGGCCAGCGTGTTCTGGCTCTCGTCGGCCTGTGCGGCGGTGGCCTGCGCTTGTGCCTTCAGGGCGTGGGGGTTGCAGCGAACCAGCGCCTGAGCGGGTTGAAGCCCGTCACGAGCGCAGTGGCCAGCAGCACCAGCGCACCGCCGGCAAAAATGCCGGGCGACAGCGCCTCACCCAGAAACAGGTGGCCCCATGTCACGCCGAACACCGGGATGAGAAAGGCCGGGCTCATGGCCGCCACCGGCGTCACGTGGCGAATGATGCGCAGGTGCGCCCAGTAGGCCAGGCCCGAGGTGACCACGCCCATGACGAACAGCGCACCCAGCGCCGCTGGTGTGAACGTCGCGTCTGGCCAGGCCCACACGGCACCCGGGAACACCATCACCATGGCCGCGAGGTGGATGCCGGCGGCAATCGCCAGCGGCTGCATGCGGGTGGTGGCGCGCTTCATCAGCGGGGTGGAGCAGCCATAACAGGCCGCCGCCAGGATGCAGGCCAGCGCAGCCGCGATCGTGCCGGCGTCGGGCTGCACCGGGCCCAGCCGCACGATGAGCCCCACGCCGATGAAGCCGCACAGGCAGCCCAGCAGCTTGCGCGCAGTGAGCGTGTCTTCCTTGAACCAGCTGGATGCCAGCGTGCCGAACAGCACCGCCGTGGTGTTGAGCAGGGCGCTGTAGCCGGCGGGCAGGCGCAGCGCAGCCCAGGCGTAGAGCAGGAAGGGCGCCGCCACGGAGAGCGCGCCCAGCAACAAGAGCTCGCGCCAGTGCTCCCACGGCCAGCCTTGTTTGAGCCCACGCATGATGAAGGCCAGCGTGAGCCCGGCCAGCGCCACGCGGCAACCCGCCAGCACCATGGGCCCGATGACCGGGCTGGCGATGCGGATGAACAGGAAGGACGCGCCCCAGAGCGCGGACAGACCCACGAGCTGGGCGAAGTGGCGGGTTTTCACCGAACGATTGTGCGGTGCGGCGCTGGCCTGAAGGGCAGCAACGCTGTCGCAGGCAGGACTCGCCGCCTGCTCAGGCGGCCAGGGCCTTGCGCGCCAGGCCTTCGATGGCCAGGCGATAACCATCGGTGCCGAAACCCACCACGATGCCGGCGGCGGCCGGCGACAGGTAGGAGTGATGGCGAAAGGCCTCGCGCGCGTGCACGTTGGAAATGTGCACCTCGATCACCGGCAGGGGTTTGACGCCGCTGATGGCGTCGAACAAGGCCACCGAGGTGTGGGTGAAGGCGCCGGCGTTGAACACCACGCCCGCGAGTTCACCGGCCTTGAAGCGGCGACCCGCTTCGTGAATCTTGTCGATCAACGCGCCTTCGTGGTTGCTCTGAAAACACTCCACTGCAAAACCCAGGCGCTGGCCATGGCCCACGCATTCGGCCTCCACGTCGGCCAGGGTGGTCGCGCCGTACACCTCGGGCTGGCGCGTGCCGAGCAGGTTGAGGTTGGGGCCGTTGAGGATGAGCAGTGTCTTCATGGCGTGTTGTTGGTGAGGCAGAGGCGGTGAAAGTATAGGCGGCAGGTTGTGCGAGACGCCATCGCCCATCGAGGGTTTGCCCCATGTCGGCCGCTTTGACATCACGGCCCCTCCATGGGATGCCCTCGTTTTGCAGAGCCACGATTCACGCGGCTTCGAGGCCTTCGGTGCGAATCTTGCAAATACCCGGACGGGTTCCGTTCAGGGCCCGTCGACAGGCCGCAGGCGCGGCGCATTCCAACAAAAATTTCCGGAGACAAGTTCATGAGCTTCAAGCGCATTCCGCAACTTTTGCGAACCCTCGTGCTGCCCGCGCTGGCAGCTGCATCGATGGCGGCCCACGCCGGGCCGTTTTCCGGCATCTTCATTTTTGGCGACAGTTTGTCGGACACGGGGAATGTGAGCATTGCCACCCGTGGCGCTCAGCCCGCTGCGCCTTATTACCCAGGCCGCTTTTCCGATGGCCCCGTTTGGGTGGAAACGTTTGCATCTGGCCTGGGGCTGTCCGTTACCCCTTCGCTGGCCGGCGGCAACAACTTTGCGTTTGGGGGTGCCCTCACGGGCACGGTAGGGAGCTTGCCCGGTGTGCTTTCCCAAGTAGATCGATGGGGAGGTGGTACGGAGCCCGATCCCATGCGTGCCGACCCCAACGCACTGTATGTGGTGGTGGCCGGCGGCAACGATATGCGCGCGGCCCGGTCTATTTCTACGGGCGATCCCGCGCTCGACGGTATTGCACGTCAGGCTGCGGCAGAGGCTGCAATCAACAATCTGTATACCGCCATCAACTACTTGGCAGCTAGCGGCGCTCGCAACGTGCTCATCTCCACCTTGCCCGACCTCGGTGTCACACCAGAGGCGATTGGGCTGGGTCGTCAGGCCGCGTCAACCGATGCCACAAACCGCTTCAACGCCCTGATTCCTACGCTGTTTGGGCTGGAGTTGATCCCGGCGTTCAGTGGGTTGGACATCAGGTTGCTCGATATGGCGGCGGTCGCAGCAGACGTGCGCGTCAACTTCAAAGACTTTGGCGTGACCAACGTGGGCTTGCCGTGCGGTGCGTTTGCCGGAAGCCAAGGCGCGAGCTGCGACACTTCGCTGTTCTCCGACGCTCTGCACCCATCGGCCCTCGCGCACCGTTTGATCGGCGAAGCCGCGCTGGCGGTGTACGGCGTGCCTCTGCCCGGCACCCTTGCGCTGATGGCGCTGGCCTTGTTCCTGCTGGTGCTGGTGCAGCGCCGCCGTGCTGGCGAGGCTCAGTCGGTGGGCTTCAGGTCAGTGGCACGGTGAGCCGCTGAATCACGGGCTGGGTCTCAGGCCGCACACCGCGCCACCAGGCGAAGGCTTCTGCGGCCTGCTCCACCAGCATGCCCACGCCGTCGGCCACGCGGCTCGCGCCGGCGGCCTGGGCTTGTTTCAGGAAGGGCGTGAGGCCTTTGCCATAAACCATCTCGTAGGCAATCGCGCCGGGCGCGAACAGGCCTGCAGGCAGAGGAAGCGCCTCCTGCGTGAGACCGGTGGAGGTGGCGTTGATGACGACGTCGAAGCTTTTTCCTGCGAGGTCCTGATATCCCCCGGATTGCAGTTGGGCGTGCGCCGCGAAATCGCGCCCCAGCGCATGGGCTTTGTCGGCCGTGCGGTTTGCCACGGCGATGAGGGCGGGGCTTTGGCCCGCGATGGGCAGCAGTGCGCCGCGCGTGGCGCCGCCCGCACCCAGCAGGAGCACGCGTTTGCCGGCGAGCGGGCAGCCCAGGTTGCGTTGCAGGTCGTTCACCAGACCCACGCCGTCGAAGTTGTCGGCCTGGATGCGGTCCCCCTCGAACTTGAGGCAGTTGGCCGCGCCGGCCAAGTGGGCGCGTTCGCTCGGTTCGGTGGCGATCTCGAAGGCCTGCAGCTTGAACGGCAAGCTCACGTTGAGTCCGCGCCCGCCACCGGCGCGAAAGCCCAGCACGGTATCGGCAAAGCCGTCCAGCGGTGTTTCGATGGCGGTGTAGCCGATGTCCTGCCCGGTGGCTTGGGCGAACAGGCTGTGGATCAGCGGCGACTTGCTGTGGCCTATGGGGTGGCCGAGGACGGCGTAGCGGTCGGTCATGGGAGTTTTGTGGTGAGGAGTGACCCGATTGTCGTGCAAGCCCCTGCCGGGTTTGCGGTCAAGGGCCACGGCCTACCATCGCTGCCATGACCACATCTCTCAAGATCGATTTTGTGTCCGACGTGTCCTGCCCCTGGTGCGCCGTCGGGCTGGGCGCGCTCGAAGAAGCGCTGGGCAAGCTGCAGGGCGAGGTGTCGGCCGAGCTGCACTTCCAGCCGTTTGAACTCAACCCCAAGATGGGCGCAGAAGGCCAGGACATCGGCGAGCACCTGACGCAAAAATACGGCTCCACCGCCGCGCAGCAGGTGCAGATCCGCGACACCATTCGCGCGCGCGGCGCCGAGGTGGGCTTTGCCTTCAACCCGGAAGGCCGGGGGCGGATCTGGAACACGTTTGATGCGCACCGGCTGCTGCACTGGGCCGAGCTGGAGGGAGCCGCGGGGCAACAGCACGCATTGAAGAAGGCCTTGCTGGCCGCTTGCCACACGCGCTCTGAAGCCATGGGCGACCACGGCGTGTTGCTGGCCTGTGCGCGCGAGGTGGGCCTGGACGAAGCGCGGGCCCAGGCCATTCTGGCGAGCGACGAGTTCGCGCAGGCCGTGCGCGAGCGCGAGGCGTTCTACACCAGTGCCGGCATCCATTCGGTGCCGGCGGTGATCATCAACGACCGGCATCTGATTTCCGGTGGGCAGCCGGCGGCGGTGTTCGAGCAGGCGCTGCGGCAGATTGCGGCTGAAGCGGCTTGAGGCTCAAGCCGGCTGCGTCAGTGCTTTCGCAATCCGGTTGCTCCCCACCGTGGGCTTTGGAACCTTGCCCGGCAAATGGCTGAACCACGCACGCGCATCTTCGTCGAGCCCGATGCCGTGCATGTAGTTGTAGATGGCCTTGCGCAGGCCGACGCCCAAGGCATCGTGGTCCACGCCGCTGGGGTCGATGAAGCCGATGTCGTTCTTGGCGAACGTGACCGGTGGCAACGGGATCAGCTCGATGCCGTAGGCGGCGGGGTCCAGGCCCACGGGTGAGTGCACGGTGCACGAGAAGCGGTGGAAGAAACCGCTCTGTATGCAGCCGTTCTCGAACAGCTGGCGCACGTATTCGAGTGCGTCCACCGTGTCTTGAACGGTCTGCGTGGGGAAGCCGTACATGAGGTAGGCGTGCACCAGGATGCCGGCGTCTGAAAAGCCCTTGGTGACGCGCGCGACCTGTTCGACCGACACCCCTTTTTTCATCAGCGTGAGCAGCCGGTCACTCGCGACCTCAAGCCCGCCGCTCATGGCGATGCAGCCGCTGTCCGCGAGCAGCTGGCAGAGTTCGGGGGTGAAGGTTTTTTCAAACCGGATGTTGCCCCACCAGGAAATGTTCAGCTGGCGGCGGATGAGTTCCTCGGCCAGCGCCTTGAGTGCTTTGGGAGGTGCGGCCTCGTCCACAAAATGGAAGCCGGTCTGGCCGGTTTCGTTCACGATGGTTTCGATCCGGTCGACCAGTGTGGACGCCGACGCGGTCTCGTAGCGGCTGATGTAGTCCAGGCTCACATCGCAGAAACTGCACTTCTTCCAGTAGCAGCCGTGCGCCACAGTGAGCTTGTTCCAGCGCCCGTCGCTCCACAGCCGGTGCATGGGGTTGAGCATGTCGAGCAGGCTGAGGTAGCGGTCCAGCGGCAAGCCGTCCCAGGTGGGCGTGCCGACTTCCTCGAACGGCACCTCGGGCTCGACGAAGTTGATGTAGCGCACGCTCTGTTCTTCGCGCACAAAGGTGCGCACCAGCCGCTGCTTGGAGCGTTTGCGCTGCAGGTACTCCATGAGCGCCAGCAGGGGCCGTTCCCCCGAATCGAGCGTCACGAAATCCACAAAGTCGAACACGCGCGGCTCGGCCAGTTCGCGCAGCTCGGTGTTCACAAAGCCACCGCCCAGCGCAATGGTGATGTGCGGGTTCTGGGCCTTGATGGTCTGCGCGATGCGCAGCGCGGCGTAGAGCGCGCCGGGGAAGGGCACCGAGAGCAACACCAGATCGGGCTTGTGCTGCGAGAGCGTGGCCAGCGTGAGTGTGTGCAGGATCTCGTCGACCAGGGTGAAGGGCGCAGCGAGTGCGGCGGCCATGGGCTCGAAGGTGGGTTGGCTGCTGGCGAGCGATTCGGCGTAGCGCACGAAGGCAAAGCGCTCGTCGACCGCGTCGCGCAACACGTCGGCCAGGTCGTTGAGGTAGAGCGTGGCGATGTGGCGCGCCTTGTCCTGCACGCCCAGCGCACCAAAGGCCCAGGCCAGTGGGTCGCCGCCTTCTTCGCTGAGCGCGGCGTCCACATACACCTCCAGTGCGGCGAAGCGCGGACCCTCGGGCAGCAGTTCGCGCGCGGCGATGCGGTGGGCCAGGGTGGAGTCGCGGCCCTGCAGGAAGGCGATCACCAGGCCGATGGTGGCGCGGTAGCGGGCGAACTGATCGAGGAAGGCGTGCACGCTGGCTGAGCGCTCGGCCTCGGCCTGCGCCAGCGCGTGGCTGCGCACCGATTCCAGCCCCGCCGGGGTGAACAGCTTGAGCACCAGCGCCAGCGCCAGGTCGGCCTGCACCGCGTCCACCCCGCGCGAGCGCAGGAAGCCGGTGATGTAGGCGGTGGAGGGGTAGGGCGTGTTGAGCTGCGTCATCGGGGGGATGAGGCTCAGCACGCGCAGGGCGGGGGTGGTCATGGTGTCGCTTTTGGGGAGCCTCGATTGTGAGGCTTGAGGTCTTCCCAGCTGGGCGGCGGGGTTGGTGTTCTGCGGTTTCGCTCAGAGACCTCGCGTCAGGACGGTGGCCGTGCCCGCCTGCTCCGGCCCTGCTCGCGGGTGTCTGCCCGGGTTTGCCTGCACCGTTGTGTCAACGCTGTGGTGGGTGCTCAGCCTCTGTGGCAACCGCGAATGGGGGCCTGCGCATTCGGGCACGGCCACCGTCCTGCAAGGCAACGTTGGAGCACCACCCTTTGCGCTCCACCATCGCACTGGGGCGGGTGGTTTGGGTCAGGCGGACGCTGGCCTCATTCGCGGTTGCCACAGAGGTCGAGCGCCCGCCCGGTGTTGACAAGACGGTGTATGCAAACCCGGGCAGACACCCGCGAGCAGCCAGCGTCCGAATGGCCCAGACCACCCGACCTCACCCACCCAGCAGGCGAGAAACCCAGGAACTCAAGCCGAGTAGTCAGACAGAGGAACGCAGCTGCAGAACAGATTCCGGTCCCCATACACGTTGTCAACCCGGCCCACCGGCGGCCAGTACTTGGCATGCGCCCGGGTCGAGGTGCTGGCCGCGCCCACTTCACGTGCATAGGGGTGCGCCCACTCGGCCGTCATGAGGCTCGCCGCCGTGTGCGGTGCGTTCTTCAGCGGGTTGTCGTCCTGCGGCCAGGTGCCGGCTTCCACCAGGCGGATCTCTTCGCGGATCGCGATCATGGCGTCGATGAAACGGTCCAGCTCTTCCAGCGTCTCGCTTTCGGTGGGCTCCACCATCAGCGTGTTGGCCACCGGGAACGACAGCGTGGGCGCGTGGAAGCCGTAGTCCATCAGGCGCTTGGCCACGTCCTCGGCCATCACGCCGCTGGTGTCCTTGAAGTGGCGCAGGTCCAGGATGCACTCGTGTGCCACGTGCCCGTTGGCGCTGGCGTACAGCGTGGGGTAGTGCGGCGCCAGGCGCTTGCTGATGTAGTTGGCCGCGAGGATGGCGGCTTCGGTTGCGTGCTTCAGGCCATCGGCGCCCATCATGCGGATGTACATCCAGCTGATCGGCAGCACCGCCGCATTGCCCAAAGGCGCCGCGCTGATGGCGCCCACGCCGTTGACCGGCAGGCCGCCCGTGGCATGACCGGGCAGGAAGGGCACCAGGTCTTCGACCACGCACACAGGGCCCACGCCCGGGCCGCCACCGCCGTGCGGGATGCAGAAGGTCTTGTGCAGGTTGAGGTGGCTCACGTCGCCACCGAACTCGCCCGGTGCGGCCACGCCCACCAGCGCGTTCATGTTGGCGCCGTCCACGTACACGCGCCCGCCGTGGCTGTGCACCAGCGCGCAGAGTTCCTTGACGGTGGTTTCGAACACGCCGTGCGTGCTGGGGTAGGTGATCATCACCGCCGCCAGGTTCGCGCTGTGCTGCTCGCACTTGGCCTGCAGGTCGGCCATGTCCACGTTGCCGTTTTCGTCGCACTTGGTCACGACCACCTGCATGCCCACCATCTGCGCGCTGGCCGGGTTGGTGCCGTGGGCGCTGCTGGGTATCAGGCAGATGTTGCGGTGGCTCTCGCCGCGCGAGGCGTGGTAGGCCTGGATCACCAGCAGGCCGGCGTATTCGCCTTGCGAACCGGCGTTGGGCTGCAGGCTGATGCCGGCGTAGCCGGTGGCCTGGCAAAGCCAGGCGCGCAGTTGTTCGTCCAGCAGCTTGTAGCCCTGCAACTGGGCGGCCGGTGCGAAGGGGTGCACGTTGGCGAACTCGGGCCAGGTGATGGGGATCATCTCGCTGGTCGCGTTGAGCTTCATGGTGCACGAGCCCAGCGGGATCATGCTGCGGTCGAGGGCGAGGTCTTTGTCGGACAGCGCGCGGATGTAGCGCAGCATGCCGGTCTCGCTGTGGTGGCTGTGGAACACAGGGTGGGTGAGGTACGTGCTGGTGCGGCGCAGTTCGGTAGGGATGCGCGGCTCGATGCCCTTCTCGAACCCTGCAAAGCCGGGCAGGCTCTGGCCTTTCAAGGCGAACACGCCCCACAGTTTTTCGATGTCCTCACGCGTGGTGGTCTCGTCCAGCGTGATGCCCACGTACTCGCCCCATGAGAGGCGCAGGTTCATGCCGGCGTCCACCGCGCGCTGCATCAGCGTGGCGGCGCGGTCACCGGCCTTGAAGGTGAGGGTGTCGAAGGCGCTCTCGCTGGTGGGCGTCCAGCCCAGTTGCTCCAGGCCTTGCGCCAGCACGGCGGTGTAGGCCGCCACCCGCTGCGCGATGCGCTTGAGACCCGCGGGCCCGTGGTACACGGCGTACATGCTGGCCACCACGGCCGGCAGCACCTGCGCGGTGCAGATATTGGACGTGGCTTTTTCGCGGCGGATGTGCTGCTCGCGCGTTTGCAGCGCGAGGCGGTAGGTGGGATTGCCGTGCGCGTCCACGCTCACACCGACCAGGCGACCCGGCAGCGAGCGCTTGAACTCGTCTCGGCAGGCCATGAAGGCGGCGTGCGGGCCGCCCGCGCCCATGGGCATGCCGAAGCGCTGGGTGGAGCCCACCACAATGTCCGCACCCCATTCGCCGGGCGGCGTGATGAGCGTGAGGGCCAACAGGTCGGCCGCGGCGATGAAGGCAGCGCCCTTGGCCTGCACGGTCTTCACGTCGGCGGCCAGGTCTTCGATGCGGCCGCTGGTGCTGGGGTACTGCGCCAGCACGGCGAAGTAATCGTCCCCGGCCAGCGCGGCTTCCCACTCGGCGGCCGAGTTGGCGAGCTTCACCGTGAAGCCCAGCGGCTTAGCGCGCGTCTGCACCACCTCGATGGTTTGCGGGTGGCAATCGCCACCGACGATGAAGGTGTTGCCCTTGCTTTTGACCGAGCGCTTGGCCAGCGTCATGGCCTCGGCAGCAGCGGTGGCCTCGTCCAGCATGGAGGCGTTGGCAATGGCCATGCCGGTGAGGTCACACACCATGGTCTGGAAGTTGATCAGCGCCTCCATGCGGCCCTGCGAGATCTCGGCCTGGTAGGGCGTGTAGGCCGTGTACCACGCGGGGTTTTCCAGCACGTTGCGCAGGATCACGCCGGGCGTGTGTGTGCCGTGGTAGCCCTGCCCGATGAAGCTCTTGAGCAACTGGTTCCGCCCCGCAACCGCCTTGAGCTCGGCCAGCGCAGCGGCTTCGGTGATGGCGGGCGGCAGCTGCATGCCCTGGCTGCGCGCGATGCTGCGCGGCACGATGCCGTCGATCAGCGCGCGGCGCGAAGCCTCGCCGATCACCGAGAGCATCAGCGCTTCGTCGGCTTCGCCGATGCCGATGTGGCGGGCCACGAACTCGGACGGGTTCTCGAGTTCATCCAGGGGTTTGACAGACGGCATCAGCATGGAAGGGCTCCGGCGGAATGAATCAAGCGTTGGCAGAGAAGGCGGCGTAGGCCGTCTCGTCGAGCAAGGCGTCGACCTGGGCCGGGTCGGACAGCTTGACCTTGAAGAACCAGCCGGTCTTGAGCGGGTCGCTGTTGGCCAGTGACGGGTCGGCGCGCAGGGCTTCGTTGACCTCGGTCACTTCGCCGCTCACAGGCATGTAGACGTCGGCCGCGGCCTTCACCGACTCGACCACGCCGGCCACTTCTTTCTGTGCGAACGTTTTGCCCACTTCGGGCAGGTCCACAAACACCACGTCGCCCAGCGCGTCCTGCGCGTGCACGGTGATGCCGACGGTGGCGACGCCGCCGTCAACGCTGATCCATTCGTGGTCTTCGGTGTATTTGGTGGTCATGCAAAAGCTCCTGAAAAAAGAAAGGGAAAGGGGTTCAGCCGCGGAAGTATCGGTTGGGCACAAACGGCATGGCGCGCACTTCCATGGGCACCGGCTTGCCGCGCACGATGGCATGCAGTCGTGTGCCCACGGCGGCGTGCGCCGGGCTCACGTAGCCCATGGCCACGGGTTGGTCGGCGCTGGGGCCGAGCAGTCCGCTGGTGACTTCGCCAATGGTTTCGCCGTCGGGGGTTTGCAGTTCGGTGTGGTCGCGCACGGGAATGCGTTCAAGGGCGACGAGGCCCACGCGCTTGCGCGTCAGCGGCTCGGCGCCGTCGAGCTGTGCGAGCACCTGCGAGGCGCCGGGAAAGCCGCCGGCTCGCGCACCGCCGGTGCGGCGCACCTTCTGCATGGCCCAGTTGAGCGCGGCTTCCACCGGCGTGGTGGTGGTGTCGATGTCGTTGCCGTAGAGGCAGAGGCCGGCTTCCAGGCGCAGCGAGTTGCGCGCGCCCAGGCCCACCGGTTTCACCTCGGGCTCGGCCAGCAGGGCGCGGGCAAACGCTTCGGCGCGATCAGCGGGCACCGAGATCTCAAAACCGTCTTCTCCGGTGTAGCCGCTGCGGGTGACGAAGAGGTCGGCGCCTTGCCAGGTGAATGCGCCGCCGGTCATGAACACCAGCTTTTCAACGCCGGGCACGAGGCGCTGCAAAGCGGTCACGGCCTGCGGGCCTTGCAGCGCGAGCAGGCCACGGTCGAACTGCGGCTCCACGCTGCAGCGGCTGCCGATGCGCTCGGCGATGTGGGCCAGGTCGCCGTGTTTGCAGGCGCCGTTGACGATCACAAAGAGGTCGTCGCCCCGGTTCACGAACATCAGGTCGTCGATGATGCCGCCGGCGTCGTTGAGCAGCAGGCCGTAGCGCTGTTTGCCCACGGCCAGATCGATCACGTCCACCGGCATCAGCGACTCGAAGGCCGCCGCAGCGTCTGCACCGACCAGGCGCAACTGCCCCATGTGCGACACATCGAACAGGCCGGCCGCCGCCCGGGTGTGGTGGTGCTCGGCCATCAGGCCGGCGGGGTACTGCACCGGCATGCTGTAGCCGGCAAACGGCACCATGCGGGCGCCGAGTTCGGTGTGCAGGGCATGCAGCGGGGTTTTGAGGAGATCGGTGTCGGACACGGCGGCTCGCAGGCAAAAGGGGCAGGCCCCAAGGGGGCGAAACACGGTTCATCCGTGCGCTGCCCCACTGTCCGCTTTACCTGAGAGATTCGCGCGGGCGATGCCGCGTTTGCTCCTTCGGTGGACCGCCTCCAGGGGCGACCTCTCTCCAGGGGGGTACACGGGCCTTGCGGCCTGTGTTCGTCAGTCCTTTTGCCTGAGCGTTCAGGGCCACTTGGGTGGCCTCCTGCGCCTTCGGCGGCCACCTCGGGGGTGGCACTCTCCTGACCCGGTCGAGTGTAGCCGAGAGCTCCACATCGGTGGGTTTCAGGCGCCTTCCAGGGCGGATTCCGGCAGCAGTTTGGCCAGGCGCTCGCTGATGGCGTCGGCCCGGCCCGGGCCGGCCAGGCGTTCGATGGCCACCAGCATCTCGCGGCTCACCACCAGCATGGCCGGCGCATCGCGGGCTTCGCGCAAGGCTTCACGAAATTGCAGGGCCAGGGCTTTGTCTCTGGGGGCAAACATGCGTTCGCTCAGGTCGAACAAAAACATGCGGGCGCTCGCGAGCGAGCGGGGACCCGAGAAGGCATCAACCGAGCCTTTGCCCGCGGCGGGCTCGGGTGCCGTCGCCGGGGCGGGTGGTACTTCGTCAACGATGTAACCCTGTGCCAGCAACTCGCGCACGATCTCCGCGCCCAAGCCGCCAAAGAGCGCCTGCAGCGAGGCCGTGGCCTTGCGACCGTCGGCCACCAGCAGCACGGCGCGTTCGCGCTGGCCCAGGGTGCGTTGGCCGGGCTGCAGCTCGGCACGGCCCTTGTCGGTCTTGTTCAGCATGGTGAGGCGGGTGTGAAAGCGAAAACCCGCACTGTGGCCAGACCTTGTGACGAAGCGGTGAAACGCAGACGTGAAAAAGCCGCCCGCAGGCGGCTTCTGGCGCGAATGCTGAAAGAGCGTGACTTCGCTCACATGCCCGCGTAGTTGGGCCCACCGCCGCCTTCGGGTGTGACCCACACGATGTTCTGCGTCGGGTCCTTGATGTCGCAGGTCTTGCAGTGCACGCAGTTCTGCGCATTGATCTGCAGGCGGTCGGTGTTGTCGTCGTTCTTCACGAACTCGTACACACCGGCCGGGCAGTAGCGGCTCTCGGGGCCGGCGTACTTCGCCAGGTTGATCTGCACCGGCACCGTGTTGTTCTTGAGCGTGAGGTGGGCCGGCTGGTTCTCTTCGTGGTTGGTGTTGGACACGAACACACTGGAGAGGCGGTCGAAGGTGATCTTGTTGTCCGGCTTGGGGTAGCTGATCTTCGGCATCTCGGCGGCCGGCTTCAGCTTCAGGTGGTCGGGGGTGGTGTTGTGCAGCGTCCAGGGCGGTGTTGTGACGCCCACCTTGGGCAGGAACCAGTGCTCCACACCGGTCATGAGCTTGCCGAGCAGGGGGCTTTTCTTGAACCAGTTCTTGAAATTGCGGTAGGTCCAGAGCTCTTCATGCAGCCAGCTCTTCTCGAAGCGGGCGGTGAAGCCACTCAGCTCGTCGCTCTGGCGGCCGGCGGCCACTGCTTCAAAGGCGGCCTCGGCGCAGAGCATGCCGCTCTTGATGGCCGCGTGGCTGCCCTTGATGCGTGCCGCGTTCAGAAAGCCGGCGTTGCATCCCACCATGGCGCCGCCCGGGAACACCAGCTTGGGCAGGGCTTGCGGCGTGCCGTTGTTCAGCGCGCGTGCGCCGTAGCCCAGGCGCTTGCCGCCCTCGATGTGGGCCAGGATGCTGGGGTGCGTTTTCCAGCGCTGCATTTCTTCAAACGGCGACATCCAGGGGTTCTGGTAGTCGAGGCCGACCACCAGGCCCAGCGTGACCTTGTTGCCCTCCAAGTGGTAGAGAAAACCGCCGCCGAAGGTGTCGTTGTCCATGGGCCAGCCGGCGGTGTGCACCACCAGGCCGGGCTTGGCCTTGTCGGCCGGAATCTCCCACAGCTCCTTGATACCGATGGCGAAGGTCTGCGCGTCCTTGCCCTCGGCCAGCTTGTATTTCGCAATCAATTGTTTGCCCAGGTGGCCACGCGCGCCTTCGGCAAACACGGTGTACTTGGCGTGCAGTTCCATGCCGAGCTGGAAGTGGCCGGTGGGTTCGCCGTCTTTGCCCAAGCCCTGGTGGCCAGTGGCCACGCCCTTCACCGAACCATCGTCGTTGTAGAGCACTTCCGCGGCGGTGAAGCCGGGGAAGATCTCCACGCCCAGCGCTTCGGCCTGTTCGCCCAGCCACTTGGTGACCGCACCCAAGCTGATCACGTAGCAGCCGTCGTTGTGGAAGTTGCGCGGCATCAGCCAGTCGGGTGTGCGGGTGGCGCCGGTTTCGGTGAGCACCAGCAAGTCGTCACCGGTCACAGGCTGGTGCAGCGGGGCACCGCGTTCTTTCCAGTCGGGAAAGAGTTCGGTGATGGCAATCGGGTCCATCACCGCGCCGCTCAGGATGTGCGCGCCTGGTTCGGAGCCTTTCTCCAGCACGCACACATTGACTTCGCTGCCCTTCTCGGTGGCCAGTTGTTTCAGGCGGATGGCGGTGGACAGGCCTGCGGGGCCACCGCCCACCACGACCACGTCGTATTCCATGGCTTCGCGGGGGCCGAACTGGGCCAGCAATTCATCGTGGGTCATCGGGGGGTCTCGCAGATAATGATTTTGAGAAGGCGCAGAGTGTGCCTTGCGTGTCACTCGACAGACAGCATTTTATGCGGCACCCGCACAAAATCGAACGGTCGTACTAATCTTCATTGAGGGGCTTGCATCGTGGCATACAGCTTGGACTTGTCGGGCCGCGTGGCCCTGATCACCGGTGCATCGGGTGGCTTGGGCGAACAGTTTGCCAAAACCCTGGCCAAGGCCGGGGCCGCGGTGGTGCTGGCCAGCCGCCGCACCGACCGCCTGATGGCGCTGCGCGCGCACATCGAGGCCGAGGGCGGCGACGCGCATGTGGTGGCCATGGACGTGACCGACCAGGCGTCGATCAAGGCGGCGGTGGCCCATGCAGAAACCGAGGTGGGGGCCATCGACATCCTCGTGAACAACTCGGGCGTGAGCACCACGCAGCGCCTGCAGGACGTGAGCGAGGAAGACTACGACTTCATCTTCAACACCAACACCAAGGGCGCCTTTTTTGTGGCGCAGGAAGTGGGCAAACGCATGCTGGCGCGGGCCAAGGGCGCGGCACCGGGCACCTATGTGGGCGGGCGCATCGTCAACATCGCCTCCATGGCGGGCCTCAAGGTGCTGCCGCAGATCGGCGTGTACTGCATGAGCAAGGCGGCCGTGGTGCAGATGACCAAGGCCATGGCGGTGGAGTGGGGCAAGTACGGCATCAACGTGAACGCGATCTGCCCGGGCTACATCGACACCGAGATCAACCACCACCACTGGCAGACCGAGCAGGGCCAGAAGCTCATCGGCATGCTGCCGCGCAAGCGCGTGGGCGTACCGACCGATCTGGACGCGGTGCTGGTGATGTTGTGTTCGAACGAAAGCCACTTCATCAACGGCGCCGTCATTGCGGCAGATGACGGCTTTGGTGCCTGAATGAACGTTGCTGTTGTGGGCCGGCCCTCGGGCTGGCCGCCGGGCATGGTCGCCGGCATTGCGGCGGGTGTGGGCGCGGGCGCGTTCTGGGGAACGACCTTCATCGCGCCCCTGATCGCGCCGGGGTTCAGCTCGGTCGATCTCACCGTGGGGCGCTACCTCTCTTGTGGCTTGCTCTCGGTGGTGCTGTTGCTGTGGTCCGCGTTGCGGGGCGAAGCGCAGCGTCCCACGCTCGCGCAGGCCGGTGCTGCGCTGTGGCTCAGCCTGCTCGGCTATACCGGCTACTACCTGTTGCTGGTGCTGGCCATTCAGGCGGCGGGTGCGGCCTTGCCGGTGCTCATCATCGGCACCATCCCGCTGTGGATCATGTTGTTGGGCAAGCCGCAGGGCTTGCGCTGGCGTTCGCTGGCGCCGGGTTTGCTGCTCACCGCCGCCGGCATGGCGCTCATGCTGAAAGCCACAGCCCATGGGCAGGAAGACGGCGTGGGTTCCAACCTGTGGCTGGGTATCTTTTACGCCGTGCTCGCCATGTTCTCGTGGACCGCGTTCGGCTTGCTCAACGCACGCTGGCTTGCCAGGCACCCCGAAGTCAACTCCACCGTGTGGGCCAACTGGTTGGGTGTGGCTGCGGGCGCTGGCGCATTGGCCATCTGGGCGGTGGCCGGCACCGATCTGGCCACGCTGGTGGCACGCCCGGGCTTTGGCACCTTTGTGCTGGTGTGTGTGGTCACCGGCATCGGCGCAGCCTGGATCGCCTCGGTGCTGTGGAACATGGCCAGCCGCCGACTGAGCGCCAGCCTGGCGGGCCAGCTCATCGTGAGCGAGACCGTGTTTGGTCTTGTCTACAGCTTCGCCTGGGACGGCACCTGGCCCGTGCCGGTGCAGTGGGCGGCTTGCGCGCTGTTCGTCCTGGGCATCCTCGCATCCATCAAGGCCCACCGATGAAGTTCGAACTGCCCACGAAGAAAAAAGAAGTGTTCCGCATGACCATCCCCATCCGCTGGGGCGACATGGACGCGATGGGACACGTGAACAACACCACCTACTTCCGGTACCTGGAAACGATCCGCATCGAATGGATGCACAGCATCGGTTGCCAGCCCGACCCCAAGGGTGAGGGGCCGGTGATCGTGAACGCGTTCTGCACATTCCACAAGCAACTGGAGTTTCCGGGCGACGTGATCGCCACCATGTTCGCCAGCGACGTGGGGCGCAGCAGCTTCGAGACCTGGTGCACGCTCACCCGCGCCGACGACCCTGACACGCTGTACGCCTCGGGTGGCGCGACCACGGTGTGGGTGGATTTTCCGAAGCAAAAGTCGGCGCCCATTCCCGAGCGCCTGCGTTTGCACCTGCTGGACTGAAGCCTCAGTCGTCCAGCTCGACCTCTTGCGCGTAACGCTGGCCGTCGCGCATCACGTAGTCGATCTCCACGCGCTGTCCCACTTTCAGGTCCTGAAAGCCGCGCAGACCATCGTCGTAGTCGGTGGAGGGCGTGGTGAAGATCCGGATGCCTTGCACCACCACCGACTGGTTGCTGGCGTTCAGCGAGTCGATCACGCCTTCAATGTCGTTGTCGGCCCAGGCCGCGCCGGAGAGCAGCAGGCCGGAGGCCAGAAGCAGGGAGGACAGGGTCTTTTGCATGTTTTTCTCCGAGTTGTTTCCTGTCCGAGGAGTGTGTCCAGCAAAAAGTTTCCCGCGGGTGTCGCTGAATGTAAGCATGCCACCCGAGTCGGGCTTGCGGTTCAGCGCGCTTTCGGCACGCGCCCCATCAGATAAAACTCCGGGTTGGGCTGCATGTTGCTGAAGCTGGCCATGCGGTTGGACAGGCCGAAAAACGCGGTGATAGCGGCGATATCCCAGATGTCTTCGTCGGAGAACCCGTGCGCGTGCAGCGGTGCAAAGTCGTCGTCGTTCACCTCGTGTGAATGCAGGCAGACCTTCATCGCAAAGTCGAGCATGGCCTTCTGGCGAGGTGTGATGTCGGCCTTGTGGTGGTTCACCGCCACCTGGTCGGCCACCAGCGGCTTCTTCTCGTAGATGCGCAGGATCGCGCCGTGTGCCACCACGCAATACAGGCAGTGGTTGGCCGCGCTGGTGGTGGTCACGATCATTTCGCGGTCGCCCTTGGTGAGCGAGCCTTCTTCCTTGAGCATGAGCGCGTCGTGGTAGGCAAAGAAGGCGCGCCACTCGGCCGGCCGGCGCGCCAGCGCCAGGAACACGTTGGGCACAAAACCGGCCTTGGCCTGGACTTCAAGCACCTTGGCCTTGATGTCGTCGGGCAGGTCGTTGATGTCGGGGGCGGGGTAGCGGTTCATGGAGGTCTCCTGTGGTGTTTGTTCAAGCGTGTCGATCATCGTACTGGCCACGGGGCGCCTGCGGTATCGTTGGCGCGACTCCACTTTCCATCCTCCGGATCACACCATGCAAGACAGCAACGACCCCGAGTTCGAACGCGGCCTGGCCATGCGCAAGCAGGTCATGGGCGAGGCCTTCGTGACCAACGCATTCGCCAACATGACGCCCTTCACCGAACCGATCCAGCAGCACATCACGCGCAAGGCCTGGGGTGACGTGTGGCAGCGCGGCACGCTGGACCTGAAAACCCGCAGCCTGATCACCGTGACCATGCTGGCCGCGCTGGGCAAGCAACACGAACTCAAGGGGCATGTGCGCGGCGCACTCAACAACGGCGCCACGCCGGCCGAGCTGCAAGAGGTGCTGCTGCAGGTGGCGGTGTACTGCGGCGTGCCCACCGCGGTGGAAGCGTTCCGAACGGCCGCATCGGTGGTTGAAGCCGAATCCCAATGATTTTTTTACAGGAGGTATCCATGTCGTTTTCCATCACCCGCCGTGCCGCTGTCGCGGCTTCACTGATTGTCGGTTTCGGCCTGGCCCAGGCGCAGACCACCACCCGCATCCTGGTGGGCTTTCCCCCGGGCGGCGGCACCGACGCGATCGCGCGCATCCTCGGCGAACGCCTGAAAGAAGAGCTGGGCCACGCGGTGATCGTGGAGAACAAACCCGGGGCGGGCGGGCAGATCGCCGCGCAGACCCTGAAGGCGTCTGCTGCGGACGGCAACACCCTGTTTCTCAGCCACGATCACAGCATCACCATCCTGCCCATGGTGATGAAGGCGCCCGGTTACGAGCCGGCCAAGGACTTCGTGCCGGTGGCCGGCTTCGCCACCTTCGTCAACGCATTTGCGGTGAGCGGTGGCACACCCGCCGCGGGCTTCAAGGCGTATGTGGACGGTGTGAAGGCCGCGGGCGGCAAGGGCACGGTGGGCATTCCCGCGCCGGCCTCGGTGCCGCAGTTCCTGGTGCAGGTGATCGCCAAGCAGAACGGCCTGGACCTGGTGGCCGCGCCGTACCGCGGCAGCGCCCCCATGATGGCCGACATGCTGGGCAATCAGATCCCGGCCGGCGTGGCCTCCATTCCCGACTTCATTGAAAACCACAAGGCCGGCAAGCTGCGGGTGGTGGCCGTCATGGGCACGCAGCGCCAGGCCGCCATGCCCGAGGTGCCCACGTTTGCCGAGCTGGGCCTCAAGGGGTTTGAAGACGTTCCGTACTACGGCCTGTTCGCCCCCGCCGGCACGCCCAAGGCCACGCTGGACCGCCTGGCCCAGGCGGTGCAAAAGGCGATTGCCCAGCCCGACGTGCGCGACAAGCTCACCGCCATGGGCCTGAGCGTGGGCTTCATGACCGGCGAGCAGCTGGGCGCGCGCGAGCAGGCTTACGGCAAGGTGTGGGCGAAGATCATTCAGGACTCTGGCTTCGTCCCTCAGTGAGCACACCATGGTCAAGAGCGGGCCTCTTGGGCAGGACACCCGCAGAACTGGCTTTGCCAGGCTGCAGGGTGCGCCCCCTGCAAAGGGGTGACGCCGAAGGCGGCGCGGGGGTTAGCCAGAAAGCAGCCGATGTACGAGGTCCGGCGTGCTGTGCGCCTCGTATTTGCGCATGAGGCGAGCCCGGTAAATCTCCACCGTGCGGTGGCTGATGGTCAGGGCCTTGCCGATTTCCTTGCTGGTCAGTCCGTTCATGAGGTGGGCGGCCACCTCGCGTTCACGGGGTGTGAGGTCGGCGCGTGCGGTGCGGCGCGAGCTCAGGTCTTCAAAGCTCCAGATGCCGGCGGCGTGCGGTGTTTCGCGGCTCAGCGCGCGCCCGGTCACGTGACACCAGAAGGTTTCGTCCTGCAGCCGGCCGCCCACGCGCTTCATGATGCGGTCGTCTGCATAGGTGCCGCCCTTGCCCAACAGCGGCGCCATGCGGGCGCCCAGGCGCTCGTACTCGTCCGCGCTGGGGTAGAGAATGCGAAAGCTCTGGCCCACGAGCTGTTCGCGCGTGGCACCAAACATCTCGCACAGCGCCTGGTTGCAGTCGACCATGGTGCGCTGGCGCGAAAGCGCCAGGCCCACGGGGGCCAGATCGAAGGCCAGGCGGTAATCGATGTCCATGACCATGAGGGTTTTGCTTTACGAGTTACTACGTATACCGTTACGTAGTATCGTACTGGCACCCTTGCTTCAACCCAGGAGACAGCAACGTGAACAAGATATTCCCGAGCGCGGCCGATGCGCTCAAAGACATCGTGGCCGACGGCCAGTTGTTCGCCGTGGGCGGCTTCGGCCTCTGCGGTATTCCCGAGGCGCTGATCGACGCACTGCGCGACAGCGGCAAGAAGGACCTCACCGTCATCTCCAACAACGCGGGGGTGGACGGGTTCGGTCTGGGCAAGCTGTTGGAGACGCGGCAGATCACCAAAATGATTTCGAGCTACGTGGGCGAGAACAAGGAGTTCGAGCGCCAGTACCTGGCCGGTGAACTGCAACTCGAATTCACGCCCCAGGGCACGCTGGCCGAGAAGCTGCGTGCCGGTGGTGCGGGCATCCCGGCTTTCTTCACCAAGACCGGCGTGGGCACCATCGTGGCCGAAGGCAAGGAGCTGCGCGAGTTCGATGGCGAAACCTACGTGATGGAACGTGCCCTGGTGCCCGACGTCTCACTGGTGAAAGCCTGGCGCGCCGACACCTCGGGCAACCTGCAGTTCCGCTTCACCGCGCGCAACTTCAACCCAGCCGTGGCCATGGCCGGCAAGATCTGTGTGGTGGAGGTGGAAGAAATCGTGGAGAAGGGCGCCATTGCTCCTGACGAGGTCCATCTGCCGGGCATTTACGTGCACCGCCTGGTGCTCAATGCCACCCCCGAGAAGCGCATCGAGAAGCGCACGATCACATCCAAGGAAGGAGTCTGAGATGCCCTGGAACCAAGACCAGATGGCTGCGCGCGCAGCCCACGAACTCGAAGACGGTTTTTATGTGAACCTGGGCATCGGCATTCCCACCCTGGTGGCCAACTTCGTGCCCGCCGACAAAGAGGTGTGGCTGCAGAGCGAAAACGGCATGCTCGGCATCGGCCCGTTTCCAACCGAAGACGAGGTGGACGCCGACCTCATCAACGCAGGCAAGCAGACCGTGACCACCATCGCCGGCTCCAGCATTTTCGGCAGCCACGACAGCTTTGCCATGATCCGCGGCGGCAAGATCAACCTGAGCATCTTGGGCGCCATGCAGGTCAGCGCCAAGGGCGATCTGGCCAACTGGATGATCCCCGGAAAGATGGTCAAAGGCATGGGCGGTGCCATGGACCTCGTGGCGGGCGTCAAGCGCGTGATCATCCTCATGGAACACGTGGCCAAAAAGAAAGACGGCACCGAAGACCTGAAGATCCTCGACCAATGCACCCTGCCGCTCACCGGCGTGGGCGTGGTCAACCGCATCATCACCGACCTCGGGGTGATGGACGTGACCCCGCAAGGCCTCAAACTGGTGGAGTTGGCCCCGGGTGTGACCCGCGAGTTCATCCAGTCCAAGACCGGCCCCGCGCTGATCTGACGGGCTAAAATTCAGCCCGAGCAACGCCCGCCCCGAGCGGGCGTTTTCTTTTTTCTGAATCAAGACTCCCTTGGAAGCTTTCCTCATCTCCACCGGCATCGTCGCGCTCGCTGAAATGGGCGACAAGACGCAACTGCTGGCTCTCGTGCTGGCGGCTCGCTTCAAGCGCCCCTGGCCCATCGTCTGGGGCATCCTCGCCGCGACCTTGCTCAACCACGCGCTCGCCGGCATGGCGGGTGCGTGGATCATGGCCGCCGTCGGGCCGGACGTGATGCGCTGGGTGCTCGGCATCTCGTTCATCGCCATGGCGCTGTGGATGTTGATCCCGGACAAGCTCGACGACGACACCGCCGTGCCCAAACGGCAGATGGGCGTGTTCTTCGTCACCACCTGGGCGTTCTTTCTGGCCGAAATGGGCGACAAGACCCAGATCGCCACCGTGGCGCTCGGCGCGCAATACGAGCCGTTGTATGCGGTGGTGATCGGAACCACTTTCGGCATGATGCTGGCCAACGCGCCGGTGGTGTTCTTCGGGGACGCGCTGACCCGGCGAGTGCCTATCAAGCTGGTTCACTCCATAGCAGCCCTGATCTTTGCCGTGCTGGGCGTGCTGACGCTGCTGGGTGTCGGGAAATCTTTCATGCCCTGACCTGTTTGAAGCTTGGAACCAGCCAATAAAAAGGCCCCGAATGGGGCCTTTTTGTTTACCTGGAGCGGGTGAAGGGAATCGAACCCTCGTATGAAGCTTGGGAAGCTGCCGTTCTGCCATTGAACTACACCCGCGAGCGCCGGAGTTTACGCGAAGCGGCGAGCCTCGAATGTCGGTGTTCTTGACAGAGGCGGTGCCCTGAAAGGCTGATCGGCAATTCAATTGTGCGCAAGTGTTTGGTTTTGCTCGTCTTTTTTGAGCTGGCAAGCTATGTGCTATTTGTCACGCGTCATGCCGATCTGGTCCAGTCCCGGACCGCAACTTCAAAGGAGAACGCTATGACACTTCTGAAGAAAACAGTCGCGGCCTGTGCGGTTGCGTTGGCGGGGTTGGCTGCAACGTCGAGTCACGCAGCGTTGACATTTGGCAGCATTCCAGGAGGCTCAGCGAACAACGAATTTCTGAGCACAAACTTTGGCGGTGGCGCTATCGGCGAGGTGGAAGGCTGGTACGGTGGTCAGTTGTATTTGTCGGGTGGTCCGGCCCAGATCACGGTTGACTACTTCGGCGCTGAGGCTGGGTTTTTGAATTCGTTCTCGGGTTTCGGCGGTTGCAACTACACACACAACACGGGCAACAACACCTTCACGGGGAGTGCTGTAGCGACATCCTGTGTGGTGAACAACGTCGCAAGTGGCTTGCTCAATTTTGGTTTCACGTCTCCGCTTGGCTCAGCGATCAATGGAGGCAACCCAGACAATGTCGCAGACAACACGCCGAACTTCTTCGTCACCTTTGCCAATATTGCTGGTTTGACAGGTTTGGACAACGTCATCGACACGAGTACGCCTGGCGGCGGCTTGGTGGCGTGGTTGTTCTTCGACGACGGTGGCGCCGGTGATGACGATAATCACGACGACATGGTCGTGCGTTTGAGCATCACGGGCGGAAGCGTGGGCATCCCTGAGCCGGGCACCGTCGCCTTGCTCGGCGCCGCACTCCTCGGCATGGGCGCTATCCGCCGCCGTCGCCTCAACAAGTGAGCTGACGAAAGCCCACAAAAAAGGAGCGCACCGCGCTCCTTTTTTTATTTCACGATGACTCCAGCACCGAATTTCGCTGGACTACGCCTCAGCCCGATACAGCAGGTTTATCAATGGGTTAGGCGAGTTCAACATATGACGGTGCTTTCTGAAACCTGACCCGGCTTCCGTCCGCTTGGCTCCCATGTGGCTCTTGGAAACGGGTCTTTCCGAGGAGTCATCATGGCTAAGATCAAGCTCACCAAGACCGCCGTTGATGCGGCGCAACCCCAGGCGCAGGCCGTCGAACTACGGGATACCGTGGTGCCCGGCTTCTTGTGCAAGATTACCCCGGCGGGCCGCAAGGTGTTCATGCTCCAGTACCGGACGAACACCGGGGAGCGCCGCAAGCCCGCCCTGGGCTTGTTCGGGGAACTGACCGTGGAGCAGGCCCGCGTCATGGCGCAGGACTGGCTGGCCGAGGTTCGCCGGGGCGGCGACCCTGGCGGTGCCAAGGCCGATGCGCGGAAAGCGCCGACGGTCGAAGCGTTGTGCAAGAAGTTCATGGAGGACTACTCCAAGAAGCGCAACAAGGTCAGCACGCAGGAAGGCTATCAGGCGGTCATAGTCCGCAATATCGTCCCACTGCTGGGCCGCAAGAAGGTGCAGGACGTGAAGCGGCCCGACATTGCCGGGCTGATGGAAAAGCTGGCCTACAAGCCGGCCGACGCGAATCACACCTTCGGCGTGCTGCGCAAGATGTTCAACATGGCCGAAGTGTGGGGCTTCCGCCCGGATGGCACCAATCCCTGCCGACATGTCCCCATGTTCCCGGCCGGCAAGGCTACCCGTCTCATCAATGACGAGGAAATGGCGCGCATCTTCCGCCATTTGGAGCATCTGGAAGCCGAGGGACTGGAAAACTACGTCATCCCTCTGGCGATCCGCCTGCAATTCGAGTTCGCCGGTCGCCGCTCAGAAATCTGCGCGCTCGAATGGAGCTGGATCGACCTGGAGAACCGGCGCGTGGTGTGGCCTGACAGCAAGACAGGCGGCATGTCCAAGCCTTTGAGCGAGGAAGCCCACCGCCTGCTTTCGACCGCCCCCCGCCAGGAAGGTTGCCCCTACGTTCTGCCGTCACCCAACGACCCGGCCAAGCACCTGACCTATGGCGAGCACTACGGCGGCTGGACTCGGGCGCTCAAGGCGGCCGGCGTGCCGCACGTCGGGACGCACGGCATCCGCCACCGTTCCGCGACCGATATTGCCAATTCGGGTATCCCGGTCAAGGTCGGCATGGTGCTGACGGCGCACAAGACCGTGGCGATGTTCATGCGCTACGTCCATACCGAGGACAAGCCGGTTCGGGAAGCCGCCGAACTGGTGGCGAGCCGGCGCAAGACGATCACCGGAACCAAACGCCCCCCGGCGGCGGAGGCAGCGGTATGACCAAGCGCAAGGCATCCATCGCGTCACCAGCAGCGCCGACGGCGCTGCTGGGCGACATTCGGGCATTGATCGAGGCGTCGCGGCAGCGCGTCGCCTCGACGGTCAATGCGGAGCTGACCCTGCTGTTCTGGCAGATCGGCCAGCGCATCCATACGGAAGTGCTGGCCGGGCAGCGGGCCGGGTACGGCGAGGAAATCCTGCCGACCCTGGCCGAGCAGCTTGCCCGCGACTATGGGCGCGGCTTCGGGGAGAAGAATCTGCGTCGAATGGTCAAGTTCGCCGCCACGTTCCCCGAGGAGCCAATTGTCGCGACACTGTCGCGACAATTGAGCTGGTCGCATTTCGTCCTGCTGCTGGCGCTCAAGGAACCGCTCCAGCGGGACTATTACGCGCAGATGGCGGGTGCCGAACGCTGGAGCGTGCGGACGCTGCGCGAGCGCATCGACTCGATGCTGTACGAGCGCACGGCGCTGTCCCAAAAGCCCGAGGAAACCATCGCGCAGGAACTGGCGACCCTGCGCGATGCGCAGCGCATGACGCCGGCGCTGGTGATGCGCGACCCGTACATCCTCGACTTCCTGGGCCTGCGGGATAGCTGGCAGGAAAGCGACCTGGAGGCGGCCATCATCCGCGAAATGGAAGCCTTTCTACTGGAGCTGGGCGCGGGTTTCTGCTTCGTCGCCCGGCAGAAGCGCATCCAGATTGACGACGATGATTTTCACCTTGACCTGCTTTTCTACAACCGCAAACTGCGTCGGCTGGTGGCCGTCGAATTGAAGATCGGCGAGTTCAAGGCCGCGTACAAAGGGCAGATGGAGCTTTACTTGCGCTGGCTGGACAAGCACGAGCGGGAGCCGGAAGAAGCCTCGCCGCTGGGGATCATCCTTTGCACCGGCAAGAAGCGCGAGCAGATCGAGTTGCTGGAACTGGATAAGTCGGGCATCCACGTTGCCGAGTACCTGACCAGCTTGCCGCCCCGTGCGGTGCTGGGCGAGAAGTTGCAGCAGGCGACCGAGCGGGCGCGGTTGCAGATCGAGCAGCGCCAGCCTGGCGAAAAATCCTGATAGCAGCATTCGTGCGTCCCGGCGTGCCGCCGTCGGGTTCGCGGGCTGCGCCCCGCGCTTCGTGCCGAATCGCGGCCATCCGGCTTTGACCCCTGACGCCTTCGGCCCTGGCGTGCCTGCGCGCTCCGCTTGCACAAAGGCGAGTGTGTGCATTGGGCGGGTGTGGGCGGTCTTGCTGTTCCCTTCACCGTATCACGGCGTTCTCGCCGTCAAGGGCTGCGCGTGCTTGCACGCTTGCGGCCTGTCGGCCGTCCTCGACCCCTGACTGCTTGCGCTGCGCCGTGCTCGCCACGGTTCCGGGCAATTCCGCCCGAGCAACCGGAGCACGATCATGTCGCAACTGTCCTTTTCCTCGTTTGATTCCTCGCTGATGGTGCGTGACGCGCAGGGCCACTACCTGCTGGCGACTGCCGAGCAGATTCTGGAGGCCGCGCGCCAGGCCATCGAGCGCAAGATGCAACGCGGTACGTCGTTCACGTCGCCGGCAGCGGTCAAGGAATACCTGCGTGCCAAGCTGGCCGGCTTCGAGCATGAGGTGTTCGCGGTGCTGTTCATGGACACGCAGCATCGGCTGATCGAATACGCCGAAATGTTCCGAGGTACTATCGACGGCGCATCGGTGTATCCGCGCGAGCTGGTCAAGGAGGCGCTACGGCTCAACGCGGCGGCGGTCATCGTGTCGCACAACCACCCGAGCGGCAATCCCGAGCCGAGCGGTGCCGACCGAGCACTGACCCAGCGGCTCAAGGAGGCGCTGGGGCTGGTGGACGTGCGCGTGCTGGATCACGTCATCGTCGCGGGCACCGACACCACATCGTTTGCCGAACGCGGCCTGATCTGACGAAGGGGCTTCGGCCCCTGTTTTGCTACGCCTGGTAGCACAGCTCTCGCCCTCGCCGGCTTGATGCTCAGGCAGTCGCAACCTGAATCATCTCGTCGTAGTGTTTTTTGTCCACTTCCTCCAACCACTGAAAAATGTGACCGATGACGCTATGGCTTTCGCCTGCCAAGTTTTCTGCGGACTCCTCGGTTATCTCAATTACGTCGCTATGCGAATACTTGTTGATAAAGCGATAGATCTTCTCCTTCAGCTCCGGTGTTGTGATGATGCAGTCTTTCAGACCAACATCCATCAACTGACTGATATCGCTTCTCCGCTTTGGATATTTGAAGGTAAAGAACGATTCAACGAGCTTGCGAGCAAGGTTCGCAGTCAAAAATGCTTCATCTCTGTTGAGAGTCGTATGGGCTCTGTACTCATAAAGCTTCTTGAATATGTAGTGATACTCAGAGCCGTAATTTTTCAGAGAGTCATCGGCGTCAACAAGCAACGAATGGCGTGGTGAGCCGGGCGGAGCATCCAGTCGATAGAAAAAGCAGTTCTCCGTTTTTCCCTTGTTGATCCTGTTCCTATTCGCTCCAGTGAACCAGTCTCTCACTAGCTTGAAATAGGTGAAATTGTGGGTCAGTACAAAAAGTTGTTTTGCTTCAGTACATTGAGTTCTCAGGAACGAATAGGCATGGAACAAGTGGTTTGAATCAAAGCTTGAGACTGGATCATCAACGACGACAATCGTGTCTTTGATGTTGTTTCCGTTCTCTTTGAGCTTCGTGATGAAGTACACAAATGCAATCGCAGTCTTCTCACCTTCGCTCAAGTTCCCATCATGCTCGCCCACCCCGTTTCTGATGATCTCATAACCCTTCTTCTTCTGATTGAAGCTGAGACAAAGTTCAGAGCGGCCAATGAAGCGATGCAAGATGTCATTGAACTCCTTCGCCCCGACCGTTTCATTCGAGAGGAGCGCCTCTATAGCTCCGACCTCTTGACTAATTTTTTCAATTTCCTTGTGGTCGTTTTTTGCTTCTGATTCAAGGTCATTGCATTTCTTCTCACTTCCAGCATAGTCAAATTCTTGCACTTCTGCCGCAGCAAAGTGTAGCTCCAGTGCCACTTTGCTTTTTGATGTCTCAGATTTGAAGTTAGAAGTCTTGTTGTTGTGCTTTCCGACGAGCGCGACGATTGACTTCAGGATCTCATTGAAGTTTTTGACGTCATCTTCGACCACGTCCGAGATTTGAATGTCAGTCTTTCCAGGGTCTGTGATCTTGGCTTTCAGGGCTTCCCGCCATCCGTCCATTTGCTTATCAATCTTCTCAGCAGCGGTTGCGTAGTCCTTTTGGAGCTTATCCGCCTCGGCC
This sequence comes from Hydrogenophaga sp., assembly GCA_021154985.1. Classification (GTDB taxonomy): domain Bacteria; phylum Pseudomonadota; class Gammaproteobacteria; order Burkholderiales; family Burkholderiaceae_C; genus Hydrogenophaga. The sequence goes on from JAJNQE010000050.1 coordinate 29,898, forward strand.
GATAGTTCTTTATAAAACTCGGTCGCTGCGGGCAACTGATTGGCTGGAGCGCCTTGAGACTCAATCCACGTCGCCGCGTTCTGAAGTCGGCTCTGAAAATCCGTGAACTCTTTACTGAAGTGGGCAGCAAGTGCCTCGGCACGAAGCTGGGTAAATGTAGAGCCGCAGAACTCGCACGATTCCGATTCGTGATTTTTATGGATTTCCAAGCCTGTTTGAACCCATTCACGGATGTCCGGGTTATCAGTCAACCGCTGGACAGCTTGATTGACCGCCGTAGTCCCAATCAAATCCCTGATTCGACCTGATGCCTTCTTGAAATAATCCGGCTCAATGGATGTTGAGACGAAGTTGATGCTTGGAAGCTGATCTGGTTTCGCGGCATTCGTAAGGTCGATAACTTTTTCATCTGAGAGAACCGAATCGGCCTTGATGATGGCTTCACCGTTACCCTGAATGAAATTGGACAACTTTCGGCGATCGTAATTAAGGTAATAGCTATCGCTTGTATCAATCGCCTGAAGCCCTAGCTTCATTTTTTTGGCAGCATTGGTCAGAAACTTGTCTAACGCTTCGCGCTGCTTCTTTATATCGCCTTGCTTTTCGTCGTGAGCCTTCCTTTTCGACTGAAGCTCGCCCTTTAACTTCTCCAGCTTCTGTAGGTCATCAATCTTCTCTTTTGCAATCAGAAGGATGCTTTTTACAGATTTGTCCCAATCAATGTTCTCATGCACAAAGCGTTGATTGAAGACATGAATATTCAGTTGGCATGAATGGAGTGTAGCTTCCGTGATCGTTGAGCCATCCTCCAAACCTACTGAAAACTGGCCCGCACTGAAACGAGGAACCATCGAGCGCAGCTCAAAGCAAGAGAAAAGGTTCGACAGGGTTGACTTGCCTGTTCCGTTCCAGCCATAGACCAAGTTGTACCGGCCGAACTTCTGGATCTTCGTTCCATTAAAGTCGTTGAAGATGCCGAACTGCTTGAGGCGGTTAATGCAGACGATCATTTTGGGACCTCCGTGTTCTTGCTTTGGTAGCATCTGCTTGCAAAACAAATAATAAGCGAAGAATTCTCCTGCGTCTCCGCTTCGCGGACCGCGCTGTTCTAGGTTCGCTTTTCGCTCATCCCTCACGGGACTGGCATTCGCCAGCCTTCCACCTCCCTGACGCCTACGGCCCGGATTCCTAGATCCGGGCCTGCGCGCTTCGCTTGCGTGCGGTTCGGCACACGGGGACGGCCGTTGCCATGTCCAGCCGTCTCCCCTGACTTCATCACCTTGTCCGCGACCGTAGCCCGCTCCCGTGTGCCGTCAAGGCGCGCAGGGCCGTGTCCTCGCTGCGCTGCGGGCCGCACCAACCCTGCGCTTGTTTCCTTGACGGCCCCCTTTCGCGCGCTCCTTTGGCCGCGGGCGATGAACTCAGGAAAGACGGTGGCAACAGGGCCAACCGGGTTCCTCGTGCCAACCGCACAGAACAGCCGAAAGGCTGGGCTCCGAATCTAGGAATCCGGTGTGCGGTTTGAACAGCAAACCCTTTTCGTCAGGAGAAAGACCATGCAACTCGCATCCCGTTTCGCTTCCCGTTCCCCCTCGCTGCGCAGCGATTACCCGCTGACCGATGACCAGATTCACCGCGTAGCGCCTTCCATCTTCGCGGACGCGCCGCATGAAAGCCGTTCGCAGCGGTACGCCTATATCCCCACGGCCGCCGTGCTGGCCGAGCTTCGCAAAGAAGGATTCCAACCCTTCATGGTGACGCAGACCCGCGTGCGCGATGAAGGCAAGCGCGAGCATACGAAACACATGCTGCGCCTGCGCCACGCCAGTCAAATCAACGGCGCGGAAGCCAATGAAATCGTGCTGCTGAACTCGCACGACGGCACCAGCAGCTATCAGATGCTGGCCGGAATGTTCCGGTTCGTTTGCAGCAATGGCCTTGTGTGCGGCGATACCGTGGCCGATGTGCGCGTGCCGCACAAGGGCGACGTGGCCGGTTCTGTCATCGAAGGCGCTTTCGAGGTGTTGAGCGGCTTCGAACGCGTGAAGGAATCCCGCGACCTGATGCGCGCTATCACGCTGGACGAAGGCGAAGCCGAAGTGTTCGCCCGTTCCGCGCTGGCCCTCAAGTACGACCCCACCGATAACAAGCCCGCGCCCATCACGGAAAGCCAAATCCTGATGCCGCGCCGGTTCGACGACCGCCGCCCGGACTTGTGGAGCGTGTTCAACCGCACCCAAGAAAACCTGACCAAAGGCGGATTGCATGGCCGCAGCGCCAACGGACGCCGCCAGCAGACCCGCCCCGTGCAGGGCATTGATTCCGATGTGCGCCTCAATCGCGCCCTCTGGATGTTGGCCGATGGCCTGCGCCAGTTGAAGGCCTGATTCCCCACGCGGCAGGGGCAGGCAGCAGCCCTTGCCGCTTTCTTCGCTGCTGCATCCCTGAACCGATAGGAGTTATCACCATGAACGCCATTACCCAAACCGAAGCCCGCGCCCTCAACACCGCCGCCGCTATCCCGCTGGAAGCCGCCGACCCGACCAAGAACCTGATTTTGGTTCCGCTGTCGCGGCTGGTGTCGCGTCCGACCGGGCGCAACGTGCGCAAGACCCCGCGCATGTCCATTCCCGAATTGGCCGCTTCTATCCAGCGTGTCGGCCTGCTGCAAAACCTCATCGTCATTGCCGCCGCCGATGGCGAGCATTACGAAGTGGTGGCCGGTGGCCGCAGGCTGGCCGCGTTGAAGCTGCTGGCGAAGAAGCGCCGCATCAGCAAGGAATGGGAAGTGCCTTGCCTGCTGGTGGCCGATGGCACCGCCCGCACGGCCAGCCTCACCGAGAACGTGCAGCGCGAAGCCATGCACCCCGCCGACCAGTTCGAGGCATTCGCCGCGCTGGTGGCCGAAGGCCGACCCATCGAGGACATAGCCGCCGATTTCAGCGTGTCCCCGCTGGTGGTGCAGCGCCGCTTGAAGCTGGCGAACGTGTCGCCCCGCCTGCTGGCCGACTACCGCGCCGAAGCCGTGACACTCGATCAGTTGATGGCCCTTGCCATCACCGACGACCACACCGCGCAGGAAACCGCGTTCTACGACGCGCCGACGTGGCAGCGCCAGCCGTCCGCGCTGCGCGACCGCCTCACCGAGCGCGAGATTGACGCATTCCGGCATCCGCTGGTGCGTTTTGTGGGGCTGGACACCTACGAAGCCACAGGCGGTGGCATCCGCCGCGACCTGTTCGCGGAAGGCGACGCGGGCGTGTATCTGACCGATGCCGCGCTGCTGGAACGGATGGCGCAAGACAAGCTGGCGGGCATCGCCGCCGAGGTGAAGGCCGAAGGTTGGGCGTGGGTGGATGCGACCCCCGCCGTGACCCATGCCGACCTGCACGCCTTCCAGCGTGCGCCGAAGGAACGGCGCGAACCGACCAAGCGCGAAGCGCAGCGCATCGGGAGGCTGCAAACCAAGCTGCACGAACTGGCCGCCGCCGTGGATGATGCGCTGGACGCTGACGACGAGGAAAAGGCCGACGCCTTGCAGGAGGAAGGCGAAGCCGTGGGCGAGCAGTTGCAGGCGCTGGAAGATGGCTTGCAGGACTACGGCGCGACCGTGAAGGCCGCAGCCGGTGCCATCGTCACTATCGACCGCAGCGGCGATGCGGTGGTGCATCGCGGGCTGCTGCGCGAAGCCGAAGCCAAGGCGCTGCGCACGCTGGAGCGGCTGCGGCAGGGTTTCGGCAGCGAAGCCGAGAACGACGACGAAGGCGAGGACGGAGACGACGACGCGCAGCCCAAGACCGCCGCCATGTCCGACAAGCTGGCGCAGCGGTTGAGCGCCCACCGCACCGCCGCGCTGCAAATCGAAGTCGCCCGGCATCCGCAAGTGGCGCTGGCCGCGCTGGTGCATGGCATGGTGCAGACTGTCTTGCAGGACAGCCACTACGGCCACGACCTGCCGCTGGGCGTGCGCCTGACCGTGAAAGACCGGCTGGAAGGCTTGGCCCCGGACATACCGGATTCGCCCGCCGCCGTGGCGCTGCGCGAGTTGCAGCAGGTGGCAGGCGAAGCCTTGCCGGAGAACAGCGCCGAACTGTTCGCCGTGCTGCTGGCGAAGTCGCAAGATGAACTGGTGCGCCTGCTGGCGGTATGCGTGGCCGTCACGGTGGACGTGGTGACACTTCGCGCCACGCCGCAGCAACCGGGCGCGGAACTGGCGCAGGCCGTGGGGCTGGACATGGCCGCATGGTGGAAGCCCACCAATGAGGGTTATTTCCGCCACATCGCCAAGCCCGCCATTCTGGAAGCCGTGGAGCAGTACGCCCCGGCGCACGTCACCCGGCTGGCGAAGTTGAAGAAGGCCGACATTGCCAGCGAAGCCGAGCGGCTGGCCGATGGCACCGGCTGGATGCCTGCCATCTTCAAGGCCGAAGGCACCGACGACACCACGGCGCAGGATGCGCCGCAGGCCGTGACGGACGACGAGCCGGAAGCCATCGACAACGACGACGAGCAGCAGGCCCACGCACTCGCCGCCTGACCTTCACCACCACCGAGCGCCCCGG
>JAJNQE010000100.1 GCA_021154985.1 Hydrogenophaga sp.
TACAGCTCGATCTTCAACTACCCCACCCTCACCTGGGCCGATGTGGGCGTGGTCGGCTGGCTGGTGGACGGCGCGGCGATCATGAACCAGATCCCGCTGTGCCGCTGCTCGTATGGTCCTTATGCGCGCGCCATGATCCGCGTCTGCAAGGAAGAGAGCTTCCACCAGCGCCAGGGCTTCGAGTCGCTGATGACCATGATGCAGGGCACGGCCGAGCAAAAGGCCATGGTGCAGGACGCGGTGAACCGCTGGTGGTGGAAGTGCCTGGCCATGTTCGGCCCACCCGACGCCGACAGCCCCAACAGCGTGCAGGGCATGCGCTGGGGCATCAAGCGCATCAGCAACGACGACCTGCGCCAGAAGTTTGTGGACGCGACCGTGCCGCAGGCTGCCGTGCTCGGCGTCACGCTCCCCGACCCCGACCTGAAGTGGAACGAGGCGCGTGGCCACCACGACTACGGCCAGATCGACTGGGACGAGTTCTGGGCCGTGGTCAACGGTGATGGCCCCTGCAACAAGGAGCGCCTGGCCACGCGGGTGAAGGCCTGGAACGACGGCGCCTGGGTGCGCGAGGCGGCGCTGGCCCATGCGGCGAAACAACAGGCACGCGCCATGAAGGAGGCCGCATGAGCACACCCAACACTTCACTGAAGGAATGGCCGCTCTGGGAGGTCTTCGTGCGCAGCAAGCAGGGCCTGGAACACAAGCACTGCGGCAGCCTGCACGCCAGCGACGCCACCCACGCACTGCAGATGGCGCGCGACGTGTACACGCGCCGCCAGGAAGGCGTGAGCATCTGGGTGGTGCCGTCCAACAGCATCGTGGCCAGCGAGCCTGACAGCAAGGACAGCTTCTTCGATCCGGCGGCCGACAAGGTGTACCGCCACCCGACCTTCTACGAGATCCCGGACAAAGTGGGGCACATGTGATGGTCTCGGCACCCACCCATGCACCGATCGACTACCTGCTGCACCTGGCCGACAACGCGCTGGTGCTGGGCCAGCGCAACGCCGAGTGGTGTGGTCACGGACCCATTCTTGAAGAAGACCTGGCCCTGGCCAACAACAGCCTCGACCTGCTGGGCCAGGCGCGCATGCTGTACCAGCACGCCGCGGCCATCATCAACGGCGACGCCGACCTCGCGCAGCGTTTCCAGCACCTGCAAGGCGCCCGCACCGATGGCCGCGTGACCGAAGACACGCTGGCCTACTTCCGCGACACCCACGAGTTCCGCAACCTCACGCTGCTGGAGCTGCCGCACACTGGCCCACTGGCCAGCACCTCATCGGGCGACCGCGACTACGCCACCACCATCACCCGCAACTTCTTTTACAGCGCGCTCATGGTGCTGGTCTGGGACCGGCTGCAGACATCGGCCGATGCGCAGCTCGCGGCCATCGCGGCCAAGTCGCTGAAGGAAGTGCGCTACCACCTGCGCCACGCCAGCGACTGGCTGGTGCGTTTCGGCGACGGCACCGATGAATCACACGCCCGCGCGCAAGCAGCGCTCAACCACCTGCTGCCGTACAGCCAGGAGTTCTGGATCGGCAGCGAGGCCGAAACGCTGGCGGTGAACAGCGGCACGGGCGTTGATGTGGCCAGTCTCAAGGCCGACTGGGACGCGCTGGTGGACGACACCTTGCAGGAGGCCACGCTCACGCGCCCGGCCGTCAAGGGCTATGTGCCGCAGGGCAAGCTGGGCGTGCATTCGGAGCACATGGGTTTCCTGCTCGCCGAGATGCAGAGCCTCGCGCGCACGCATCCGCAAGCGGTGTGGTGAACGCCATGACCGAGGTCGCTTTGCACGAACACGCGGCCGTCTGGGCCGCGCTGGCCGACTTGAGCGACCCGGAGATTCCGGTGGTCAGTCTGAGCGAACTCGGCATCCTGCGCGAGGTGCGCACCGGGGCCGACGGCGCGCCCGAGGTGGTGATCACGCCCACCTACAGCGGCTGCCCGGCCATGGGTCAGATTGAAGACGATGTGCGTGCCGCGCTGACCAGCGCCGGCATCAAGGCCAGTGTGGTCACGCAACTCGCCCCCGCGTGGACCACCGACTGGATGAGCGAGGCCGCGCGCGAGAAGCTGCGCGCCTACGGCATCGCGCCACCACAGTGCGGCAGCAGTGCAAAGGCGGACACCCATGCGCTGAAGTTCTCGCGCCAGGCCCTGCAACGCGAGGCAGTGCCCTGCCCGCAATGCGGCTCGACCCACACCACTGAGACCTCTCCCTTCGGCTCCACCGCATGCAAGGCCATGTACCGCTGCCTGGATTGCCTGGAACCCTTCGACTACTTCAAACCCTATTGATGCCATGAGCACCGCACCCCGCTTTCACGAGCTGCCCATCGCGCGCATCAGCCCCGAAGCGGCGGGCGCCGTGGCGATCACGCTGGCCATCCCGCCCGAGCAGCGCACGGCGTTTGCGTTCGAGCCAGGCCAGTTCCTCACCGTGCGCGCCACGATCGGCGGACACGACGTGCGGCGCAGTTACTCCATCAGCAGCCCGCGCAGCTTGCTCGCGCGGCGCGGTGAACTCACGCTGGGCATTCGGCCGGTGGAAGGCGGCGTGTTTTCCAACTGGGCCGCGAGCGAATTGAAGGCCGGTGACACGCTGAAGGTGATGCCGCCCGACGGCCGCTTCACCGTGCACAAGCCCCGCGCATTGCACCGTGTGGGCTTTGCAGCCGGCTCGGGCATCACACCCATCCTGTCGCTGATGGCCAGCACGCTGGAAGAATCGCCCACCTCGAAATTCACGCTGGTGTATGGCAACCGCCGCATGGGCAGCGTGATGTTCAACG
>JAJNQE010000063.1 GCA_021154985.1 Hydrogenophaga sp.
GCCCGGCTCTTTGTGTTGGACACCAACGTGCTCCTGCACGACCCGATGAGCCTGTTCCGCTTTGAGGAACACGACATCTTCCTGCCCATGATCGTGCTTGAAGAGCTCGATGGGCACAAAAAGGGCATGACCGAGGTGGCGCGCAACGGCCGCCAGACGAGCCGCACACTTGACGCCCTCGTGGCGCAACAGGGCGGGGACATGACCAAGGGCCTCAAGCTCTCGGCCACCGGTCACCACGGCGCGCGCGGCCTGCTCTTCTTCCAGACCGAGCCACTGGACAGCAACCTGCCGTCCAGCCTGCCGCAAGGCAAGGCGGACAACCAGATCCTGGGCGTGGTGCATTCGCTGCGCCAACGCCACCCCGAGCGCGAAGTGATCCTGGTGTCCAAAGACATCAACATGCGCGTGAAGGCGCGAGCACTGGGCCTGGCTGCCGAGGACTACCAGAACGACAAAACACTGGACGACGGCGAACTGCTGTACGCCGGTGCGCTCGCGTTGCCGCAAGATTTCTGGACGCGCCAGAGCAAAACCATCGAGAGCTGGCAGAGCGGCAGCCACACGTTCTACCGCGTGAGCGGTCCGGCGGTGGGTCAGTTCTACATCAACCAGTTTGTCTACTTCGAAGCGCCGGGCGAGCCATCGCTGTATGCCCGCGTGACCGAAATCCGCGACAAGACGGCAGTGCTCAAGACCCTGAAGGACTACACCCACCTGAAGAACGCGGTGTGGGGCGTGACCAGCCGCAACCGCGAGCAGAACTTCGCGCTCAACCTGCTGATGGACCCGGAGATCGACTTCGTGACCTTGGCTGGCACGGCAGGCACCGGCAAGACGCTGATGGCACTGGCCAGCGGTCTCACCCAAGTGCTGGATGACCGCCGCTACACCGAGATCATCATGACGCGCGCCACCGTGAGCGTGGGTGAAGACATCGGTTTTCTGCCCGGCACCGAAGAAGAAAAGATGGGGCCTTGGATGGGAGCGCTCGACGACAACCTGGAGTTCCTGGCCAAGGGCGATGGCGGCAATGCCGGCGAATGGGGCCGCGCGGCCACCAACGAACTCATCCGCAGCCGCATCAAGGTCAAGAGCATGAACTTCATGCGCGGTCGCACCTTCATGAACAAGTACGTGATCATCGACGAGGCTCAAAACTTGACGCCCAAGCAGATGAAGACGCTGATCACGCGCGCGGGCCCGGGCACCAAGATCATCTGCATGGGCAACCTCGCGCAGATCGACACGCCTTACCTGACCGAAGGCTCGTCGGGTCTGACGTTTGCGGTGGACCGCTTCAAGGGCTGGCCGCACGGCGGTCACATCACGCTGGCGCGTGGTGAGCGCTCGCGGCTGGCCGATTTTGCTTCGGAAGTTCTCTGAGCCCGAGGTTCAAAACGCCAACAAAAAACCCGGCCTTGGCCGGGTTTTTTGTTGGGCGCAGGGGACTCAGAAGTCGCCACCGCCGGCAAGGCTCTCGAAACGCGTGAGCATGTTCAGGAACGCCAGTTTCACGGTTCCCGTGGGACCGTTTCGCTGCTTGCCGATGATGATCTCGGCCACACCCGGTTCCTTGCAAGCGTCCTTGGTGTAGTACTCGTCGCGGTAGATGAACATGATGATGTCAGCGTCCTGCTCGATGGCGCCGGATTCGCGCAGGTCGCTCATCATCGGGCGCTTGTCGGTGCGAGTTTCGACGCTGCGGTTGAGCTGCGAAAGCGCGATCACCGGGCACTGCAGTTCCTTGGCCAGCATCTTCAGACCCCGCGAAATCTCACCCAGCTCGGACGCGCGGTTGTCCCCGTCGCCGCCGCTGCCGCTCATGAGCTGCAGATAGTCGACCACGATCAGGCCGAGCTTGCCGCACTGGCGCGAGAGGCGCCGGGCGTTCGCGCGCAAGACGCTGGCGGTGAGACCAGGCGTTTCATCGATGTGCAGCGACACATTGCGCAGCTTCTCGATGGCCTCGGTCAGGCGCGGCCACTCGTCGTCGGTGAGCTTGCCGTTGCGCAGGTGGGACTGATTGATGCGGCCAATCGAACCGACGATACGCACCGCCAGCTGCGAGGCTCCCATTTCCATGGAAAACACCGCCACAGGCAGGCCTTCGTTGAGCGCCACGTGTTCGGCGATGTTGATCGCGAATGCGGTCTTGCCCATGGAAGGGCGCGCGGCCAGCACCACCAGATCACCGGCCTGCAGGCCCGAGGTCATGCGGTCCAGATCGACAAAGCCGGTGGGCACGCCGGTGATGTCGTTGGGGTTGTCGGCCATCTCCTGCACCCGGTCGAGCAGGTCAACGACCAGCGTGTCCATGCCCTGAAAACCTTCTTTCATCCGCGAGCCTTCTTCGCCGATGTTGAAGATTTTTTGCTCGGCCTCGTCGAGGATTTTTTCAACTGCCTTGCCCTGTGTGTTGAAGGCAGCGGTGGCAATTTCATCGCTGGCGGCCACCAGTTTGCGCAGAATGGCGCGCTCGCGCACGATCTCGGCGTAACGGCGGATGTTGGCCGCACTCGGCACGTATTGCGCGAGCGAGTTCAGGTAAGCCAAGCCACCCGCCTCCTCGGCCTTGCCAAGGTTCTGAAGGTGCTCGAACACGGTCACCACGTCGGCCGGCTTGCTCGCATTGACCATCGTGGCGATGGCCGAGTACGTCAGGCGGTGCTCGTAGCGGTAAAAGTCGGAGTCGTTGACGAGGTCCGCCACCCGGTCCCAGGCTCCGTTGTCGAGCAACAAACCGCCGAGCACGCTGGACTCGGCCTCGATGGAATGGGGGGGAACACGCAGTTGGGCGACCTGTCGGTCGGCGCCACCTTCGTCCAGGCCGGCATCAAACGAGGAAAAGGAGCTGGAAAAAACGGCGGACATCGGCGTGAAAAAAGTAAAGGGTCATGGTACGCGCTGACCCCTTGAAAGTCATGGGACAAGCCTGTGGACAAGTCCGGTAAAAGTGGTGGACGACGGACGGCCCCAGCGCGCCGGGAGCCCCAAGCTCACCACAAGTAAAAAAGCCGCGGCCCGAGGGGCTGCGGCTTCGGGGCTGGACGCTTGCGCGTCCGCCACAGGTGAAGCGGTGAAGCTCAGGCGGTTTCGCCGAGCACCGTCACGTTGACGTCGACCGTCACGTCGGTGTGCAGGTTCACGCTCACCGTGTAGTCGCCCACGTTCTTCAGGGGGCCGTTGGGCATGCGGACTTGCGCCTTCGCAACCTTGAAACCTTGCTTGTTCAGCTCTTCGGACACGTCGTGGTTGGTGACGGAGCCGAACAGGCGACCGTCAACACCGGCCTTTTGCGACAGCTTGACCGTCACAGCGGCGAGCTTCTCACCCAAAGCCTGGGCTTCAGCGTGTTTGGCAGCGGCCACTTTTTCGAGTTCGACGCGACGTGCTTCGAATTCGGCGATGGCGTTTTGCGTGGCACGGCGGGCGCGGCCGGATGGGATCAGGAAGTTGCGGGCGTAGCCGTCCTTGACCTTGACCACATCGCCGAGGGCGCCGAGATTGACAACTTTGTCGAGCAGGATGATTTGCATGTCAGGCTCTCTTTAGACGCGGTGCTGGTCGCTGTAAGGCAACATGCCGAGGAAGCGCGCGCGCTTGATGGCGGTGTTGACCTGACGCTGGTAGAAGGCACGCGTGCCGGTCAGGCGCGCGGGAATGATCTTGCCGTTCTCGGCGATGAAATCGCGCAGGACATCCACGTCCTTGTAGTCGACTTCTTCGACGTTGGCCACGGTGAAGCGGCAGAAGCGCTTGCGCTTGAACAGCAGCGATTGGGTGTTGCGCTTGGGGCGCTTGTCTTTGTTGAAACGTTTGGGTGACGCCATGATGGGCCTTCCTATGTTTTGCTGAAATCTTGGATGTGGAACACCACGCCTTTGCCATTGCGCGCGTTGGTCAAAAAGCCGTGAAACTCACAAACCGAATCGAGTCCCTGTCGGGAGAGGATTTCGGCGTGCGACCCGAAGGCGATGGCCCTGAGTTGCAGTTTCACTTGCCTGGGGGTGTCCAGTTCGACGATCTGTGACTCGTGTTCGAGCACGAGGTTGACAGCCGGTATGCCCGCCGGTGTGTATCGCAGGCTTTGTACCTGCACCACCACAGCCGACAGTTGTGTCTGGTTCACCCTTTGACGTTAACGCGCACCGGGCATCAAGCCTGGGCCTGTTCCTGCGGTTGGTGCTGCTGGGTGCGCTGCTCGGGCTGCTGAAGCTTGCGGGCTTCTTCGCGCTCGACCGACTTCATCATGGACGAAGGACCGGTATCGGCTTTTTTGCGCAACACGGTGAGGTGGCGCAGCACGGCGTCGTTGAACTTGAAGGCGTGCTCCAGTTCGGCCATCACGGCCTGATCGGCCTCGATGTTGACGCACAGGTAGTGGGCCTTGGACAGCTTGTTGATCTGGTAAGCCATCTGGCGACGACCCCAGTCTTCAACGCGGTGAATCTTGCCGCCGCCGGCGGTGATCATGCCCTTGTAGCGCTCCAGCATGGCTGGAACCTGTTCGCTTTGATCCGGATGGATCAGCAAAACGATTTCGTAATGACGCATGGACTCTCCTTGTGGATTCGCCCACCTGCACAGGCGGGCTTGGGTTGGAGCTGCCCCCAGCGTCAGATGGGGTGCAGCAAGGCAAGCCCATGATTCTAGCAAAAAACCCGGCCAGTCGCGAAACTGGCCGGGTTCGTGGGCTCACCGGCCGCCAAGGCGGCCGGTGAGCGGGGTTGACTGCGAGTGAACTCAGTTCATGCGCAGGCTGGGGTAGCGCACGTGCTCCACCAGCTGCTGCACCTTGCGGCTCGGGGCCGGGGTCACCAGACTCAGGAGGATGATCACGGCGAAGCCGACCGGCACGCCGAACACGCCGGCCGAGATCGGCTGGATGCCGAACCACAGCTCCACGGGCGAGGTCACGCCGAAGATGCCGCGCATCCAGGGCTGGGTGGTCACCATGTAATAGAAGGTGATGCCCAGACCGGCGACCATGCCGATGGAGGCGGCAATGCCGGTGGCGCGCTTCCAGAAGATGCCCAACACCAGCGCCGGGAAGAACGCCGCCGCTGCGAACGAGAACGCCGCCGACACCAGGAACAGGATGTCCGCCGGTTTCTGCGCCGCCACGTAGGCCGCTGCCAACGCCACGATCAGCAGCAACATCTTGGAGATGGTGACGCGGCGTGCCGTGGAAGCGTTGGGGTCGATCATCTTGTAGTACAGATCGTGCGACAGCGCGTTGGCAATCGTCAGCAGCAGGCCGTCCGCCGTGGACAGAGCAGCGGCCAGGCCACCAGCGGCCACCAGGCCCGAGATCACGTACGGCAGACCACCGATTTCAGCGGTTGCCAGCACGATGATGTCGCCACCGATCGTCATCTCGTTGAGCTGCAGGATGCCGTCCTTGTTGATGTCGGTGATCGACATCAGCGAAGGATCCACCTTGTTCCACGAGGCCACCCAGGCGGGCAACTGGTCGATCGGGGTTCCGATCAGCACGTGGAACACCTCGTATTTCACCAGCACGGCCAGCGCCGGCGCGGTGAAGTACAGCAGGAAGATGAAGAACAGCGACCACGTCACCGACTCACGGGCCTCCCGCACGCTGGGCACCGTGTAGTAGCGCATCAGGATGTGCGGCAACGCGGCGGTACCGATCATCAGGCAGAAGATCAGCGCCAGGAAGTTGCGACGCGAGGTGTCGTAGGTCTCGACAGCCTTCGCATCCCCGTTGGGGTCACCCGCGTACTGTTGCGCGTGGGGCGGCATGCCATTGAGCGGTCGTGCCTTGGTGTCGGCAGCGGCTTTGGCGCGCGTCCAGGCGGCCTTGGCTGCGGCTTCGTCCTTGGGCAGATCGGCGATGGCTTTCTCTGCAGCGGAGATCTCGCTCGATGGCGCATTGGCTGCGCGCAACTGGGCCAGCTTGGCTTCGGCTGCGGCCTTGTCGGCGGCCAGCGCAGCAGCAGGGTCCTTGAGCTTCTCGGCCAGCGCGGCAGAACGCTGCTTGAAGATCTCGCGCACCTCCAGCTCCTTCGGATCGGCTGCGAGCAGCTTCTCCTTGGCCGTGACCTTCTCCAGCTGGAAACCGTAGATGGCCTGCGGCACGGGCATGCTGGTCTGCTTCACCGAGAGCCACACCACCGGGATCATGTAAGCCACGATCAGGATGATGTATTGCGCCACCTGCGTCCAGGTCACTGCACGCATGCCGCCCAGGAACGAGCACACCAGAATGCCGCCCAGTCCGAGGAACACACCCAGCTCGAACGCCACACCGGTCAGGCGCGACGTGATCAGTCCCACGCCGTAGATCTGCGCCACCACATAGGTGAACGAGCACAGGATGGCGGCAAAGATGCCGATGAAACGCGGCAGGTTGCCGCCGTAGCGCTCACCCAGAAAGTCGGGAATCGTGAACTGGCCGAACTTGCGCAGGTAGGGCGCCAGGAACAGCGCCACCAGGCAGTAGCCGCCGGTCCATCCCATGATGAAGGCCAGACCGCTGTAGCCAGTGAGGTAGAGCGTACCGGCCATGCCGATGAACGACGCGGCCGACATCCAGTCTGCGCCCGTGGCCATGCCGTTGTAGACCGCTGGAACCCGTCGACCCGCCACGTAGTACTCGGCCGCGTCGGTGGTGCGGCTCATGATGCCGATGCCGGCATACAGGCCGATGGTGGCGAGCAGGAAGATGAAGCCGATCCACTCGCGTGAAAGACCCATTTGCTCCAGCACCGCGAGCACAACGACGAAGGCAAAGAAGCCCCCGGTGTACCAGGTGTAGACCTTGTTGAGCTGCTGCTTGAAGGCCTTGTTGCCTTGGCCGCCGCCCGCTTGAGTTTCAAACATGCCTGCCATGGTGTTATTCCTCGGTCTCTTCAACACCGTGTTCGATGTCGAGTTTGTTCATGTACCAGGCGTAGTACCCAATGATCACGCAGTACACCACCAAGGCGCCTTGTGCACCCATCCAGAAGCTGAACGGCCAACCAAAGAAGTTGAAGCTCAGCTCACGTGCGAAGTAGCTCACCACAAACGTCACGACGAACCATATTGCAAGCAATATGGCGGTGATGTTGAGGTTTTTCCGCCAGTAACGGCGGTGCTTGTCAGTCAGTTCCATGCGATCGACCTCCATCAAGAACACCCTCTCGGGCACATCACGGACACCGCCCCAGTCCCCCGGGCAGCCTGCAACCCGTCCGCGTTTCTCGGAAGCCGGCTCCAACCGGCCTCCCCTTTTGGCAGCAGCGCAACCGCAGCGTGAAATCAGGCCTGGGCTTGTTGCCCAAGACCGGTCTCACGCTCCAGCTGAGCAGCCACTTTGGGCTCGAACTTTCGGAGGTGGCGAATGATCTTCGCGGCCTCGTCAGGCTCTTGCCGGTCCACATGAACCCGGGCCAGCTGGTACCAGCCGTAGGGGCTCATTGGTTGCAGTTCGGTGTTCTTGCGCAGGGCCGTGACGGCTTCGTCGAAGCGGCGCTGGCGAATGAGACTCAGGGCCAGGCCGTACCAGGCCCGGTCGAGTTTGGGATCGATCTCGGTGGCGCGGCGGAAGGCGGCTTCTGCCTCTTCCAGCTGGCCCATCTCTTCGCTCAGGAAACCCAGGTTGAACCAAGGCGCAGAACGTTCGGGCTGAAGCTCCACCAGCCGCTGCAAGTCCTGCAGCGCCCCCCCTTTGTTGCCCTGTTCGGCCAGCACGTGCGCACGGGTGGCCAGCGCATAGACGTCGGACGGGTCGGCCCGCAGCATGAAATCGAGCTGCTCAATCGCAGCCTCTCGCCGGCCGAGCACCAGCAGGCCGCGGACTTGCCAGCGCACAAACCAGTGGTTGATGGCATTCATTGGCACAGGCTCACCCCGATCTTGAGGCAGTGGTTGATCTTGGCGATGGTCGCCCCCACCCACACGAAGGCCAGAATGCAAAACGCCACCAAGGGGAGGTGGCGTTCAAGCACAAATTTCGGCGTCACCAGCCGAGCCACTTGAACAAACGGTTTGCCCACCTGCTGAAGCACTTGGTAGAAGAGGTTCTGCTCGCGTTTTTGCCCCGCGAGCAGCCCCAACACCCACTGCCCGAAGAGCGCCAGCAGCGCGATTTCAGCGATCAGTTTGATGGAAGAAATGAAGAAGAGCATGGGGCTTTCGCTTGGATTGGCGCCATTCTGGATTTGCACCTTACCGACTTCTTACAAACGCAGTCAGGCTTCATGGGAGGCAGGTCAAACCCTCTAAGGATTTACCCGCAGTCCTCTTTGAACGGGGGGTATAGGATGGGGAACGGATTCTTAAGTCCTACACCCATGACCATCCCACCCTCCGAACACCCCGACACGGGCACCGCCGGCCCGACAACGGGCGACGCCGCGCTCAACCTCATGAACACGCCGGTGCGCTCGCTGATCAAACGTGCACCCATCACCCTGCCCCCGCACACCAGCATCCGCGCGGCGGCACAGCTCATGAGCGAGCAACGCGTGTCGTCCGTGCTGATCGTGGAGCAAGACCATCTCTTCGGCCTGATCACCGACCGCGACCTGCGCAACCGGGTCATTGCAGCCGGGATGGACACCCAGCGACCGATCATGGACATCGCCACGCTGGCGCCCTTCTTCGTCAACGTGAACGACCCGGCGTTCAACGCGCTGCTGCTGATGGCGCGTCACAACATCCACCACGTGCCGGTGCTCGATGGTCAGCGCATCGCCGGCATGATCACGGCCACCGACCTGACCGAACAGCACAGCACCTCGGCGGTGTACCTGGCCGGCGACATCTACAAGCAGACGGAGGTGCAGGGGCTGCAGCGCGCCAGTGCGCGGATCAAGGCGCTGCAGCAAAGCCTGGCGGCGGCCGACGCCACCGCCTACAACACCGGCCACATCATCACAGCCATAACCGACGCCATCACCACCCGGCTGCTGCAGCTGGGCGAAGCGAAACTCGGCCCGGCGCCGGTGGACTACGTGTGGGTTGCGGCCGGCTCGCAGGCGCGCAGCGAACAGACCGCCAAGTCCGACCAGGACAACTGCCTGGTGCTCGACGACGCGTTTGACGAAACCAGGCATGGAGCGTATTTCCGCGAGCTCACACGCTTTGTCTGCGGCGGTCTGGACGCCTGTGGCTACGTGTATTGCCCCGGCGAGATGATGGCCATGACCGACGCCTGGCGCCAACCGCGTGCCCAGTGGGCCGAGTACTTCCGCCGTTGGACCAGTGAGCCCGAACCCAAGGCGCTCATGCTCACCTGCGTGTTTTTTGATCTGCGCGCCATCCACGGAACAGCCAGCCTGCTCGACGACCTGCGACGCGATGTGCTGCAGCACACCCGGGGCAACACGCTTTTTCTCGCCCACATGGTGGGCAACGCGCTCACGCACCAGCCGCCGCTCGGGTTTTTCAAGGGTTTGGCGCCTGCGCGCAGCGGAGAACACAAGGGCACCATCGACCTCAAACACAACGGCGTGGTGCCCGTCGTCGATCTGGCGCGCGTGTATGCCCTGGCGGGTGGGCACTCCGAGGTCAACACCCACGACCGGCTGTTGAGCGCTGCCGACGGCGGCGACATCAGCGCGCAGAGCGCGCGCGACCTGCGCGACGCGCTGGAGTTTCTGGCGGCCCTGCGCATCCAGCACCAGTCGCGCCAGATGGCCCTGGGTCAGGCACCCGACAACTTTCTCGATCCGGCAGAGATCTCCAACTTCGAACGCACCCAGCTCAGGGACGCGTTCCAGGTGGTGCAGACCCTTCAGAGCGTCTTGTCCAGCCGATACACGCACTGAGCCGACGCAGCAGAACGGGGCGTCAGTACTTCAGGCGCGCGTAGTAGGTTTTTTGCGCCGCTTCCCTCGCCTGGCCCAGCGTGTGAATGCCTTGCTGGGCGAGCAGCGGGATCAGCTTGATGAAGATCTCGGCGGTGACCATGGCATCCCCCATGGCGGTGTGCCGCCCGATCACCGGCACATCGAACCGTTCGGCTATGGCCTCCAGGCGGTGCGAGTCCTGGTTGGGGTGGATCACGGCCGACAGCAGCAGGGTGTCGAGCACCGGCTGGTCGAACACCACGCCGGTGGACTTCTCCTTGAGCTGCAGAAAGCGCATGTCGAAGGCGGCGTTGTGCGCCACCAGCACGGTGTCCTGAGCGAAAGCGTGAAAGGCGGGCAACACCTCGCCGATCTTCGGCTGGCCCACGACCATCGCCGGCTGGATGCCGTGGATGGGAATCGAGGCCGCAGGGATGCTGCGCTGCGGGTCCACCAGCTGCTCGAAACACTCCTGGCGCAGCAGCTTGCCATTGACGATGCGCGCCGCGCCGATCTGGATGATCTCGTCGCCCTGCGCGGGCGCCAGCCCGGTGGTCTCGGTGTCGAACACGGTGTAGACCAGATCGACCAGTCGGCGATCGTCGAGCGAGCGGGTCTGCTCGGTGGCCTTGAAGAGATCGAAGTCGTAGTACTCGGGTCGGCTTTCGCTGCGCACGAAGGTGACGGCGTCCAGCTGGTCGCGCGGATCGGCCAGCGGCAGCAGGATGCGAAAGAACGCCTGGTGCCGCACCCGCTCGCGCTCGAACCAGAAAGCGCCGCCATGGCGCTCCACCACGTCGCGCACCGTGGTGCCGGTGGCTTCGGCGCCAGCGGTCAGCGGGTCCATCTCCCAGCTCATCACTGTCTCGTTGCTCATGGCCTGGCCCGACCACACCAGATCCAGCTGGGCCTTGCCTGCGCTGCCCGTGGCCCGGTCCAGGCGCAACTGCACAAACCGCACCCCGAACTCGTCTTTGAGCCGACCCGCCAGGTACACCAGCGTCTGCAGCAGCGAAAAACTTTCCACCTTGAGCCACAACGTGGGGTTCATCTCCAGCACCGAGGCCGGAAGCCCGGTCACCGTTTCGATGCGGCGCAAGGCGGCGGACACCAGATCGGCACCAAGCATGTCCTCCAGTGGCCAGCGTGTCTTCAGGCTTTGTGCAGCGTCCGCTTCGATGCTGGCAATGCGGCGGCTCAAGGCGCTGGTCTCTTCGCGGATCACGCGCAGAAACCGTTCGCGCGCAGCGGATTCGAGATCGGGGTGGTCCAGCACATCCAGCGCCGCCTGCGTGTTGGCCAGCGCCGAGCGCGTGCCTTCGGTGAGCGTGTGCAAGACCCGGTCACGCGCCGACTCGGCTTCAAACTCGCGCGTGATGTTGTCGAGCATGAGCACAAAGCCGGTCAGCTCGGCGCGGTCGGCCGGGTCTTCGGCGGCCTGCGCCTGGCTGGAGCGCACCGGCGCCATCTGCACCCGCAGCAACTGCCCCACCGACGTGGAGGTGACGAACTGGGCCGATGGCTGGGCTGCGCCCGCGAGCATGCGCTGCTGGATGTTCTCCAGCGCGTGCGCCACAAGCTTGCGGTCGAACACCGCGTAGATCGATCGACCCAGGCCGATCAGCTCGGCGCCACCGGCCACCTCGGGCGCTTGCGAGAGTGCGCGAAACTGCACGCGCGCGCGCTGGTTGTAGAGCAGGATGCGGCCGTCCAGGTTGCACACCACCACGCTCTGCGTGAGTTCGGCCATAAGCGCAGCGAGCCGGCTCTTTTCCTGTTCGATGTTGTGGCTGGCCTCCTTCACCCGCGCATCCATGTCCTCACGCAGGCGCGTGCGTTGCGCCACCAGCTGGTTGATCACGCTGGTGACCGCGCGGTTCTCGGCGCTGCCCTGCGCGGGCAGGCTGCGGTCCACGTCGGTGCGCACCAGCACCATGCCCTCCTCGGCCAGCTGGGCGGTGGGTTCAATGAAATGCCGGATGAGCGCACGCAGCGCAAAAGCCATCACGCCGAACAGCACCACGACCATCATGGCGACCAGGGTGCCACGCGCACCCAGAAGGTCGGTCATGAGTTCGCGCTGCGGTGCATCCAGCGTCGACCACACGATGCACGCGGTTGCACCCAGCCACAGCAGCACCGAGGCACCGGCCAATGCGACACCCAACCAGACCCGACGGTCCACGCCCCGTCGGCTCATGGGGAACCTTCGGCCTGCGGGCGGGCTTGGGCATGGCGCGGTGCTGCGCTCACGCGGAGGGCTCCAGCAGATCGCGCACCTTCTGCACCAGCTCCTTGGTGGAGAACGGTTTGGTCATGTAGGCGTTGGCACCCAGCGCCAGACCCTTGGCCACATCGGTGTCGCGCCCCTTGGCGGTGAGCATCACGATCAAGGTGTGGCTCACCTCCTCATGGGCCCGCACCTCGCTGCATACATCGAACCCGGTCTTGATCGGCATCATCACGTCCAGCAGCACCAGCGCCGGGCGTTCGCGCACGATGGCATCCATCGCTTCCTGCCCATCGCGCGCCAGCACCACCTCGAACCCCTCGCGCTTCATGAGGAACTCCAGCGAGATCAGGATGTTGGGCTCATCGTCGGCAATCAGGATCTTGTGGCTCACGGTTCGTCTCCTTGCATTGTTGTTGGCGGCCGGCGCGGCAGCGAAAAACCGAACACCGCCCCCCGCCCCACTTCGGAACGCAGCCACATGCGTCCGCCGAAGTGCGCCACGATCTGGCGGCTGATCGGCAAACCCAGGCCGGTGCCACCGGGCCGGTAGTGGGCGTCGCCCCCCACCTGCCGAAACTTCTCGAACACCATGGCTTGCTGGTCGGGCGCAATGCCCGGTCCGTTGTCCTGCACCTCGACTGCCACGCCCGCGTCCCCTTCCTGCAATCGCACCACCACACGACCCGTGTCGCGCGGCGCGTATTTCGCCGCATTCGACAACAGGTTGAGCACCACCTGCATCAGCCGGTCGGCATCGGCATGCACGGGCTGTACCTGCGCGGGCAGCTCCAGCTCCAGCGTCACACCGCGCTCGCGCAGCGGCTCGGCCATGGTGCCGGCGGCCTGCTCCAGCAGGGCCTTCATGTCCACCTCGTTGTCGTGCCACTCGGCGTGGCCCGACTCGATCTTGGCCATGTCCAGCACCTGGTTCACCAGGCGGCTCAAGCGTTCGGTCTCGCCCACGATGATGCCCACAAACTGCTGGCGCTGCACAGACTCCATCTCTGCATCGTCGCGCATCAGTTCGGCCAGAGCCCTGATCGAGGTCAAAGGTGTGCGCAGTTCGTGCGTCACCGACGACATGAAATCGTCTTTCAGCCGGTCCAGGCTCTTGAGCTGATCGTTGGCCTGGCGCAGATCGGCGGTTGCCCGCTCCAGCGACTGCGACTTTTCTTCCAGCGCGTGCGAGTAGGCGCGAAGCTGCGAGGCCTCGTCCAGAATGCGCATCACGTCGTCCAGGTCGAGCGCCTCCTCTTCCACCACGGAGGCCACCATGACCCGTGCCGAGGCGCTGCCGATGGCGCCCGCCAGCTGGGTTTCCACAAATTGCACCAGCCGGGCGTCGGCCGGGATCTGCTCGACCTGTCGCACGCCCACGCGCTGCGCGTAGTCGGCAAACAGTCGCTGCGCCGCCTCCACGCCCAGGAAGCGGCCCACCAGCGGCAGCAGGGCCGACACCTGTGCCTTGCCACGCCAGAACACCGGCCGAGAGGCCGCAGTGCGGTGAAACACGTCCACAAACAGCAACGCCTGACTGGTCTCGCGCGCGGTGGGCGCGCGCCAGAGCGACACGCCCACATACGCCGCCACATTGGCCAGCAGGCTCCAGATCAGCGAGTGGGTCAGGTTATCAAGCCCCGCCAGGCCCAGGAAAGCCTCGGGCTTGAGCAGCCACCAACCCCATGGGCCCTGCTCCAGAAAGCCCGCCGTGAGCCAGCCCGACTTCACCAGCGAGGGCAGCATCAGCGT
Organism: Hydrogenophaga sp.; assembly: GCA_021154985.1. Lineage (GTDB taxonomy): Bacteria > Pseudomonadota > Gammaproteobacteria > Burkholderiales > Burkholderiaceae_C > Hydrogenophaga. The sequence continues at coordinate 13,786 of JAJNQE010000063.1, forward strand.
GTAGGCCCAGAAAGCAAAGCCCAACACCAGACCCGCCAGGGCCCCGCGCTGCGTGCCGCCTTTCCAGTACATGCCACCCAGCAACGCCGGCGCGAACTGCGCCACCGCCGCGAAGCTGATGAGGCCAATGCTCACCAGCGCATAGGCTTCACCCGCGAGGTGGAAATACAAATAGCCCAGCAGCAAGATGCCCAGGATGGCCAGGCGCCGGATGCGCAGCAGCACCGCGGTGAGGTCGCCGCTGGCGCGCGCGCCAAAGCGCCGCATGCGCAGCAGCAGCGGCATCACGAGGTCGTTGCAGACCATGGTGGACACCGCAATGGCCTCCACGATCACCATGCCGGTGGCGGCCGAGAGCCCGCCCACGAAGGCGAACAGCGCCAGTGCGCCCTGACCCTGGGAGAGCGGCAGCGACAGCACAAAGGTCTCCGGGTCCATGCGCCCCGGCCCGAAATGCAGCAAACCGCCCAAGGCGATCGGCAGCACAAACAGGTTGATCAGCAGCAGGTACAACGGAAATGCCCACACCGCGCGCTTGAGGTGGTTCTCGTCCACGTTTTCCACCACCATCACCTGAAACTGGCGCGGGAGAAAAATCACCGACAGCATGGCCAGCAGCGTCAGGCCCAGCCACTGCGCGTAGGCAAACGGCTGGCCCTGACCGAACTGCATCAGGCGCCGCAGCTCGTCGACCGCATGGGCCTGGTCGAACAGCGCCGCCGGGCTCGCGAAGAGCCCAAAACACACGAACAAGCCCACCGCCAGAAACGCCACCAGTTTGACCACCGACTCGAACGCGATGGCCGCCACCATGCCTTCGTGGCGCTCGGTGCCGTCCAGGTGCCGCGCGCCAAACACGATGGTGAAACCAGCGAGCGCCAGCGCCACGTACAGCGTGCTGTCGCTCCACCAATCGGCGCTCTGTGCCACCGGCATGCCCAGCGGCGAGGTGAGCACTGCGTAGCCACTGGCAATCGCCTTGAGCTGCAGGGCGATGTAGGGGACGATGCCCACCACCGTGATCAGCGTCACCAGGCCGGCCAGCAGCGGGCTCTTGCCGTAGCGGCTGGCAATGAAGTCGGCAATGGAGGTGATGCGGTAGGTCTTGGCGATGCGGATCATCTTGCGCACCACCATCCAGGCCAGCAGCATGGCCAGCATGGGCCCGAGGTAGATGGGCAGGAACCACACGCCCGAGCTGGCCGCGCGCCCCACGCTGCCGAAGTAGGTCCACGCCGTGCAGTACACCGCCATGGACAGCGCATACACCCACGGGCTGGAGATCACCGAACGGCCCTGCGCGGCACGCCGGTCGCCCCAGTACGCCACCGCAAACAGCAGCAACAGGTAGGCAAACGAAACACCGATGACCAGCGGGGCCGAGAGCATGGTCAGTCGGGTTGGGTCACGTTGCTGCGGTGTTCCACCACCCAGGCCAGCACGGCAATCAAGACCCCCCAGATGGCGAACAGCGCCAACGGAAACAGCGGCAGGCCCCACACGCGGGCATCGTGGTCCCACAGCGCGAGCAAAGGAAAGTTGAACAGCGCCGCAGCGGCGAAGAACAGGGCCACCAGGCGCTGGGCGGCAAGGCCTTTGAACATGTTGGTCTCCTCGATCGTCGCCACCGCTTCAGGCCGCTGGCGAGCCGCTCGATTGTGCGCCCTGCACTGACCCCGGTCTGACGGGGCCCACCATGCAAAAAGCGGCAGGGTTGCCCGCTGCCGCTTCTTCTACAGCGCGTGCGCGCGCAGAGCGTTCACTTCTGGCTGCCGGCGAGCAATTGCCAGGTGTCGACCACCGAGTCCGGGTTCAGCGAAATCGAGCTGATGCCCTCGTCGCGCAGCCACTGCGCAAAGTCGGGGTGGTCGCTGGGGCCCTGGCCGCAGATGCCCACGTATTTGCCTTCGGCCTTGCAGGCGCCGATGGCCATTTGCAGCAGCGCCTTCACCGCCGGGTCGCGCTCGTCAAAATCGTGCGCCAGCAGCTCCAGGCCCGAATCACGGTCCAGGCCCAGGGTGAGCTGGGTCAGGTCGTTGGAGCCGATGGAGAAGCCGTCGAAGTACTGCAGGAAGTCCTTGGCCAGCACCGCGTTGCTCGGGATCTCGCACATCATGATGACTTTCAGGCCGTTGTCGCCGCGCTTCAAGCCCTTGTCGGCCATGAGCTCGGTCACGCGCCGGGCCTGCGCCAGCGTGCGCACGAACGGCACCATCACCTGCACGTTGTCCAGACCCATGTCTTCGCGCACGCGCTTGAGGGCTTCGCATTCCATGGCAAAGGCTTCGCGGAAGTCTTCGCTGATGTAGCGCGCCGCACCGCGGAAGCCCAGCATCGGGTTCTCTTCATCGGGCTCGTAGCGCGAGCCGCCCACCAGCTTGCGGTACTCGTTGCTCTTGAAGTCCGAGAGCCGCACGATCACCGGTTTGGGCCAGAAGGCCGCGGCGATGGTGGCCACTCCTTCGGCCACCTTGTCCACGTAGAACGCACGCGGCGACGCATGGCCCCGCGCCACCGACTCCACCGCCTTTTTCAGGTCGGCGTCCACGGCCGGGTAGTCCAGGATCGCCTTGGGGTGCACGCCGATGTTGTTGTTGATGATGAATTCCAGCCGCGCCAGGCCCACGCCGCCGTTGGGAATCTGGCAGAAATCAAACGCCAGCTGCGGGTTGCCCACGTTCATCATGATCTTCACGTCCAGCGCCGGCATCTCGCCGCGCTGCACTTCGGTGATTTCGGTCTCCAGCAGGCCGTCATAAATATTGCCGGTGTCGCCTTCGGCGCAGCTCACCGTGACCAGCGTGCCGTCCTTCAGCAGCTCGGTCGCGTCGCCGCAGCCGACCACCGCCGGAATGCCCAGCTCGCGCGCGATGATGGCCGCGTGGCAGGTGCGCCCGCCGCGGTTGGTCACGATGGCGCTCGCCCGCTTCATCACCGGCTCCCAGTTCGGGTCGGTCATGTCGGTCACCAGCACATCACCGGGCTGCACCTTGTCCATCTCGCTGATGCTGTGTACCAGGCGCACCGGGCCGGTGCCCACTTTCTGGCCAATCGCGCGGCCACTGGCCAGCACCGAGCCCTTGCCCTTGAGCTTGTAGCGCACCTCGGTCTTGCCCGCGCTCTGGCTTTTCACCGTCTCGGGTCGGGCCTGCAGGATGTAAAGCTCACCGTCCACACCGTCCTTGCCCCACTCGATGTCCATCGGGCGGCCGTAATGCTGCTCGATCACCATCGCGTAGCGAGCCAGCTGCTCCACGTCCGCATCGCTCAGGCTGTAGCGGTTGCGCAGTTCCACCGGCACGTCGGTGGTTTTCACCAGCTTGCCCTTGAGCGCACCAGCGCCCGACTTTTCCTCGGGTGTCGTGAAGCCCATCTGGATCAGCTTGCTGCCCAGGTTGCGGCGGATCAGCGCGCGCTTGCCGGCCTTGAGCATGGGCTTGTGCACGTAAAACTCGTCCGGGTTCACAGCGCCCTGCACCACGGTCTCGCCCAGGCCGTAGCTGCTGGTGATGAAGACCACGTCTTCAAATCCGCTCTCGGTGTCGATGGTGAACATCACGCCGGCCGCCCCCAGGTCGGAGCGCACCATGCGCTGCACGCCGGCGCTCAGGGCCACGTCGGCGTGGGCAAAACCCTTGTGCACGCGGTAGCTGATGGCGCGGTCGTTGTAGAGGCTGGCAAAGACCTCCTTCATCTTGTGCAGCACCTCTTCGATGCCGATCACGTTCAGAAAGGTCTCCTGCTGGCCGGCAAACGAAGCATCGGGCAGGTCTTCGGCCGTGGCCGACGAACGCACGGCGAACGAGGCGGTGGCGTTGCCGTTGGTGAGCGTCACAAACGCTTCGCGGATGGCTTTTTCAAGGTCGGCCGGAAACGGCTGGTTTTCCACCATGGCGCGGATCTCGGCACCGGCTTCGGCCAGCGCGCGCACGTCTTCGGTGTCCAGCGCGTCCAGGCGCGCGTTGATGCGCTCGGTCAGGCCATCGTGTTTGAGGAATTCGCGAAAGGCGTGTGCCGTGGTCGCAAAGCCGGTGGGCACTTTCACGCCGGTGGGCAGTTGCGAAATCATCTCGCCGAGGCTGGCGTTCTTGCCGCCGACCGACTCGACGTCGCTCATTCGCAATTTTTCGAAAGGCACGACCAGATCGGTCGCTCCAAACAGGTTGGACATGGGAAAACTCCTAAGGTTGAAAAACCGGGGGTGTCCATGCAGGGGCGGGTGACCTGTTGTTCTGTTGTGGGTCTGGCACCGGGCAGGGAGGCAAATGAGACGGCGAGGCCATTGATAATGACCCCGACACAACACCCGGTATTGTAAGGACGAGCCCCATGCCCAACCGAACGGTCTTCTTCATCTCCGACGGCACCGGCATCACCGCCGAGACTTTCGGCAACGCCTTGCTGGCGCAGTTCGAGATTGAAGTGCGGCGCGTGCGCCTGCCGTTTCTGGACAGCGTGGACAAGGCCCACCAGGCGGTGCGCCAGATCAACCACACCGCCGAAATCGAGGGCAAACGCCCGCTGGTCTTCACCACCGTGGTCAACATGGAGGTGCTGGCCGTGTTCCAGAACCACTGCAACGGCATGATGCTCGACATGTTCGGCACCTTCGTGGAGCCGATGGAGCAGGAACTGGGCCTGAAGTCCAACCACCGCGTGGGTCGCTTCTCGGACGCGTCCAAAAGCAAGGCCTACAACGACCGCATCGAGGCCATCAACTTCTCGCTGGCGCACGACGACGGCCAGAGCCACAAGGACCTGCAGGGGTCTGACGTGATCCTGGTGGGGGTGAGCCGCAGCGGCAAGACGCCCACATCGCTCTACCTGGCCATGCAATATGGTCTGAAGGCGTCGAACTACCCGTTGATCCCTGAGGACTTCGAACGCCGCAAGCTGCCGCCCGCGCTGGTGGCACACCGCAAAAAAATCTTTGGCCTCACGATCGCGCCCGAACGCCTGAGCGAGATCCGCAATGAGCGCCGGCCCAACTCGCGCTACGCGAGCCTGGAGAACTGCCGCATGGAGGTGAGCGAGGCCGAGGGCATGATGCGGCGCGAGGGCATCCGCTGGTTGTCAACGACGACCAAGTCGATCGAAGAGATCGCGACGACGATCCTGCAGGAAATCCGGCCCGAGCGCCTGGAGTACTGAGCCACCCGCGCTCTTGCGCTGTCCTCAGCCCTTCTTGCGTCCCAGCCCCTGGCCGTGAGCCTGGCGGCTCAGCGCAAATGAGGCCAGCAGCTTCATCCACAGCGTCACACCCGCGATGGCGATCCAGTCTTCGGACGCGAGTGCCTGGAAGCCCAGCACGGCCACCAGCACGCCGACCACGACCACGCCACCCACCAGGTTGATGGCCATCTCGTAGGGCGCGTAGTGCTCGGCGTTGGGGGGAGCCACGCCTTTCTTCAACGCCACCTCGGAGAAGTCGCGCTTCACCAGGATGCGCCAGGCGCGGCGCAGCCAGAAGAACGCCACCGGAAACAGGGCGAGCAGAAAAATCCAGTTGAAGATGAAGACGCTGGGCAGGTTCATGGGGTGGGTTTCCTCGCGCTGCATTGTCGTGCAGCGGCTCTCATAAAAACAAAACCCCGTCGGCAAGCCGACGGGGTCTGGTTCACGGAGCGCCCGGGACCAGCCCGGGCGATGTGAATTCAAGCCATCAGTGACCAGTGGCAGCGCCTGCGCCCTTGGGCACACGCACCGACTCCACCAAGTCCTGGATGTGCTGGGGAACCGGCTTGGACACCTTGCTCACCAGGAAGGCCACCACGAAGTTCACGATGGCGCCCACGGTGCCGAAGGCCTCGGGGGTGATGGTGAAGAAGCCGTTCACGCCGCCCACCATGTGCACGAAGTCCGTGCCCTTGATGAAGAAGATGCCCTTGTGTGCAAACACGTAGAACAGCACCACAGCCAGACCGGCCAGCATGCCGGCGATGGCACCCTTGTCGGTCACGGTGCGGCTGAAGATGCCCATCATCAACGCAGGGAAGATGGTGGATGCCGCGATACCGAAGGCCAGGGCCACGGTACCGGCCGCAAAGCCTGGCGGGTTCAAGCCCAGCCAGCCCGCCACAAACACCGCAGCGGCCATGGCGATCTTGCCGGCCATGAGCTCGGCCTTTTCGCTGATGTCGGGCTTGATAGCGCCCTTGATCAGGTCGTGCGAGACGGCCGAGGAGATGGCCAGCAGAAGACCCGCAGCGGTGGACAGCGCAGCGGCCAGACCACCCGCGGCCACCAGTGCGATCACCCAGTTGGGCAGCAGCGCGATTTCCGGGTTGGCCAGCACGATGATGTCGGCGTTCACGGTCAGCTCGTTGCCCTTCCAGCCAGCCGCTTCGGCCTTGCCTTTGGCGGCTTCGTTCTTGGTGGCGTCGTTGTAGTACTGGATGCGGCCATCCGCGTTCTTGTCTTCCCACTTCAGCAGGCCGGTCTTTTCCCAGCGCTTCATCCAGTCGGGGCGTTGTTCGTACACCAGGCTGGCTTCGGTGGCGTACAGGTCGCCATTGGCCTTGACGGTGTCGGCGCTCACGCCAATGCCGCCTTCAGGGCTGTTGACCAGGCCCACAGCGCTGTTCACCGTGCCATGCAGGTTCAGCTTGGCCATGGCGCCCACAGCGGGTGCGGTGGTGTACAGCAGGGCAATGAAGATCAGCGCCCAGCCGGCGGTGGAACGCGCATCGGCCACCTTGGGCACGGTGAAGAAGCGAACGATCACGTGGGGCAGGCCCGCGGTACCGATCATCAGCGACACGGTGTAGAAGAACATGTTCAGCGTGGAACCGGCGGCGGTGGTCGTGTACTGGCCAAAGCCCAGGTCGGTCACCACCTGGTCAAGCTTGGTCAGCAGCGACACGTCGGTGCCGGCCAGATCGGAGCCCAGACCCAGCTGCGGCAGGAAGTTGCCGGTGAGGTTGAGCGAGATGAAGAAAGCCGGCACCAGATAGGCCAGGATCAGCACGATGTACTGGGCCACCTGCGTGTAGGTGATGCCCTTCATGCCGCCGAACACCGCATAGGCAAACACAATGGCCATGCCGATGTAGATGCCCTGGTCGCTGGTCACGCCCAGGAAACGCGCGAAGGTCACGCCCACACCCGTCATCTGGCCAATGATGTAGGTCAGCGATGCCACCAACAGGCACAGCACGGCCACGTTGCGCGCTCCCTTGGAGTAGAAGCGGTCGCCGATGAACTCGGGCACGGTGAACTTGCCGAACTTGCGCAGGTACGGCGCCAGCAGCATGGCCAGCAGCACGAAGCCACCGGTCCAGCCCATCAGGAACACGGCGCCGCCATAGCCCATGTTGGAGATGAGGCCGGCCATGGAGATGAAGGACGCGGCCGACATCCAGTCGGCGGCTGTGGCCATGCCGTTGGTGATGGGGTGAACCCCGCCGCCGGCCACGTAGAAGTCGGACGTGCTGCCCGCACGTGCCCAGTAGGCGATGCCGAGGTACAGCGCGAAGCTGAGCCCGACGAAAAGATAGATGGTGGTTTGAAGTGACATGGTGTTCTCTCAGTCTTCCTGCATGCCGAACTTGCGATCGATCTGACCCATCTTGCGGGCGTAATAGAAGATCAATGCAATGAACACGTAGATGGAACCCTGCTGCGCGAACCAGAAGCCCACCGGATAACCGCCGAGCGAAATGTTGTTGAGCATGGGGGCGAACAAGATGCCCGCGCCGTAGGACACCAGGAACCACACGACCAATACCTTGGTCAGCAGGCCCAGCGTGGCAGACCAGTAGGCCTTTGCGTTGCTGTCGCTATTCATGAGTTGTTTCCTCTGAGTTTGCTTGTTGATGGGCAGCGTCTGCCGCCCCCGGGTGCACTCCACGAACAGCGGGTCCGTGGCATCACGCGGCGCACTTTGTTATCGGTTTCTTACAGCTAAATTGCGTTGCCGCCCCCATGCTGGAAAACCAAGGGTATGCCCCTAGCGGACAACGCCAAAGCTGACGCGAAGCTTTCAAAATGAGAGCACGAGCACCTGTCGTGCGGTTCACCGGTTGCGTGCTGTGTCAGCGCCCCTTCAGTTTCGGGTCAGTGCTTGGTAAGAGCCCAAACCTACGCTGGCGTCTCCACTTCAAACCCGAGGAGACCCCATGCAGGACGACATGCTCCAACGCATCCTGAACCATCCGAAATACCAGGAACTCAAGGCGAAAAGATCCAGCTTCGGCTGGTGGCTCACCCTGGCGATGATGGTCGTGTACTACGGCTTCATCCTGCTGGTCGCGTTCAACAAGGCATTCCTGTCGACGCGCCTGGGCGATGGCGTGATGACCATCGGCATACCGATCGGCTTCGGCGTGATCGTCTTCACCATCGTCATCACGGCGATCTACGTGAAGCGCGCCAACACCGAGTTCGACGAACTCTCCAATGCGGTGGCGCAGGCGGTGACGAAATGAAGCACCACATGCCCACCCTGCGTCGCATCCTCACACTGCTGGCCCTCTTCGGGGTATCGGCCGCTGTCTGGGCCGCTGGCGCCGACCTCGGCCAGGCCGAAAAACAGGCCACCAACTGGACGGCCATCGGCATGTTCGGCACCTTCGTTCTGCTCACGCTGTTCATCACCAAATGGGCCGCAGCCAAGACCAAGTCGGCCGCCGATTTCTACACCGCCGGTGGCGGCATCACCGGCTTTCAGAACGGCCTGGCGATCGCAGGCGACTACATGTCGGCCGCGTCTTTCCTCGGCATTTCGGCGGCGGTGATGGCCAGCGGTTTTGACGGCCTCATCTACTCCATCGGCTTCCTGGTGGGTTGGCCCGTCATCACCTTCCTGATGGCCGAGCGCCTGCGCAACCTGGGCAAGTTCACCTTCGCCGATGTGGCGGCTTTCCGCTTCGAGCAGACGCCCATCCGCATCTTTGCGGCCTCGGGCACGCTGGTGGTGGTGGCCTTCTATTTGATCGCCCAGATGGTGGGCGCGGGCCAGCTGATCAAGCTGCTCTTCGGACTGGAGTACTGGATCGCGGTGGTGATCGTGGGCGCGCTCATGATGGTGTATGTGCTGTTCGGCGGCATGACGGCCACCACCTGGGTGCAGATCATCAAGGCCTGCCTGCTGCTGGGTGGCGCCTCGTTCATGGCGCTCTCGGTGCTGTGGCACTTCGGCTTCAGCCCCGAGGCCATGTTCGCCGGCGCGGTGAAGATCAAGACCGACCTGGCCCTGAAAGACGGCAAGACCGCCGACGTGGCGGCCTCGCTGGGCCAATCCATCGTGGGACCGGGCAATTTTGTGAAGGACCCGATCTCGGCCATCAGCTTCGGCATGGCGCTGATGTTCGGCACCGCCGGCTTGCCCCACATCCTCATGCGCTTCTTCACCGTGCCCAGCGCCAAGGAAGCGCGCAAGTCGGTGATGTGGGCCACCGGCTGGATCGGCTACTTTTATCTGCTGACCTTCATCATCGGTTTCGGCGCCATCACCTTCGTGCTGACCAATCCGCAGTTCCTCGACGCCAAGGGCGCGCTGCTGGGCGGCAACAACATGGCCGCTGTGCACCTCTCCAACGCCGTGGGCGGCAACGTGTTCCTGGGCTTCATCTCGGCGGTGGCCTTTGCCACCATCCTCGCGGTGGTGGCGGGCCTCACGCTCTCCGGCGCTTCGGCCGTCTCGCACGACCTCTACGCCACCGTGATCAAGAAGGGCAAGGCCGACAGCGCTTCCGAGCTGCGGGTGTCCAAGATGACGACCATCGCGCTCGGCGTGGTGGCGGTGGTGCTGGGCATTGCGTTCGAGAAGCAGAACATCGCCTTCATGGTGTCGCTGGCGTTTGCCATCGCGGCCTCGGCCAACTTCCCCGTGCTGTTCATGAGCGTGCTGTGGAAAGACTGCACAACCAAGGGTGCGGTGATCGGAGGCTTTCTGGGCCTGGTCTCGTCGGTGGCGCTGACCATCGTCTCGCCCTCGGTGTGGGAAGTGACCTTGGGCAACCCCAAGGGCTCGGCGCTGTTCCCCTACACCTCACCCGCCCTCTTCTCCATGACCATCGGCTTCGTGGGCATCTGGCTGTTCTCCATCCTGGACAACAGCCGGCGCGCCAACATCGACCGGGCTGGCTTCCTCGCACAGCAGGTGCGTTCAGAAACCGGCATCGGCGCGGCGGGGGCGTCGGGCCACTGAGTCCGGCCCACGCCATGCAGACATGAGGGGGCCTGGACCGCGGCGCGGTCCAGGCCCTTTTTGTCCATGGAACAGCGGTGGGCACACCCGCGCCCCAGTAGCCCAAAAGAACCCATAAATGACATTCGCTTACAACTTGAGATTTGCTTCGGCCATGCAAACTGCACAGAATTTGTGACGGATTGCACAGTTCAAACAATTTGAAACAGCCCACCGGGGGAGCTCACATGGCCAGCAAAGCGTCTGCCTCCACAGCGAAAAAGCCCCAGGCCCAATCGCTGCATATCGGCATCAACGAAGTGAGCGCCGCCCACTACGAGGGCTGGACAGGACCCCTCGCGGCGTGCGAATTTGATGCACACGACATGGCGGCACTCGCGCAATCCCGGGGCATGAAAAGCACCCTCCTGCTCACGAAGAAGGCCACTCGGGCCAACCTGTTGGCCGCCCTGCGCAAGTCCACCAAAACGCTGGCCAGCGGCGACTTCTTCTTCATGAGCTTTTCGGGCCACGGTGGCCAGGTGCCCGACGTGAGCGGCGAAGAAGACGACAAGCAGGACGAAACCTGGTGCCTGTTCGACGGCCAGCTCATCGACGACGAGCTCTACTACGAGCTGAGCAAATTCAAGGCGGGTGTGCGCGTTCTGGTGCTCTCGGACAGCTGCCACAGCGGTACCGTGGTGCGCGCCGGGCGCCCGCCAGCCGGCACACCGGCGCAGCGCCCGCGCATCATGCCGCCGGCCGTGGGCATGCGCGTCTACGCCGCGCACAAGGCCTTCTACGACCAGCTGCAGAACGACGTGGCCAAGGTGGCTGGCGGGCGCGTGAGCGACCCCGACACCGCGCTGGCCAAGGTGACCGTGAGCACCCGGCTCACCGGCATCGTCAAGGACTTCAAGCCCGCGCTCATCCTCATCTCGGGCTGCCAGGACAACCAGTTTTCCATGGACGGCGACCACAACGGCGCGTTCACCGAACAACTGCTGCGCGTGTGGAACAACGGTGCGTTCAAGGGCAGCTACGCCAGCCTGCACGCGCACATCCGCGCGGGCCTGCCGCCCAGCCAGTCGCCCAACCTGTTCACGCTCGGCCCGGCAGCACCGTTTCTCAAGCAGGCGCCCTTCAGCGTCTGACCGGTGGGCGCCCCGGCAGGCGCCATGTTTGCAGCGACCACCCCAAGGGAGGGTTTCACATGCTCGGCATCCAGAACCACCGCCTCACCGGCCCCGACGTGAGCTACCGCGCCACGCCCAACGTGGGCGGCGCCATGCGCCCGCGTTTTGTCGTGCTGCACTACACGGCGGGCCGCACGCTGGAGAGCTCGGTGGAATCGCTCTGCACGAAGAAGCCGCAGGGCAATGCGTCCGCCCACATCGTGCTCGGGCGCGATGGGCGCTTCGTGCAGCTCGCGCCCTTCAACGCCGTGACCTGGCACGCCGGGGTGAGCCAGTGGAACGGCATCGACGGCCTGAACCACCACGCCATCGGCATCGAGATGGACAACGCCGGCCTGCTGCACCGCGAGGGCGAACGCTGCGTGTCGTGGTTCGGCAAGGCCTACCCCGACAACGAGGTGGTGGTGGCCGAACACCGGCACGGCGGTGGCGTGCGGCCCTGGCACCACTTCACCGAGGTGCAGATCGAACGCGCGCTGCAGTTGTGTGAGGTGCTGGTGGCGCACTACGGCCTGCAGGACGTGTTGGGCCATGAAGACATTGCGCGCGGCCGCAAGGTCGACCCGGGCCCCGCGTTCCCGCTGGCTGCGGTGCGCGCCCGTGCACTGGGGCGCAGGGCCGACGTGCCGGTGCGCCTGGTGGTGAACACCGCCAGTCTGAACATCCGCAGCGGCCCGGCCGCCGAGTTCCCCAAGGTCGCGCCCGCGCTCAAGCGCGGCGCCGAGCTGGTGCTGCTGGAGCCCCAAGACCGCTGGAGCCGCGTGGCTGTGGTCGGCGCCACCGACCTTGAAGGCTGGGTCTGCAACGACTTCGTGACCCGCCAGGCGACGCCGCGGTCGGGGCCCACGGTGCTCTCGCGCACGCAACGCGCCGTACCGCTGGCCACCCGGGCCCGCGCCACACCCCAACCCTCTGCCGCGCCGGCCAAAAAGCGCGCAGCACCCGCGAAGAAAAACACCGCCCGCGCCGCCCACTGAACCCGGCCGCACCACCGCCACAGAAAGGCCCCCATGAGCACCGCCGCCGCACCGATCACTTTCATCGTTCGCGGTCAGCCGCAGGCCGGCGCGGGCGCCACACGCGGCGGCGGGGCCGCTGCCGCGGCGGCCTTCGGCGGGCGCGGGCAGACCGTGCAGCGGGTGCAGGTGGGCGCCACACGCGGCAGCAGCGATGCCGTGCGCCTCACGGCCCGGCCCGGGCTCGATGCGGTGGTGCTGCACATCAGCAACGGTCCTTCGCTGATGCTGCACCCCGAGACCGCACGCGACCTGATGCTGGCGCAGTCGGGACTCACGCGCAGTGGCATGGCGGCACAAACGCGCAGCCGCTCCGGCGCTGCGGCCACCGAGGTGCAGGTGCCCGCCCAACTCGGCTGGCAGGGCCTCGAACAAGCCGGCGCCACGCGGGGTGCCACGCGCGGGCGGCTGGGCGACGTGCTGCTATCGGCCATCGAGGTGGTCACCGGCCTGCTGCTGGAGCCGGCCTCGCGCATCACCGCGGCCAAGATCGCCGCGCGGGTGGACAACCAGGTGGACGCCGGCTTGTACGCGCTCTCGGCGCACAGCTTCGCGGCCACGCTCAAGGGCCATGCCCAACCGATCGCCAAGATCCCGCCCACCGCCAACCCCGACGAGCCCGTGTTGGTGCTGCTGCACGGCACCTTCTCCAACACCCACGGCACCTTCGGCAAGCTCTGGCAGCACCACCCGCACAAGGTGCGCGAGCTGTTCGCGCGCCACGGCGACCGGGTCTATGGCTTCGAGCACCCCACGCTCATGGCCAGCCCGATCGACAACGCACTCATGCTGGCCCGCGCCCTGCCCAGCGGTGCACGCCTGCACCTGCTCACGCACTCGCGCGGGGGTCTGGTGGCCGAGGTGCTGGCGCGCGTGTGCGCCAGGCCAGAGCTGGACGAGAAGTCGCTCGCGCCCTTCAAGGCGCCAGCCCACCGCAACCAGCTCAAGGCGCTGCGCGCGCTCGCCGCCGAGGTCAGGGGACGCAACATCGGCGTGGCGCGGGTGGTGCGCGTGGCCTGCCCCGCGCGCGGCACCTTGCTGGCCTCCAAACGGCTCGACGCCTATGTGTCGGTGCTCAAGTGGTCGCTCGAACTCGCGGCCATTCCGGTGGCCCCCACGCTGATCGATTTCATTGGCGAAGTGGCCAGCCAGCGCACCGACCCGGCTCTGCTGCCCGGCCTCGAATGCATGATGCCCGAGAGCCCGCTGGTGCAATGGCTGCACACCCTGGATGGCACCGATGGCGGGCCCTTGCCGGGCCAGCTGCGGGTGGTGGCGGGCGACATCCAGGGCGACTCCATCACCTCGTGGGTGAAGACGCTGCTGGCCGACGCTTTCTACTGGACCGACAACGACCTCGTGGTGCAGACACGCTCGATGTACGGCGGCGCGCCACGCGCCCCGGCGGGCGGGCACGCGGCGGCCACCTTTGTGCTGGAGCGCGGCGGCAAGGTCTCGCACTTCAGCTACTTCAGCGAGCCGCGCTCGGCCGAGGCCATCTGCAACGCGCTGGTGCAGGACGCGCCGGCGGGCTTTCGTCCGATCGGGCCCATGTCGTGGGCCGGCAGCTCCAGCGACGGCCTGCGCGGCATGCCCCGCTCGGCCAACACACCACCGGCCTCGGACCGTCCCGCCGTGATCCTGTTGCCCGGCATCCTGGGCAGCCACCTCGCGGTGGACGGCAAACGCATCTGGCTGAGTGCGCGCATCCTCGGCGGACTGGGCCGCCTGGCCTACCCCGACAGCGGCGGCAAGGTGCAGCCCGATGGCGCCATCGGCAGCGTGTACGACGACCTTGCCAACTTCCTCTCGGCCAGCCACGAGGTGATCGAGTTTTCGTTCGACTGGCGCCGCCCGATCGAGGAAGAGGCAGCACGCCTGGCCGAGGTGATGGACGTGGCGCTCTCGGCCCGCGCAGCCAGCGGCCAGCCGGTGCGCCTGCTCGCGCATTCCATGGGCGGCGTGGTGGCGCGCACCGTGCAACTGGAGCGACCCGCCGTGTGGCAGCGCTGGCTGGAGCGCCCGGGTTCGCGCCTCCTGATGCTGGGCACGCCCAACGGCGGCTCGTTCGCCCCCATGCAGGTGCTCTCGGGCGACGACACCATGGGCAACGCGCTGGCCGCGTTCGGCCTGCCGTTTCAAGACCACAAGGCGCGCCGCCTCATGGCGGCCATGCCGGGTTTTCTGCAACTGCAGACCGGTCTGCTCGACCCCGCGCTCGGCCTGGCGCAGAGCGAGCGCTGGCAGGCCCTGGCCGAACAGGACATGAAAGCCCTCGAAGAGGCCAACTTCTGGCACGACCCGGGCAGCCAGCGCGCCATCTACCGCTGGGGCGTGCCGACACAAGATGTGCTCGACCGCGCGGTGGCGCTGCGCCGCCGACTCGACCAGCAGCGCGACACCGCGCTGCCCGGTTTCTGCGACCGCCTGGTGATGGTGGTGGGGCACGCGCGTTTCACGCCGGCGGGGTTTGAGGTGGATGCGCGCGATGGCCTGGTGTACCTGGACCAGCCCGAAGGCGGCGACGGCCGCGTGACGCTGGAGAGCGCCTTGCTGCCCGGCGTGCGCGCGTGGCGGGTGGACAGCTCGCACGGTGATCTGCCCGACGTGGAAGCCGCGTTCCCGGCCTACCTGGAGCTGCTGCAAAACGGCGACACACAGCACCTGCCGCTGGTGGGCGCCACCGGCCTGCGCGCGGGCGCTGCGCCGGCCGCCGCGCTGGTTCGCAACCGCCCCTCGCGCCAGCGCAGCACGGTGGTGGTGCCACCCACCGGCCTGGGTGAACTGCTGGCGCCCATGGCCGAACCCGTCACCGCAACCGAAGCGCCCCAGAGCGCGCTGCACATCAGCGTGCACAACACCAACCTCAAGTTCATCAGCAAGCCGCTCATGGTGGGCCACTACGTCGCCTCCACACTGAGCGGCACCGAGGCGGTGGTCGACCACTTCATTGGCGGCGTGATGTCGGCCTCGCTCGCTGCCGGCCTGTACCCCGAAGCGCCGGGCACCCACCAGATCTTCATCAACAACCGCCAGGACCCGGACAGCCCGCTCGCCCTGCCCCGCCCGCCCCATGTGGTGGTGGTCGGGCTGGGCTCGGAGGGCAAGCTCAAGAGCATGTCCATCACCCAGACCGTGCGGCAGGCCACGCTGGCCTGGGCGCAGCGCGTGGCCGAGGCGCCGGGCGGTGGCCCGACCGAGTTTGAACTGGCCGCCACGCTGATCGGCAGCGGCGGCACCGGCATCAGCGTGAGCACC
>JAJNQE010000102.1 GCA_021154985.1 Hydrogenophaga sp.
CATCGAGGCCAGACGGTCCATGAAGAGGCTCCTTAAAGGGTTTTCCCGGATGAGAAAGACCTGATTATTGTTGAAATAGAAACACAGAAGTCATATGGCCGCTGTTTTTCTTCGGGATCAGAAACTTTACAGTTCAACCCATCGATGCATGCAAACCCTCCGCAGAGGCATCGAAGCCGGCCAGACCGCACAACGGACCGACCGGCATGTTCAACCCTCCCAAAGGAAACTGTCATGAAAACCCGTTTGTCTGTTGTTGCCATCGCCCTGTCCACCCTCGTTGCCGGCCACGCCTTCGCCGCCGACCCCGCTGTTGCAAAAACCCGTGAGCAGGTTCGTGCCGAACTGGTCGAAGCCCAGCGCAATGGCGACCTGATCGCCGACGGCGAAACCGGCCTGCGTTTCAACCAGGTCAGCCCGCACCTGTACCCCCAAGCCACCGTGGTCACCAAGACCCGCGCCGAAGTGAAAGCCGAACTGGCCGCAGCCCAAGCCAGCGGTGACCTGATCGCCGACGGCCAGACCGGTGCCCGCTTCAACGAACTGTTCCCTTCGCAGTACGCTGCCAACCGCGCCGCTCCTGCGGTGGAAGTGGTCGCCCAAGGCAAGACCCGCGCTGAAGTGAAAGCCGAACTGGCCGAAGCCATCCGCAACGGCGAGTTGATCGCTGACGGTGAAACCGGTGCCCGTTTCAAGGACCTGAACCCCAGCCGTTACCCCGCCGACGCCACCTTCCAGGCCAAGAGCCGTGACGACGTGCGCGCCGAGCTGGTGAAGTCGCGCAACGTGTCGGTGAACTGATCGTTCTGATCGATTTCGTCCCCAGCCCATGAGGCCGGGGACGCCAGCGCCCGGTGTCCCTTGCAGGACCCCGGGCGCTTTGCCTTGTGAGCCGTGAGGTCTGGTACAACCGGGCACCTTTTCAGGAGCTCCCATGATCCCGTTCAACCAGGTCGTGCTGTTCACCGACACCGATGGCCGTGCGCGCTTTCGCGAGGAAGCGATTGATCTCAGCAAAGGGACGCCCGCGGCACGCCTGTCGCCGGTCCTGCCCGCCACGGGCCTGCAGTTGCGCCAGAGCCCGGTGGGTTTCCGCAGCCAGTTCCATTGCACCGACGCGCCGCAGTGGCTGTTCGTGTTGCGCGGCCAGATGGAGATTGGCTTGCAGGACGGCAGCTCGCGCATCTTCAGCGCGGGGGATCACTTCTATTCGGCCGACACCTTGCCTGCAGGCGCCACGTTTGACGCGACGGTGCACGGCCACCGCAGCCGGCAGGTGGGTGACGAACCGCTGGTCACCGCATTCGTCAAGGTCTGATTGTCGTCAAGGGGCCGGCTTGAACTCGGTGAGCTCGACGATCAATTTGGTGTCCGGCTGACCATTGGAGCGACGGT
The DNA here is from genome assembly GCA_021154985.1 of Hydrogenophaga sp. GTDB lineage: Bacteria > Pseudomonadota > Gammaproteobacteria > Burkholderiales > Burkholderiaceae_C > Hydrogenophaga. The sequence goes on from JAJNQE010000102.1 coordinate 1,396, forward strand.
CGTTGAACACATACTTCACCCGGTGCCGAACGTCAGGGGCGTACCAGTAGGTTTCTTCGTACTGCCCCGAGAAAGAGCCGCCAAAAACGCGCGTCCAGGCACCCTTGCACTCGATCTTGAACGCGTCAAACTCTCCCGCCGGCACCTTGACTTTCTCGAATCCCTTGCCTTCGCATTTGGCGTCGAGGTAGGTCATCCCATTGGTTCGAGGAAGCTTTTGGTAGCTGTGTTTGTAGTCCGCTGTCAGCGGGAACCTCAGGGAGCCGCCGCACACCAGTTCGCTGCTGTTCTGCATGCTGCGACAGGGTTGCCAATCGGCTGTGTAAGTTTGCGTTTGTGTCTGATCGGAGGGTAGGGCGTGTGACCGGACCAGGACTTTCTCGGCCTCAAAACCAACGACGGTCACGGTGAACTGCCCTGTTTCCCGGTTGTTCCAACCGTCAACCGTGCGGGACGTCCAGGCATCACCCAATTTGATCGCGGGCCGTTCGATGGGAAAGCTGGGCTGAGCCCAGGCGACCGTTGCTCCCAGCAACGCCCACAGCGCCACGCCGATCCCAAAATTGTTGCCTGTGTTCATGGTGCTCCCGTGCAGGTAGACATGGATGTGTTCGGATCAACGACGCGGATGGTAGACACCGTCACGAGGACTGGCCTCGGTGATTACCCTCCTGTCGGACTGTCGGACAGGCGCATTCGCTGGTGGCCACCATGAGCGTGGCCCAACGTGGCGACGCCCCGTTGCCGGGGAGGGCAGACGGGGCGTCGGGTTTGGAAAGTGTGCGGTCGTTTTGCATGACCGCACTGTAGTTCAGCGATCCATTCAGCGAATGCGGCCGTAGTTGGTGCGCAGGGGGTCGGCGTTGCCGCCACCGCCGCCGCCACCACCGCGAGGGCCACCGCGTCCACCACCGCCGCCGCCCTTGCCACCGCGGTTGCCGGTGCGCATGGCGTCGATGCTGGTGCGCAGCGGGTCGGGCTGGCCGCCCGGGTTGGCTGCGCGTGGGCGCGGTTCCTTGATGCGCAGGCTGCCCAGGTGGGCGTTGGGGCCGGGCTGACGCTCGGCGCCGGGTTCGCGGTCTTCACGCGGGCCACGGTCTTCGCGCGGAGCGCGGTCCATGCGGTCACCGCGATCGGCCTGCTGGCGCGGCGGGCGTGGACCCTGGCCGCCACCACCGTTGCGTGGGCCGTTGTGGCCGCGTGGCTGGCCATTGCCGCCACCGCCACCGTTGGCGCGCTGGCCACCACCGTTACCACCACCGCGGCGACCTTCGCCGCGCGGTCCGTCGATCTGGGCGCCGTCACCGGCGGGGCGCTGGCGCTGGCCACCGCCACCGTTGCCACGGCCTTGCTGGGGCTCACCGGCTTTTTTCTCGCGCACGCGCTGCATCATTTCCGTGCGCGCGGCCTTGGCGGCTGCGGCCATCACGTCGCGGCTCGGCGGCTTGCCGGCGCCACCCCAGATGGTCTGTCGGCCCATGGCGATGGGCTCGGCCTTCTCACCGGGCTCGGGCATGAACTCGGGGAACATCTGCACCGGGATGCGTTGCTTGGTGAAGCGCTCGATTTCCATCATGAAACCTTCTTCGTCCAGGCTCACAAGGTTGACGGCTTCACCGCTGTTGCCCGCGCGGCCGGTGCGGCCGATGCGGTGCACGTAGTCTTCGCTGACGTTCGGAATTTCGTAGTTCACCACGTGCGGCAGCTCGTCGATGTCGATGCCGCGCGCTGCGATGTCGGTGGCCACCAGGGCGCGGATCTCGCCACTCTTGAAGCCGGCCAGCGCCTGGGTGCGGGCACCCTGGCTCTTGTTGCCGTGCAGCGCCATCGCCTGGATGCCGTTTTTCGTGAGGAACTCGGCCACGTTGTTGGCGCCGAACTTGGTGCGGGTGAACACCAGCACCTGGCTCCAGTTGTGCTGGTTGATGATGTGCACCAGCAGGGCCTTTTTCTTGCCACGGCCCACCGGGTGGATCACCTGGGTGATGCGCTGCACCGTGGTGTTGCGCGGGGTCACCTGAATGTGCAGCGGGTCCTTGAGCAGGTTGCTCGCGAGATCGCGGATCTCGTCGCTGAAGGTGGCTGAGAACAGCAGGCTCTGCTTTTCTTTCGGCACCAGCGCCAGGATCTTCTTCACGTCGTGAATGAAGCCCATGTCGAGCATGCGGTCGGCCTCGTCCAGCACCAGCATCTGCACGCCGGAGAGGTCGAGGAAACCTTGCTGTTGCAGATCGAGCAGGCGACCCGGGGTGGCCACGAGCACGTCAACGCCGCGTTTCATGGCGTTGATCTGCGGGTTCATGCCCACGCCGCCGAAAACGACGGTGGAGGTCAGCGTGAGGTGTTTGCCGTAGGTGCGCACCGACTCTTCGACCTGTGCGGCGAGTTCGCGGGTGGGGGTCAGCACCAGCGCGCGGATGGCCACGCCGCCGAAGCGGTTCTTGGCGCGCTCGCCTTCGGACAGGCGCTGCAGCAGGGGCAGGGTGAAGGCGGCGGTCTTGCCGGTGCCCGTCTGGGCGCCACCGAGCAGGTCGCGTCCGGCCAGCACGGCGGGGATCGCTTCCACTTGAATGGGGGTGGGGGTCTCATAGCCGTGCTCACGCACGGCTTGCACGATGGCCGGGGCCAGATTCAGATCGTCAAAGGTCATTTTTTTGGAGGCGCCCGTCCAGGGCGCTGGGGGCATCGGCCACTCCGTGAGCCGCTTCGGTTTTGGAAGCGACGCCCGGCCAGTCTGGGGCAGATGGATTCAGGGGTTTGGTGCCACCCGTGGTGGGCGGGCACCCCAGCGAAGGGCTGGTGTTGGGCCAACTGAAGTGCCCAACGAGCCGTATTGTCGCATGCTGGGATAATCCTGGGCTGCGCGGCCGTCCTGGCTGCAGATTTCTCAGGCACACAGCAATGGCTCAATACGTTTTGATGAAACGGAGCCGCCCCTGCTGACGCAGGCGCACTCGTTCCCTTTGGTCACTCAACATTTTTATCAAAATGGCTCAATACGTTTTCTCCATGAACAAGGTCGGCAAAATCGTGCCGCCCAAGCGCCAGATCCTCAAGGATATCTCGCTCTCTTTCTTCCCCGGCGCCAAGATCGGCGTGCTCGGTACCAACGGCTCGGGCAAGTCCACGCTGCTGAAGATCATGGCCGGCATCGACAAGGAAATCGAAGGCGAAGCGATCCCGATGCCGGGCATCCGCATCGGCTACTTGCCGCAGGAGCCACAACTCAATGCCGACGAGACGGTGCGCGAAGCGGTGGAAAACAGCATGAGCGGCGTGCGCGCTGCCCAGAAGCGGCTGGAAGAGGTGTACGCCGCCTACGCCGAAGAAGACGCCGACTTTGATGCTTTGGCCGCCGAGCAGGCGCAACTGGAGGCCATCATCTCCACCTCGGGTACCGACGGCGAGCACCAGCTGGAGATCGCGGCCGACGCATTGCGCCTGCCGCCGTGGGACGCCAAGATCGGTCTGCTCTCCGGTGGTGAAAAGCGCCGCGTGGCGCTGTGCTGCATGCTGCTGTCCAAGCCCGACATGCTGCTGCTGGATGAGCCCACCAACCACCTGGACGCCGAATCGGTGGACTGGCTGGAACAGTTCTTGAAGCGCTTCCCGGGCACCGTGGTCGCGATCACCCACGACCGCTACTTCCTCGACAACGCGGCCGAGTGGATTCTGGAACTCGACCGCGGCCACGGCATTCCGTACAAAGGCAACTACTCCACCTGGCTGGAACAGAAGGAAGCCCGCCTGGAGCAGGAGCAGCGCACCGAAGACGCCCGCACCAAGGCCATGAAGAAGGAACTGGAGTGGGTGCGCCAGAACCCCAAGGGCCGCCAGGCCAAGAGCAAGGCGCGCCTGGCCCGCTTCGAGGAACTGAGCGACGTCGACTACCAGAAGCGCAACGAGACCAACGAGATCTTCATTCCCGTGGCCGAGCGCCTGGGCAACGAGGTGTTCGAGTTCAAGAACGTCAGCAAGTCCTTCGGCGACCGCCTGCTGATCGACAACCTGAGCTTCCAGATCCCGGCGGGCGCCATCGTCGGCATCATCGGCCCCAACGGTGCCGGCAAGTCCACGCTGTTCAAGCTGATCAGCGGCAAAGAGCAGCCCGACAGCGGCGAGGTCAAGATCGGCCAGACCGTGCGCATGGCCGTGGTGGACCAGAGCCGCGACGGCCTGGCCGGCGAGAAGACCGTGTGGGAAGACATCTCGGGTGGTCTGGACATGATCACCGTGGGCAAATTCCAGATGCCCAGCCGCGCCTACTGCGGCCGGTTCAACTTCTCCGGCGGTGACCAGCAAAAGCGCGTGGGCACGCTCTCGGGCGGTGAGCGCGGACGTCTGCACCTGGCCAAGACCCTGGCCGAGGGCGGCAACGTGCTGCTGCTGGACGAACCCTCGAACGACCTCGACGTGGAAACCCTGCGCGCACTCGAAGACGCGTTGCTCGAATTCGCCGGTTGCGCACTGGTGATCAGCCACGACCGCTGGTTCCTCGACCGCATCGCCACCCACATCCTGGCCGCCGAAGGCGACAGCCAGTGGGTGTTCTTCAACGGCAACTACCAGGAGTACGAGGCCGACAAGAAGAAGCGTCTGGGTGAAGAGGGCGCGAAACCAAAACGGATGAGATTCAAGGCATTGAAGTGATGCAGGACGTCGAAGCCGCCACGCGCCACTGGCTGGAAAAGGCCGTCATCGGCCTGAACCTGTGTCCGTTCGCGCGGGCGGTGTATGTGAAGAACCAGGTGCGCATTGTGGTGAGCCAGGCGCGCCACCTCGACGCTTTTCTGGACGACCTCGATAGCGAGCTCACGCTGCTGGTGAACACGCCGACCGAGGAGATCGACACCACGCTGCTCGTGCACGCCACGCTGTTTCCCGACTTCGAGGTGTTCAACGACTTCCTCAATGTGGTGGACGATGTGGTGGCCGAGCACGAACTCGAAGGGGTGATCCAGGTCGCACCCTTTCACCCTTTGTTTCAGTTCGAGGGCACCGAGGCGGATGACGTGACCAACTGCACGAACCGCGCCCCGTTTCCCACCCTGCACCTGCTGCGCGAAGACAGCGTGGAGCGTGCAGTGGCCAGCGAGGGTGGAGACGCCGATGCCATCGTCGAACGCAACCTGCAAACCTTGCGCAACCTGGGCTCCGAGGGCTGGCGGGACTTGATGCAGAAGGCTTGAACTGGCGGCACTTTGCGCGCCTTTTCCGTGTTGTGAACAGGGTGATGCTTGGTCACAATGGTCCAACCACCCACTTTGTCGACCCGACCGAAAGAGACCGCCCGCATGGATGCCCAGCCTCAGGCTTTTGACGCTTGCCTCAAAGAGGCCCTCGTCCAGACGCGCGAGTGGGTGCCCCGCTGGCTCGACAAGCTGCACGCCACGCTCAAGGACAAGGAGCTCTCGGCCCGGCATCTCAGCGACAAGCAAGGTCTGGTGGAGGCGCGCACCGCGCTCGAATCGCACCGCGATCTGATCGCCGTCAACTTCATCGAAGCGCTCGCCGACGCGGTGGGCAACGCCCTGCCGGCGTCCGACACGCATGCCCGTCCGGCCAAAGCGGTGAGCTTTGACGAACTGGAGCTCATGGGCGATGACCAGGTGCAGGAGACGGTGGAGCTGGCGCGCGTGCAGCAGATCGTGAGCATGACGGTGGACCAGGAAACCGTGGAACTCACCGCCCGCCTGTGCACGGCGCAGGGCATGCAGCTGGTGAACCCGGAGGCCAACCCCCTGCGTGCCGATGTCGTGGTCGGCGCCTTGATGAAAACGCTCAAGGGCCTGCACCTGGGGCCTGCCGTGCGTTCTCGCTGGCTGCAGACCGGCGCCATTCCACTGGGCAACGAACTGCAGGGGCTCTACAAACGGCTGAGTGCATTTCTGGACAACATGGGTGTGCAGGCTGCGGGTTATGCCGTGATCCAGTCGCCCGACTCGCGTCCGTTCACGGGCGATGCGCCGGTTCGCCGCGGCGGTTCGGCGCAGGAAGAGGCCGCTCCCGGCTCGGAAGCCCTGCTCACCCTGGACCACCTGCACCAGTTGCTGGTGGGCAACCTCGACCCCGCCGGTGAGGGCGCTGCGCGCGCCCCTGGCAGCGCGGGCACCGGCAATGCCATGGTGCGCACGCTGGCCAGCGAAGTCGTCTCGCTCATGCTCAAGCAGATCGCGGCCGATGAGCGCCTGCTGCTGCCCGTGCGCGAAATGCTGCAGGACATGAAGCCCGCCTTGTTGCAGGTGGCCCGCACCGAGCCGCGCTTTTTTGCCGACCGGCAGAACCCCGCGCGGCGCCTGCTCGATGCCATCACCGAACACAGCCTGGCCTACACGCACGAACAAGACCGGGGCTACGCCGGCTTTTCGCGTCAGGTGCGCAGCATCATCGATGCCCTGCAGAAACCCGGCGGTGACCTGACCGACCGTTTTTCCAGCCTGCTGCAGGGTTTCAACCGCTCACAGACCGAAGCCATGGCGCCCGAGCAGGTGCAGGCGCGCGGCCTGGCCGTCAAGACGCTGGTGCGGGTGGAACAGCGCAACCTGCTCGCCGAGCGCGTGGCGGCCGAATTTCGCTCGCGCAACGACTTCGCCCGCTCACCCGGCGTGGTGCGGCGCTTTCTCACCGGTCCCTGGGCGCAGGTGGTGGCGCAGGCGCGGCTGGAGGTCTCCAACGCCACCGGCCTGGACACCGCCGAAGTGCCGTCCATGCGCTACACCGACATCCTGCCCGACCTGTTGTGGTCGAGCCAGCTCGCGCTGGCCAGCCTGAACCGTCCGCGCCTGGTGAAGATCATCCCGGGCGTCTTGCGCACGCTGCGCGAGGGTCTGGACTCCATCGACTACCCGAGGGAGCAGTCGGAGTCGTTCTTCCAGGCCCTGATGGGCCTGCACGAAGCCGCCTACAAGACCCAGCGCGCCGAGCCGCCGCAAGACTCGCCGCCCAGCCAGCAGGGCGACATCGACCTGGAACCCTGGATGCAGCCCGCCGAGGCGCGCGACACCGGCTTCATGGACGACATCGCGCCCGAGTCCCTGCCCGATACCCAGCCTTCCTTTGTGGACACGCAGCCCATGCAGCGGGACTGGGTGGAGCTCAAGGCCGAAATGGCGGCGCAGCAACCGGTTTCGCAACTGAGCGTGGGCACCTGGGTCGACATGTGGCAAGACGGCCAGGCCGTGCGTTGCCAGATCACCTGGGCCAGTCCGCACGGCACGCTGTTCCTCTTCGCCGGCCCCCACGGCCGCTCGTTGTCCATGACCCGCCGTGGCCTGGACCGTTTGATCGAGCAGGACAAGCTGCGGGTGGTGGCTGACCACGGGGTGGTCAACGCTGCGCTGGACGAAGTGACGCGTCAGGCGTGGCTCAACAGTCTCAAGGCCGACGGGATTTAAGCCCCCACGCTCCCCCGCTGCGCGAGGTCCGCTGCCCCCCGAGGGGGCTGATCCGCCTTGGGAGCGGCCCGGCGGCGGATCACTTGCCTCCACGCTCCGCCGCTGCGCCGGGTCAGACTTTCCTCAGCAGCTTCTTGCGCACCAGGTGGATGTTGTTGCGCAGCGCGTAGAGCTCGTCGGTGTACGACAGCGGCACCACCACTTTCTCCACTTTCGATTCCATCGCGTCGAGCTGTTCCACCAGGTCGGCGGCCTGGTTGGCGTCGGCTTCGAAGCGTTGCTCCACGTCGCGCAGTTCGGCGTACCAGCGAAATACCCGCTTGCGGATGCGGAAGGTGTAGAGCGGCGGGACGATGCGCGAGAGCGGCAGCGCCAGCGCGAGGATCAGACCCATGGCCAGCCACATGCGCTCGATCAGGTTGGCCAGCCAGAACGGCAGGTAGCGCTGCAGGAACGGCGCGCCGTTCTGGATCGCGCGCGAGGCTTCGGGCGAGATCGGCACCTCGCTGTGTTCCAGGCTGGGGTATTCGCGTGCCTTGCTGAACCAGCCCGAACCCCCATGCAGATTCGTGGCGGTTTGCGCAAAGAGCTGCAGGATGGCGGGGTGGGTGTCGCTGTGCGCGAGCAGGCTGGTGGTGGAGGCCACCAGCCGCATGTCGCGGGTGGGGATGTTGCGCGCCAGATCCACCACGCCTTGGGGCATCACCACCGGTGTGAGGTAGCCAAAGCGCCGGGAATAGGCCTCGCTCTGCGCAAAGTCGAGCAGCTTCACGCCCGGGGTTTGCAGCAGCATCTGCACCATCAGCGATTCGGGCGCGGAGGCGAACACCACGGCGTCGAGCTCGCCGTTCAAAAAGGCCACGGTCGCCGGGGTTTGTTCCAGCTCGCTCAGGCGCAGCTGTTTCGGGTCCACCCGGTTCACGTCCAGCAAGGTGGAAAACAGGCGCGGCACGCCGCTGCCGGCGGTGCCCACGTTGACGCGCCAGCCGTTGAGCTCGGCCAGGTTGTTCACCGTGGGCGACTTGCGCAGGCGCCTGGCCGACTCTTCACGGTAGAAAAGCCACAGCGGCTCCACAAACAGGCTGCCCAGCGAGGTGATGCTGTCTTCCTCGTCGTAGCCGATGTCGGCCGTGCCGCCCTGCACAAAACCCAGATCGGCCCGGCCGGTGCGCAGCAGTTCCAGGTTGGCCGAGGAGCCTTCGGACGCCAGCAACTCCACCGTGATGCCGTAGCGCGCCAGCGACTCGGCGTAGCGCTTGCCGAACTCGGCGTAGGCGCTCTGGTCGGGGCCGGTGGCCAGCACCACCCGCTTGGGCGGATTCGGATTCAACCACCAATAGGCCGCACCCAGCAGGGCGATGGTGAGCAGGGCAAAGGGGCCGAATGAGGCCACCATCTCGCGCAGCGAGATGAGCGTGTAGCGAAGGGTTTTGGGCATCGCCAGACGTTAGCACGCCGCCCTGCAACCCCGTGTTGCGAGCGTCGGCGCGCACGGCCTCAAGGTGCTGGCTCGATGCTCATCACGGTGTAGGCGCCGTTGATCTGCATGGCGGTGAACTTCACCTTGTCGCCGGCCTTCACCTTCGCCAGCAGCGCCGGGTCTTGCACCTGGAACACCATGGTCATGGGCGGCATGTCCAGGTTTTTGATCTCGCCGTGTTTGAGCGAGATCTTGCCGGCGGCGGTGTCCACGCGGCGCACCTCGGCTTCGGCCTTGGGCAAGGCATCTTCCGTGGTGCTGGTGCGCTTGAAGCCCGTCGTGTTGCCGGCGTAGTGCTGGTACACGCGGCCCGTGCCGTCGGGCTGCACCAGCACCACGTCGTAGGCGTCGCGGCGTTCGCCGTACACCGGGCCGTCCATGCCGGGGCTGCCCACCGGCATGCCGGGCACGGCCAGGCCGATGGCCTTGGGCCTCTCGGCCAGCAGGCGGCGGATCTCGCGCGCGTTCACGTGGCCTTCGATCACGTAGCCACCGATCAGGCCGGTGTGGCAGGAACCGAACTTCTCCGGCAGGCCCAGGCGTTTGCGCACCGCCGTGTTGCCGGTGTCGAACACCTGCACCTCAAAGCCGTCGGCCTGCAGGTAATTCACCCAGTCCTGGCAGCAGCCGCAGTTGGGGTCTTTCCAGACCTGCAGCACCGGCAGGGCGGGTGGTTTTTGGGCCCAGGCGGGCAGGGTCGCGGCGGCGGCGAAGGCGGCGGCTGCGCTGATGAGGGAACGTCGTTGCATGGTGGTCTCCGTTGGAATCGGGCTTGGGGTTCAGGGTTTGGGCGAAACGCGGATCGTGCCGCGCATGCCGGCTTCGAAGTGCCCGGCGATCAGGCACGCGAATTCAAAGTTGCCGGGGCGGTTGAAGGTCCAGACGATCTCGCCGCGTTTGCCCGGCGACACGTGCGCCATGTAGGGTTCGTCGTGCTCCATGCCGGGGTGTTTTTTCATCATCTCGGCGTGGGCCTTGAGGTCGTCGGTGGTGCCGATCACGATCTCGTGCAGCACCTTCCCCGCGTTGATGGCGCGGATACGCAGCGTCTCGCCCTCGCGCACATCGATGTGGTTGGGCGCCATCTTCATGTCGTCGGTCATGCGGATGTCCACCGTGCGGCGGGCCCGGGCGGGCTCGCCGGCGATGCCCCAGGGCTTTTGTTCTTTCACCACCGCACCGGTCTTGCCGTGTTGTTCGCCGTGGGCGAAGGCGCGCGGCAGGGACAGCAGCAGGGGCAGGGCGAGCAGCGAGCGTCTTGTGTTGAAGGTCATTTGTGTTCTCCGTGAAGGGGTCAGTGGTGGCCGTGGCCGCCAGCGGGCTTGCGCACGGTGGCCGCGGGGGCAGTGGTGGCGGTGGGTGCAGCGGGGCGCGTGGCTGCAGGCGCCGCGCCGGTGTCCACCAGCCGTGCCTGCGTGCCGGGCGGCATCTGGTAGACGCCGGGGTCGGTGTAGTCGCCGGCCTTCTGGTCGGCGCGCACCTTCAGTGTGGTGAACATGCCGCCCATCTCGATGGGGCCGTAGGGGCCGGTGCCGGTCATCATGGGGAAGGTGTTGGTGGGGAGCTCCATTTCCATCTCGCCCATGTCGGCCATGCCGCGTTCGCCCATCACCATGTAGTCGGGCACGGCGCGCTGCAGCGGCGCCACCAGGCCCCGGTGGTCCACACCGATCATGGTGGGCACGCCATGGCCCATGGCGCCCATGGTGTGGTGGCTCTTGTGGCAGTGCATGGCCCAGTCGCCCGGTTCGTCGGCCACGAATTCGAGCTGCCGCATCTGGCCCACCGCCACATCGGTGGTCACCTCGGGCCAGCGCGAGCCCTTGGGCGTGGGACCGCCGTCGGTGCCGCTCACCTCGAATTCGATGCCGTGGATGTGGATCGGGTGGTTGGTCATGGTGAGGTTGCCCACGCGCACGCGCACCCGCTCGCCCAGGCGCGCCACCAGCGGCGTGATGCCCGGGAACACGCGGCTGTTCCAGCTCCAGATGTTCTGCTCCAGCATGGTGTTGACCTGCGGCGTCATGCTGCCGGGCTCCACGTCAAACGCGTTGAGCAGGAAGCAGTAGTCGCGCTGCACGTCGTCGATCAGCGGGTGTTTTGCCTTCGGGTGCGTGACCCAGAAGCCCATCATGCCCATGGCCATTTGCACCATCTCGTCGGCGTGCGGGTGGTACATGAAGGTGCCGGGGCGGCGCGCGGTGAACTCGTAGACGAAGGTCTGGCCGGGCTTGATCTGCGGCTGGTTCAGGCCACCCACGCCGTCCATGCCGTTGGGCAGGCGCTGGCCGTGCCAGTGGATCGTGGTGTGCTCGGGCAGACGGTTGGTCACATAGATGCGCACCCGGTCGCCTTCGACCACCTCGATGGTGGGGCCCGGACTCTGGCCGTTGTAGCCCCACATGTTGACCATGAAGCCGGGTGCCATCTCGCGCACCACGGGTTCGGCCACCAGGTGAAACTCTTTCACGCCCGCGTTCATGCGCCAGGGTGCGGTCCAGCCGTTGAGCGTGACCACCGGGTTGTAGGGCCGACCCGCGCCGGTCACGCCGGGTGGCGTCCAGGGCGGTGCGGTGTCGGCCGAGGTTTGTTGCACGGCCTCGGGAATGGCGGCCAGGGCCACGCGGCTCACGCTGGTGGCGGCCACGGCGCCCACGGCGGCACCCATGGTGGCGCGGGTCAGCCAGTTTCTGCGGTTCATCGATGTGTTCATGTCAGTGTCCTGCCGGGGCTTTGGCGGTGCCCGCACCGGCGGTTGATGAGGTGTCGGGGCCAGCGTAGTCGGCACCGGCCAGCAGGGCTTGCAGGGCGGCCTGGGCGCGCCAGTAGTCGCGCCGGGCCTGCAAGGCGGCATCCAGCGACTGCATGCGTTCGCGAGCGCTGGCCAGCAGCTCCCAGCTGCTTTGCAGCATGCCGTTGTAGCGCAGCAGGGTCTCTTGCTCCAGGGCGGTTTGCAACTGGGCCACCACGTCTTGCGCGTGCAGCGCGCTGGCGTGGCGCGTCTGCAGCTCTGCCCAGGCCTGGCGCGCCATGGAGCGGCGCTCCGCAGCTTCACGCAGCAGGGCGGCTTCTGCCTCCACGGCCCGCTCCAGCGGGTGGTCGCGCAGCAGCGACAAGTCATCGATGTGCGGTGGCGTGGAAGCGGAGCCGGGGTCCGGCAGGGCGGCGAGCGCGGCGTCCACCGCCGCGCTCCAGGCCTGGCGCCGGCCGGGGTGGGCGGCGGTGAGTTCGCGCGCGGCTTCGCTGCGCTGCAGTGCCAGCAGCGGGTGCCCGCGCAGCACCGCAGATTCGAGCGTGTCCTCCGTGACGCCCGCGCCGGGCGAGGGGCGCAGCGGCACAGCGGGCAGGCTGGCGGGCAGGCGCTCGCCCAGTTGTGCAACCGCGTCAGCCTCCCACCAGCCGAGCAGTTGCGCCAGCCGCTCCAGCGCCACGAGCGCGTCGCCCTGCGCCTGCACGGCGGCTTGCCAGGCGCTGGCCTGCGTGAGCTTTTCGCGCATGAGTTTGGCCTGGCTCCAGTTGCCCGCCACCACCATGCGCCGGCCGAGCTCGCTGCCGGTGCGGGTGGCGTCCCACACCTCGGTGGCGTTGCGCCAGCGCTGCCGGGTGGACACCGCGTCGATCCAGGCGCGTTGCACCTCGCGCACATGGGTGGCGTAGGCCACCCGCACGGCGCTTTGCTCGCGCTCGTTCATGGTGGCGCGGGTGAAGAGATCGGGCCGATGGCGCAGCGAGAGGCGCAGCGCTTGCGTCAGGTCCAGCGCAGCGGCTGGGCTGGCGGCGGGGGCAGCGAGGGTCTCGCCCGGGTTCTTCGACTCCCAGCGCAGCAGGTCGACATGGCCGCGCGGAAACTCGGCCACGCGCTCGTTCGCGCGCTGCCAGATCTCGCGCGCCCGGGCCAGGTCGGCCGGGCGCTCCTGCGGGGCTGCCGAGCCTGTGGGCGGCAGCACCAGGGGCATCAGGGTGGACGTGGCCTCGGGGTTGGCGGCCTGCAGCGCAGGCGACGTTTGTGCCAGTGCCGGCCAGCAAACGACCGACAGGGCGAGGGTCACCAGACGGCCCGGGGTGCTCTTCAAAGGCGGTGACAACCGCCAAAAAACCATCATGAAAATCTCCTGACATCACGAACCAGCGCCCGCTGTCGCACCCGGTCGGGCCGATGCGGACGCACCTGTGGCGTGTGAACTCAGGAAATGGGTGGTTTGACGCCCTGCCGGGCCTCGATGCTGGCAAACCGCTCGGCGGGACGCACGAGCTGGCTGTGTGCCGTGGGTGGGTTGTGCAGGTCCGCCACCGCCATGGCCAGCGCAGGCACGTTGCAGACATCGCAGGCGTTGTGCTGGTGGTCCGCGCCATCCGCCGCTGCGTGCTGGTCGCAGGCGCAGTGGTCGTCGGTCGTGGCGTGGTGGTCGGCATGGTCTGCGCCGTGCCCGTCCATCGCCATGGTGGCGTGCGCGGGCTGCGCCAGCATCTCCACCGCCATGGCATCGCCCACCCAGCCGCGCAGGGGCAGCAGGGCGATCATGAGGACGAGGAACCAGTGGCGCATGGCGATGAATGATACGGATCGCCGGCTGTTGGTTCCACCTGGAGCGACGAATGCCGCGTTTTCAGGTGGGGCACTGCAGCACCAGCGCCTGCAGCGGCTGGGTCAGCCCGGCGTTGGTCACCACGAAAGCCACGCGCTGGGTGGCGCCGGCGGGCAGGGTGAGCCGGGCGCTGCCGCCCTGCGCGGCGGCCCAGGGCGGCACCGGCTGGTAGAGGCTGACCACATGGTCGTGCCGCAGGTTCTCCCCGGCGTTTTCACCGCGCGTGACCTTGCTCACCAGACCGTCCTGCAAAACCGCCCAATAGCCGGCGAGTTCGGTGCGGGGCTCGGTGCCCGTGGCGGCTGCGATCTGCGCGGTGACCACATCGCCCTGGCGGCTCAGGCGCAGGGCCGGGGCGGTGGCGACGGGCAGGCCCGCCAGGCTGCTGGCGCGCTGGCCGTGCCAGTCGCGGTGGTCGCGACCATTGAGCACGACCTGCGGTGTGTACACGTACTTGCCGCGCAACGCGTCCTTCAGCCGGTACTGGCGTGCGGTGGTCTCAGGGGTGGCGAAAGGGTCGCGCCAGCCCAGGTGGTTCCAGTAGTTCACATGGAACGAGAGCGCCAGTACCTGGTCTTGCGTCTTGAGGGTGGAGAGCCAGCGATCGGCCGGCGGGCAGGAGCTGCAGCCCTCGGAGGTGTAGAGCTCCACCACCGCCGGTGGCTTGGGGCCTGAGCGCACTTCGCAGGTCTGGGCCAGCGCGGACCCAGCGGCCAGCAGGGTGCTGACGAGGGCAACGGAACGGGGCAGGGGGGTGGGCATGGCCATCTCCAGCGTTGGGAATGGCGGTTGGTCGGTGGCAGGCCCGCTGTCTTACAGCCCGGCCGACCACGGGTGGTGTCGTCCTCAGCGCAGGTCGGGCGCCACGCCGAAGCGCACCGGCTGTGGTCTGGGCTCGGGCAGGGCCACGCGGGCGGTGGTCGACGGCGTGCTGACCACGGGCGGCAACACCATGCCGCGTTCCTGCATCACGGCGCGCAGGCGGTCGGGGTGGTCGGTGATGAGGCCGTCCACACCCCAGTCGATGAGGCGCGCCATGTCGCTGGCTTCGTTCACGGTCCAGGGGATCACGCGCAGGCTGAGCGCACGCGCTCGCGCCAGCGTGGCCTGGCTCAGGTCGCTGAAATGGGGCGACCAGAGCTTGCCGCCGGCGGCAGCCACCATGCCGGGAGCGTCTTCAAAGTCGGCCAGCTTCAGGCCTGCCGTCCAGTCGCCTTCGGCCAGGGTGTTGAAGCGCGGGAGCTGTGCCGACAGGTACGACAGTGGCAGTTCCGGGGCGATGGTCTGGCTGGCCTTGAGCACCCGCCAGTCGAAGCTCTGCAGCGTGGTGCGCGAGGCCATGCCGTGGCGGTTGATCACGGCCGTCACAGCGCGCACAAACGCGTCGGGTTCGGGCGACTCGTCGGGTCGTTTGGGGTTGAGCTTGAGCTCGATGTTGAAGCGCACATGGCCCGCGCCCAGGCGTTTGATGCGCTCGAACACGGCGGCCAGCGTGGGAATGCGCTCACCGTCCACAGGCGCCTGGCCGGCGAAGTCGCGTGCGTAGCGGCTGGACGGGTTGATGCGTCCCACATCGAGGCTGTTGATTTCGTCCAGGCTCAGCTGGTTGAAGGGTTTGCCGCGCGCCTGCAGCCATTTGCCGGTGGCGTCGCGTGTGATGTCGGGGTTGGGTGCGGTGTCGTGCGAGACCACCGGCACACCCTCGGCGCTGAGCACCACGTCGAATTCGAGCGTGGTCACGCCGACGGAGAGGGCTTGTTCGATGCCGGCCAGCGTGTTCTCGGGCGCCAGCCCCCGTGCCCCACGGTGGCCCTGTGCATCAAAGGCCAGCGCAGCCCCGGCGCACCACACCGACAAACCCAGCGCGGTGGTGCAGCTCCAGCGCAGCCAGGACAGCCGTTGAACGGTGAACGGGGGGGATGTGGTCATGTGGGACTCCTTGAAAACCCGCGCATTGTGTCAGCGCCACATGACCCCCACAAGTCAATAACCTTGCGTGGAAAAGAAGCGTTACGAATCAATGGCCGAGGATCTTGGAGAGGAAGTCCCGGCTGCGTTCGCTCTGCGGGTTGTTGAAGAACTCGTCAGGGGTGTTCTGCTCCACGATCTGACCCTGGTCCATGAAGATCACGCGGTCGGCCACGGCCTTGGCAAAGCCCATTTCGTGGGTCACGCAGATCATGGTGATGCCCTGGTTGGCCAGCTCCACCATCACGTCGAGCACTTCCTTGATCATCTCCGGGTCGAGCGCCGAGGTGGGCTCGTCGAACAGCATGATCTTGGGCGTGAGGCACAGCGCGCGCGCAATCGCCACCCGCTGTTGCTGGCCGCCGGAGAGTTGCAGCGGGTACTTGCCCGCCTGCTCGGCGATGCGCACGCGCTGCAGCTGCAGCATGGCTTTTTCTTCGGCCTCCTTCTTGGGCATCTTGCCCACCCACATGGGCGAGAGCGTGAGGTTTTCCAGCACGGTGAGGTGCGGGAACAGGTTGAACTGCTGGAACACCATGCCCACGTTTTTGCGCACCTGGTCGATGGCCTTGATGTCGTCGGTGAGTTCGATGCCGTCCACGAACAGGTGGCCTTGCTGGTGTTCTTCAAGCCGGTTGATGCAGCGGATCAGCGTGGACTTGCCCGAGCCCGAGGGGCCGCAGATCACGATGCGCTCGCCTCTGGCCACGTCCAGGTCGATGTCGCGCAGCACATGGAAGTCGTTGCCGTACCACTTGTTGACCTTGTCGAAGCGGATGATGGGGTCTGACATGTTGTTGTTCCTTCAGCGGGCCTTGCTGGCGCTCAGTTGCTTCTCGACCCACAGGCTGTAGCGGGACATGGCGAAGCAGAAGATGAAATAGACGACCGTGATGAACAGGTAGGCCTCGATCTTGAAAGGCCGCCAGTTCACGTCGGAGTTCAATGCCAGCGACAAGGCGCCGGTGAGCTCGTACATCGAGACGATGGTCACCAGCGAGGTGTCTTTGAAGATCGAGATGAAGTTGTTCATGATGCTGGGCACCACCATGGCCAGCGCCTGCGGCAGCACGATCTTGCGCTGCGTCTGCCAGTAGCTCAAACCCAGCGTGTCGGCCGCCTCCAGCTGACCTTTCGGGATGGCCTGCAAGCCGCCCCGGATGATTTCCGCCATGTAGGCCGCTGCGAACAGCGTGATGCCCACCACCACCCGAACCAGCACGTCGATCGTCACACCCTGCGGCATGAACAGCGGAAACATGAAGGAAGCCATGAACAGCACCGAGATCAGCGGCACGCCGCGGATGAGTTCGATGTAGACAATGCAGGCCGAGCGAATGGCGGGCAGGCGGCTGCGGCGCCCCAGCGCCACCGCGATGGACAGCGGAAAGGCCAGGAAGATGGACACCGTGGCGAGCAGCACCGTGAGCGGCAGGCCACCCCAGAGATCGGTGCGCACGTCGGACAGGCCCAGCACACCGCCACCCATCAGCGTGAAGAAGACCGCCATGACCACCACCCACATCAGCGCCAGCCAGGGTTTCCAGAACACCCGGATGCAGCTCACCACCAGCGCGGCGAGCATGAGGCCGGTGGCCAGCACCGGCCGCCAGTGTTCTTCGAAGGGGTAGCGTCCCAGCAAGATCAGACGGTACTTTTCGGTCACGACGCCCCAGCAGGCGCCGCTGCCGCGCACGCTCTGGCAGGCGTCGGCATCGGCTCCAAACACGGCGTTGCCCACGCCCCAGCCGTAGAGCTTGGGCAGGAGGTAGATGGCCAGTGCCAGCAGAAACAGCGAGGTGATGCTGCTGCGCAGATCGCCGAACATGTTGGTGCGGATCCAGGGGGCCAGGCCGCTGGTGCGCACCGGGGACGGGCGTGCGGCAATCGGAACGTAGGTGTCTGGCATGGTTTACCGCTCCTTGATGGCCATGCGGTCGTTGTACCAATTCATGAACAACGAGGTGGACAGCGATGTGGTGAGGTAGACCAGCATGATGATGGCGATGCACTCCACCGCGCGGCCCGACTGGTTGAGCGTGGTGTTGGCGATCGACACCACGTCGGGATAGCCCACCGCCACCGCCAGCGAGGAGTTTTTGGTGAGGTTCAGGTACTGGTTGGTCAACGGCGGAATGATCACGCGCATGGCCTGCGGCAACACCACCAGGTTCATGGTTTGACCGGGTGCCAGGCCCAGCGCTGCTGACGCCTCCTTCTGCCCCAGGCTCACCGACTGGATGCCGCCGCGAACCACCTCGGCCACGAAGGCCGCGGTGTAGAAGGTCAGGCTGATGAGCACCGCCATGAACTCGGGCGACACGCTGCCACCGCCCTCGATCATGAAGCGACCCGCTTCGGGGATGGCCCATTGCGTGGGCATGCCGCCCGCCAGCCACCCGGCGAAGGTGCAAGCGAGCACGATGCCCAGCGTGGGCCACGCCGCCTTGCGCAGGCGCCCGGTTTTCATGAACTCGTTCATGGCCCAGCGGCGCCACACCCAGGCCAGCAGCAAGCCGGCCAACAGGCCCGCCAGCATCACCAGGTACCCCGTGCCCTGCATCGGGCGGGGGAAAGCCAGACCGTCCTTGCTCAGGTAGACGAGGTCACCCAGGTTCCAGGCCTCGCCCGGCACCGGCAGCACCTCGACGAAGAACAGGTACCACATCAACATCTGCAGCAGGATGGGCACGTTGCGAAACAGCTCGACATAGCCATAGCAGACACCCCGCACCAGTCCGTTGCGCGAGAAACGCCCCACACCGAGCAGCACGCCCAGGAGTGTGGTGAGCACGATTCCGATGACGGCTACGCGCAGCGTGTTGAGCACGCCGACCCAGATGGCTTTGCCATAGGTTTCGCTGGGGCTGTAGTTGATGAGGGTCTCGCCGATGTCGAACCCGGCCGAGGCGCCCAGGAAATCAAAGCCGCTCTGGATGCCCCGGATGCGCATGTTCTCCTGGGTGTTGTGCGCCAGGAACCACACGCCGAGGCCAATCAGGATCAGGGCGATGGCCTGGTAAATCAGGCCGCGCGCAGCGCGGCTTCGCCAGGACCAGGGGGTTCTGGGAGGTTTGGTGGCGGATGTCAAGGAACGCTCCTGGTGGAGGATGGGTGCCCTCGGGCCCCAGATGCGACAACGCCGGCAGGAAAACCAGGCCGGCGTTGTCAACCCCGGATCGCGCGATCAGCGCACGGGCATGGGATACATCAGGCCGCCTTTGTTCCACAAGGCGTTGACGCCACGCGGAAGGCCGATGGGTGTGATGTTGCGCTCGTAGGCTTCACCGTAGTTGCCCACGGCTTTGACCGCGCGCACCGCCCAGTCCTTGTCCAGGCCCAGCAGCTTGCCCGTGTCTTCGGTGCCACCACCCAGCAGGCGCAGCACGTTGGGGTTTTTGCTGTCGCGCTTCATGGCGTCCACATTGGCGGCGGTGATGCCCAGCTCTTCGGCTTCCAGCAGTGCGTAGCCGACCCATTTCACGATCGCGAAGAACTCGTCATCACCGCGGCGCACGGCCGGGCCCAGCGGTTCCTTGGAGATCAGCTCGGGCAGGATCATGTGGTCATCGGGCTTGGTTGCTTCTTTCGAGCGGATCGAAGCCAGGCCGGAGGCGTCGGTGGTGTAGGCCTGGCAGCGTCCGGCAAAGTAGGCCGCATTGGTGGCGGCCAGCTCGGCGAACACGATGGGTCGCAGGTTGAGGTTGTTGGCGCGCGAGTAGTCGCTCAGGTTGAGTTCGGTGGTGGTGCCCGCCTGCACGCAAACGGTGGCGCCCTTGAGGTCCTTTGCGCTTTTGACTTTCAGGCTCTTGGGCACCATGAAGCCCTGACCGTCGTAGAAGTTCACGCCGGTGAAGTGAAGGCCCAGCGAGGCATCGCGGGTGAGCGTCCAGGTGGTGTTGCGCGGCAGCAGGTCCACTTCGCCTGACTGCAGGGCGGTGAAGCGCTGTGCAGCGTTCAGCGGGACGTAGCGCACCTTGTTGGGGTCGTTGAGCACGGCGGCGGCCACAGAGCGGCACACATCCACATCGAGACCGCTCCATTTGCCCTGGCTGTCCGCTGCCGAGAAGCCGGCCAGACCGGTGCTCACGCCACAGATCAACTCGCCCCGCTTCTTGACGGCGTCGAGATCTTTGCCCGCGTGGGCCGGCATGCTGGCCAGGGATGTCACGGCGCACAGCCCCATGGTCACCCGTTTCAAGGTCGTCATCTTCATCAGGTCTCTCCGTTGTGTTTGAAAGGAAGTCCGTCGGCGCTGGACCTGCACCTGTTGGGTGCATCGAGCAACCGCAGCCGAATGTATCGCCGGCCTTTTGGACCCGGGATCGGGGTTTACGTGGGAAAGTCATGCAAATGGCACATGAAGCCATCGCACGGCCCAGGGACCACCGCCCCCAGACTGGCGCTTGCAGGTTCCGTGCCATTGGCGTCATCGGTGCCGTTGGGCTGGCGCGGTCTCTCCGGCGACAAGCCGTGTTTTCTTTCGGCGCGCCTGCCCCGTATCCTGTGGCCAAACACAGAACAACGGAGACCAGCCGATGAGCACCAGCCACACCGCCGAGGTGGGTTCGACCGCGCCGCACCACCGCTTCTGGCCCACGCGGCTGCCGCACCGCATCACCCCGCCGGCCACCTCGTTGTGGCACAACCTTGCGGTGAGCGCGCTGCGTTACCCGGACAAAACCGCGCTGGTTTTTTTTGACCAGGTGCTCACCTACCGCCAGTTGTTCGACCAGGCCGAGCGGCTGGCCGCGCACCTGCGCGAGCAGGGCGTGCAGGACGGGGACCGCGTGATCCTGCTGATGCAGAACTGCCCGCAGTGGGTGGTGGCGCATTTCGCGATCCTGCGGGCCAACGCGGTGGTGGTGCCGGTCAACCCCATGAACCGCAGCGACGAACTGCAGCACTACATCACCGACCCCGACGCGCGCCTGGCCATCGCCGCGGCCGACCTCGCCGGCGAGCTGCTCAAGGCCAACGCCGCCGTGCCCGCTGCCGAGCGCCTGCGCCATCTGGTGGTCTCGCACTACAGCGATGCTTTCGGGCCGAAGGCCGAGGTGCCACCCGCCTGGGCCGAGTGGCTCGGCACGCGCCATGCCACGCCCGAGATGCCGGGCGGCAGCGTGAGCGACTGGGCCACCGCGCTGGCCTGCACCGGCACCGCCCCCGCCCACAACCGCGGACCGGACGACCTCGCCGTGTTGCCCTACACCAGCGGCACCACCGGCTTGCCCAAGGGCTGCATGCACCCGCACCGCACGGTGATGCACAACGCGGTGGCCGTGGGCCTGTGGACCAACAGCACGGTGGAGAACGTGGGCCTGCTGGTGGTGCCCATGTTCCACATCACCGGCATGGTGGCCGGCATGCACGCGGCGGTGTACGCCGGCGCGACCATGGTGGTCATGCCGCGCTGGGACCGCGACCTCGCGGGCCAGCTCATCTCGCGCTGGCGCGTGACGCACTGGACCAACATCCCCACCATGATCATCGACCTGCTGGCCAGCCCACGCTTCGACCAGTACGACCTCTCCAGCCTGGTGCTGGTGGGCGGTGGTGGTGCGGCGATGCCGCAGGCGGTGGCGCAGCGGCTGCTGGAGCAATACGGTCTGCGCTATTCAGAAGGTTACGGTCTCACCGAAACCGCCGCGCCTTCGCACAACAACCCACCCGACCACCCCAAGCAGCAATGCCTGGGCATCCCGTTCCTGAGCACCGAAGCGCGTGTGGTCGACCCGATCACGCTGGAGGCCATGCCGCAGGGCGAGGCCGGCGAAATCATCATCCACGGGCCCGAGGTATTTGACGGCTACTGGAAACGCCCCGAGGCCACCGAGGCCGCCTTCATCACCATCGATGGCAAACGCTTCTTCCGCTCGGGCGATTTGGGCCGGGTGGACGAAGACGGTTACTTCTTCATCACCGACCGGCTCAAACGCATGATCAACGCCAGCGGCTTCAAGGTCTGGCCGGCCGAGGTGGAGGTGTTGATGTTCAAGCATCCCGCCATTGCCGAGGCCTGCGTGATCGCCACCCACGACACCTACCGGGGCGAGAGTGTGAAGGCCGTGGTGGTGCTGCGCGAGTCGCACCGCGCCACCACCACCGAGCAGGACATCCTCGACTGGTGCCGCGAGCACATGGCGGTCTACAAGTGCCCGCGCACGGTGGAGTTTGTGGCCGCCCTGCCCAAGAGCGGCAGCGGCAAGGTCATGTGGCGGCTGCTGCAGGAGCAGGAAGTGAGCAAGGCCGCGCCGGCACAATGACGGCATGCCCTCCCTAGCCCACATTGTTCAACGCCTCTGGCAACCCCGGCGCAGCCTGTTCTGGCTCGTGCTCGGGTTCAACGGCCTCTCCAGTTTCATGGTCGGTTTCCTGCAGCTGAACGACCCACCCATGGGCATCCGCCTGGTGGTCAGCGCGTTTGCGCTGACCAACTCGCTCATCGGCTGGTGGCTCACCGTGCGCCTGTGGCGGGAGACCGATCCGAACCGCCCCCCCGACACCCCTGTTTAGGAGACTCCATGTTCAAGGCGCTCGTCATCACCAAACCCGAGACAGGCTACCGCTGCGATCTCACCGAACTGGACGAGGCGCAACTGCCCGCCAGCGGCGACGTGACGGTGCGCATCGACTACTCCACGCTGAACTACAAGGACGGGCTGGCCATCACCGGCAAGTCGCCCGTGGTGCGCAGCTTTCCCATGGTTCCCGGCATCGACTTCGCGGGCTCGGTCACGCAGAGCGACCACCCGAAGTGGAAAGCCGGCGACCGTGTGTTGCTCAACGGTTTCGGTGTGGGCGAGAGCCACTGGGGCGGTCTGGCGCAGATGGCGCGCGTCAAGGGCGACTGGCTGGTGGCCCTGCCCGACACCCTGAGCGAGCGCGAGGCGATGGCGGTGGGCACGGCGGGCTACACCGCGATGTTGTGCGTGATGGCTCTGCAGAAACACTGGGCCGAAGCGGGTGTGGCACCCGGCAGTGGCGAGGTGCTGGTCACCGGCGCGGGCGGAGGTGTGGGCGGTGTGGCCATCTCGTTGCTCGCCGGCCTGGGCCACACGGTGGTGGCTTCAACGGGCCGGCCCCAGGAAGCGGCCTACCTGAAGGCGCTCGGCGCCGCGGCGGTGATGGACCGCAATGAACTCGGTGCGCCCGGCAAACCGCTCCAGAAGGAGCGCTGGATCGGCGTGGTGGATTCGGTGGGCAGCCACACGCTGGCCAATGCCTGCGCGAGCACGCGCTACGGCGGCGCCGTGGCCGCCTGCGGCCTGGCCCAGGGCATGGACCTGCCAGCCAGTGTGGCGCCTTTCATCCTGCGCGGCGTCACCCTGTTCGGTATCGACAGCGTGATGGCGCCGATGGCCAGGCGCGTGGCCGCGTGGGACGCCTTGGCCCGGCTGCTGAACCGCGATCAGCTGGCCACCATCACCCGCGAAATCGCCCTGGGTGAGGCCATCGCGTCGGGCCATGACATCCTGGGTGGGCAGGTGCGTGGGCGGCTGGTTGTCAACGTCAATCGCTGAGGTCCGCTGACGGCGTGTTACAAATCGGGGCGTTGGTGCGGGAATACGCACCCCCTGAATGCGTTGTGTTGGTCCATGACTCAAACAAGAACGGCTGCTCCCATGCGCATCTTCACCACCATTTTGGACACCGTCGCACAGCGTCTGAGCAGCGAGCCCGCCCGCCACGACCCGGCCGCGCTGTCCCGCATCCGCCGCGCCATGATCGACCTCATGCCCGCCGATGCGGGCTGGGAAGATGAACGCTTGCGGCACCGCCTGCTGGTGGCCGTGGACCCCAAGAGCCTGTGGTTCCTGCGGGTGGATCTGCACCAGCGCCTGTGCCGATCGATGGGCGAGGAGGCCGCGCTCGACAGCGTGCAGTCGCTGTGGCCGCTGTTTGAAGACAGCATCGAACCCGCGTTGCTGGGCAAGCGCCCTGGCCGCCGAGGCGCCAGCCAGCGCGGCGACACACCGCCCGCCCGCTGAGCCGGGTCAGGCTGGTCCGCTCACCGTGCCCTGGTAGGCGTGCCAGGTGGCATGACCCACCACCGGCCCCACGACGAGCAACCCCACGAAGAAAGGCAGCATCGCCAGCCCCACCAGCAGCGTGATCAGCGCTCCCCAGAGCAGCATGACGCCCGGGTTCTGGAGGCAGGCGCGGATGCTGGTGAGTCCGGCGGAGATCGCGTCCACGCGCCGGTCCAGGATCATGGGAATGGAGACCACGCTGGTGATGAAGATCAGGCCGGCGAACACGCCGCCCACCACCGTGTAGGTGATCAGGAACGACAGGTTGTCCGGGTTGAGCAGTTGGGCCACCAGGTTGGTGGTGGAGGGCATGGTGTTGAACGTCACCGCGAACACCACCAGCGAAGCCCGGCCCCACAACATTTCCAGGATCAGCAACACACCCGCAAAGATGGCCATGGTGCCTTGCGTGGGCCGCCACGCCAGCAGCGAGGCACGCAGCGCAGGCCGCTGGCCGGTCTGCAGTGCTCGGCTGGCCTCGTACAGACCCAGGCAGAGGAACGGCCCCATCAGCAGGAAGCCCGCGCTCAGGGCCAGCACGTAGGCCGGTGCTGCGCGAAACACCGCCAGCAGGGCATGGCCCATGAGGAAAAAGCACAGGCCGTAGAAAAGCCCGATGCGCGGGCATCGCAGGAAGTCGGCCCAGCCCAGGCGCAGCCAGCGCAGCGGGTCGCCAGCGCCCAGGTCAGCGATGCGCAGATCGAACACCGAGGCGGGTCGTGGCGGCTCGGCCGGGGTGTCGCGGGTGGGCGTGGTGTCGGTCATGGGGTCTCCTCGTTGCACCGACATTGAACCACCAACCCGGCCAGTAAACTGCCTCTCCATGACCAGCGAATTCCAGCCTCCGTACGTTCCCCTCCAGCAGATGGGCAGTTCGCTCAAGACCACCGGATTTGCGTTGCTCAGCGCCGCCAGCGTGGCCGAGTGGCTGCCCGCCAGCGCGGGCGAACTGCAGGCCCTGCACCGCGGCTGGGACCACCTGCCCGCCGACGCGTACCTGAAAGACGGTGGGCGCTACCGCAGCCGGCGCCACAGCTGCTTTGTGGTGGACGGTGAACAAGTGCAGCAGGTGCCCCACCGCGCGCATTGGCAGCCGTTGGAATACAACGCCCTGCACGGCGGCATGCAACGCTGGTTCGAGCCCATGGAGCCGGCGGTGGTGGCGCAGCCCGCTTGGGGCCGCCTGCTCAACCGGCTGGGCGAGGCGGCCAGCGCGCTGCGCGGGCCGCAACCCTGGTTCGTGGAAGCGCACCCCTTTCGCATCGACACCACCGACGGCATCGGCCGGCCCACGCCCGAGGGCGCGCACCGCGACGGCGTGGACCTGGTGGCGGTGTTCATGGTGGCGCGCCACGGCATCAAGGGCGGTGAGAGCCGCGTGTTCGAGGCCAACGGGCCGGGTGGCCAGCGCTTCACCCTGCGCGAGCCCTGGTCGCTGCTGCTGCTGGACGACGCGCGCGTGATCCACGAAAGCACACCCATCCAGCCGCTGGAGAACGACTCGCTCGGCTGGCGCGACACGCTGGTGGTGACCTGCCGCGCCGGGGGCTTTCAGGGCGACTGACCCGGATCTCTGGCGGGTGTTGCGGCATCGGTCAGCACCGTCACATGCTGGATCGGCAGATCGAAGATGAGTTTGTAGGGCAGGCAAACGTCTTCGCCAGAGCGGGTGCGCAAACGGGCGGTGAACATGCCGAGCGCGATCACGGTGCCTTCGTTGTCCCCGATCCTCACCCGTTGGCCGACGCTCAGCGAGCGTGAATACATCAGGCCCATGCCCAGAATCGCGTGCTGCACCGCGCCGGAAGCGCCCAGGGACAGCATGAGACCGGCAATGACCGACAGCGCCTTGAAAGCCTCGGTCTCGGCACCCGGCAGGTAGGGGTAGGCCATGGCCACCGCGAACAGCCAGACCCCGGCGTCGCACAGGCGCCGCGTGGCCATGGCCGAATGGGCGTCGAGCCAGGCCAGTTGGATGTCACCGCTTTGCACCCGGTGCATGAAGGCCGCATTCGCTCGGGACACCATGCGGGCGATCACAAAAATGAGGCCTGCGATCACCAGACCGGGCACAGCCGCAGCGCTGGCGTTGGCGAAGTGGTGCAGCACCCCTTGCATCCAGTCGGCCGATTGCTCGCCCCAGGGCCGTGTCCAGGCGAATTGCATCAGCACGAAGTCGATCCAGGTGTCCAGCGTCAGCAGCACCGCCAGCAAGGTGACGGCGTTGGTCACCAGCCGGCAGGCCATGTGCGCGTGTTCGGAAAAGAGGGCGACCAGGTTGCCGGTGCCGCGCTGCGCCGGACGGTGCAGCAGCGCGTGCACCGTCCGGGCGACCCGCACGCGCAGCGCCAGGATGCAGCGCACCAGCCAGCCGGCCAGCAAGGTGGCGCCCAGGCAGAGCAGCAGGTCGCTGGCCATGCGCAGGTGGTCGTCCAGTTCGGCGGCCTCCGCCACGGCTTTCTCCAGCCGGATCTGTACCTCCTGCGATGTGGCTGCCAGCGCCGCGTCGGGTCGCGGTGTGTCGAGGTCGGCAGCCACCAGAAAAAACACGGTGCGCCCGTTCAATTCGAAGCGCGCCGAATCCGGCGTGGCGGTGTGCGTGACCGCAGGGCGTTCAGCGCTGCGCAGGACGGCGGCCAGTGCTTCGCTGGCCAGCACCACCCGTTCGGCGGGCGAGTCGCCCAGCAGCGTCGCGCGAAACGTGGCGATGTGCCGGTTGTGCAGGTAGAGCGCGTTCGGCGGCCTGGCGTTGGACTGCACGCCGGCGGGACGTGGCGTGAACACGTCCAGGGGTTGGCCGTGGGCGAGACCATGGGCCAGCAGGAGGCAGACCCACTGAAGCCAGGCGATTCGAGCGGCGTTTCGCAGCGGCCTGGTGAACGAGAAAAACCGTTGGCAGCTCAAAAGGAAGCCCTCGCAACACGATGCCTGCAAGGGTTCCACAGTGCGTGGCGCGCGGCCATCCGGTGCGGGCCGCAGGCGCTGCTGCTGTGAGACGTCAGCGGCGGATGGCGTTGGGGAAGTACAGCGCGGTGAGGCTGCGGTTGTGCACCGGCGAGAAGTCGTCGCCCACCACCGTGGCGCCGTTGCCGTAGCGCCGCCATTCGCGCACCCAGTGCAGCTGGTCGCACACCTCGGCCAGGCCCACGGTTTCGCGGTCGCCGATCAGGATGCCGTGCACGCGCAGCGCCAGCGACTGTTTCGCGTCGCGCAGTTGCGCCAGCGTCTGGTGGGTCACGCCGAACTCGCCGTCGCTCACGATGAGCACATCGGCTTCTTGCCATGCGGTGGTCTGGACCAGGGCGGCAGCGCGCTCCAGCGGCGTCTGCACGTCGGTGCCGCCATCGAAGCTCTGACCCATGAGGTCCAGCAGGTGCGACAGGCCATCGGTGTCCATGGCCAGGTCACGCTCCAGCAGCTCGTCGGGCCCGCCATACGCCAGCAAGCGGCAGGCGCGGCGGCCCACGTGTGCGCTGCGCAGTGCTTGCAGAACGCAGGCCTTGGCCACGTTTTCCGGTGCCCCGCGCATCGAGCCCGAGGTGTCCAGGCACACGATCAGCGGGCCACGCCCGGCTTGGGTGGTGGTGTGTCGCAGCGCCTGTGGTCGGGGCTGTGGCTGCGGACGCTGCGCCTGCTCACGCGCCCGGTCGTCGTAGGTCAGCAACTGGGCTTCGGCAAAGCGTGCGCGCCACAGCCGACGCAGCACCGGGTGGGTGAGGTTGAGGCTCTCGCCACCGGTCATGCGCGCCAACGTGCGTGAGCGGCGCACCCCGTCCACCGCCGTGGGCTCGGGGCGGCGCTCCTCCTCGTCGGCGGGGTGGCGCGTGGCGGGCTGGTGTGGCCGCACATCGGGCCGGGTGGTGACGGCGGGCGGCTGCTGCGACTGTTCGCGCCGCCCCACACCGTCGATGAAGCGCGCGAGTTGCGGCATGCGCTGCAGCAGTTCGCCGATGCGGCGGGCCTCGTTCCATTCGCGCCGGTTCAGGTGGCCTTGCAGCTCGTCCCAGCGCAGGTAGGCCAGGTCACCCAACGATTGCAGCAACGAGAGCACCTCGTCCCAGCCCTGGCGTTGCACGTCCCAGCTGTCCCGGAATTCAGCCTTCATGCGTGCAATGGCCTGGTCGCGTGGTTCGTCGGCCGGGCGATCGATCAGGCGGTCCAGGTGCCAGAGCAGGCTTTGCATCACCTGACGCGTGAGCGCGGTGCTGTCCCGGGTCAGTGTCGGCAGTTCCAAGTCCAGCAACAGCGGTCGAAGGGCCTGGGTGGCGTCGGGGTCGCCAAAATCGTCGGTCGCTTCGGGCAGGGCACCGGCCATGAGGGCTTGCATCCAGCGCGCCATGTGGGGCAGGCGTGAGGGAGGCTGGCCGCTGCTGCACACCACGGCCCAGCGCCAGAGTTCGCGGGGCAGGGTGTCGAGGTGGTCGTAGGGGGCTGAAGGGTGGACCGACCCTGTCGAAGCTCTCACGGAGATTCCCAGATCACCGGAGCAGGTTGACCCGTCAGTGCCTGATCCACCGGCAGGCCGGCAAACCCGTCGCGTGTGGCCTGCAGTTGAGCCACCCACACCGACACCTGCTCGCACCGGCCCAGGTGCACCGCTTCAATGGCGGCCAGCCACGAAGGTGGCAACCAGTCGTGCGCGCCCGCCGCGCCGAGGACGGTTTGCGAAGTCTCTGAGAGTGCGCGGTGCAGCTCACCCAACCGGTCGAGCAACTCTTCGGCCTGCGCCACGCGCGATTCGATGTGCACCGGGCTGTAGCGCCGCTGGGCACGTTCGCTGGTGATGCGCACCATCTCGCTTTCGCCTGCGGTCGGACCGGCGATGGACCGGGCTAGGAGTCTGCGCGGCAGAAGCGTGACGAGTTTGCGAAGGCTTGGTAGATTGCGGTCATGGCCACAAGTTACCTACCCTACGAACCGCAACAGCAACGGCTGTTGCCCGACGCCCTTCAAGACTGGCTGCCCGAGGGCCA
>JAJNQE010000118.1 GCA_021154985.1 Hydrogenophaga sp.
ATCGGTGGCGGGGCAGGCAAACAGCACGGCAGAACTCCCAGAAATCTGCCCCTATTGGAATTCAAACTGGGAGTTCAGACCATCGGCAATCACCCCAAAGTCCAGTGTTTATGCGGGCTCCGGGGATTCTTCAGGGACGACGAAATACGCAGGACTTCCTGCATGGTGCAGGAGGCAAGGGGACACCCAGTCCCGTGCAACCCATTGGAGCAACCCATGAAAAAGAGCCTGATCGCTCTGGCCGTTCTGGCCACCACCGGCGCCGCCTTCGCGCAATCCAACGTCACGCTCTATGGCCGCATCGATGCGTCGGTCGGCAGCAACCGCCTCAACGGTGTGAGCACCACCCAGCTGTTCAGCGGCAACCTCACCTCCACCCGCTGGGGCCTGCGCGGCACCGAAGACCTCGGTGGCGGCCTCAAGGCCATCTTTGGTCTGGAGCAGGGCTTTGACGCGAGCACCGGCACGCAGGCCGCCGGCAGCGCATTTGACCGCCAGTCCATCGTCGGCCTGAGCGGCGGCTTTGGCACGGTCAAACTGGGTCGCCACGACACCTCGTTCGACGACATCCGCGACCTGAGCCTCAGCAGCAATTTGTGGGATTCGGAATTCAGCCCGACCAAGATCGCCTACACCGCCGGCGTGGCCGACTACTCCAGCCGCTCCAGCAACCAGATCCGCTACGAATCGCCTTCGTTGGGTGGTTTGACCTTCGGCATCGGCCATGGTCTGGACGAAGACGCCACCGTCAAGGCCGACCTGACCTCCTACAACCTGCGCTACCGCGCAGGCGCGCTGGATGTGGGCATTGGCTTCCAGGACCAGAAGGCCAACAACCGCGAGTACACGACGATCGCGGGTGCGTACAACTTTGGCGTGGCTCGCCTGTCGGCCGGTTTCAACCGCGCTGAAGTCAACGGTGGCGCCGAAGCCGACGGCTACACCATCGGCGTCAATGTGCCGATGAACGCCTTCGACTTCTCGGTGGGCTATGCCTACAGCAAGGCCAAGAACGCCGGCGCCACCACCGCCAAGGGCTCGGCCTTTGCCGCTGGCGTCACGTACGCCATGTCCAAGCGCACCAAGCTGTACGGCGGCTACCTGGACGGTGAAGTCGAGAACGGTGCCGGCGTGACGACCACCGACCGTCGCCTGTACTCGATCGGCGTGCGCCACGACTTCTGATTTCCAAGCCCTCTCGAATCTCCAAGGCTTGTTTCAACCCACCGCTCGCCAGGGCGGTGGGTTTTTTGCATGCGCAGCGGGATCAGGCCGCCAGACCGGGGTTGCCGTCCATGCCGATGATGCGCGGCGTGTTGATCTGCACGCCCTTGATGACCTTCTTGTCGCGTAGATAGCCCGAGACCACGTCCCAGATGGGTTCGCCCTGGGCGCCCTCCTGGACCGACGCCCAGCCCGCCACCTTGTAGGTCTTGTCGGCCTCGATCAGCTGGCCCTTGAGCGTCATGTTGTTGATGCGCTGGCCCATGGCGGCGTTGGGTGTCACGGTGTACTGCATGCCACCCACGCGCACCATGTCGCCGCCCTGCTGGTAGTAGGGATCGGGGTTGAAGATGTTGTCGGCCACGTCTTCCAGAATGGTCTTGATCTGCTCGCCGGTGAAGGTGTTGAGCGTGGTGGCGGGGTAGGTCAGCGCCATCTGGTCCATCATGCGCTCGTAGGTGATGGTGTCGCCCGGCAGCAGCGAGGTGCCCCAGCGAACGCCGGGTGAAAACGCGATGTCGGCGCCCTTGTTCTGCATCAGCGCGTCGCAGATCACCTGGTCCCACGAGCCGTTGAAGTTGCCACGGCGGTACAGCAGGTCTTCGGTGACAGCGAGTTTTTCGTCGAGCTTGTCCTTGTAGGGCGCGCGCACCTTGTCGATGTGCGCCTGCATGGCCGCATCGGCCGGCAGCAGGTTGGAGAAGATGGGCAGCAGCTTGTATTGAAAGCCCTGCACCTTGCCACCGCGCACGTCAAAGTCGAGCACGCCGAGGAACTTGCTGTTGGAGCCGGCGTTGGTCACCAGCGTCTGGCCACCGGCGTTTTTCACCACGAACGGCGCGGGCATGCCGTCGTGGGTGTGGCCACCCAGAATGGCATCGATGCCGCGCACGCGGCCGGCCATCTTGATGTCGACATCCATGCCGTTGTGCGAGAGCACCACCACCACCTGCGCGCCCTTGCCGCGCGCCTCGTCCACCATCTTCTGCATGTGCTCGTCCTGGATGCCGAAGGTCCAGTCGGGCACCATGTAGCGCGGATTGGCAATGGGTGTGTAGGGAAAGGCCTGGCCGATCACGGCCACCTGCACGCCGTTCATTTCGCGCATCGCATACGGCTTGAAGACCATGTCCTCGAAGTCGGTGGTCTTGATGTTCTGCGCGAGGAATTCCATGTTCCCCTTGAGATCTTTTTCCACGATCTCCTGCACGCGTTTGGCGCCGAAGGTGTGTTCCCAGTGCGAGGTCATCATGTTCACGCCGAGCAGCTTGCAGGCGTCCACCATGTCCTGGCCGTTGGTCCACAGCGAGGTGGCCGAGCCCTGCCAGGTGTCGCCACCGTCGAGCAGCAGCGCGTTGGGCCGGCTGGCCTTGAGCTGCTTGACCAGCGTGGCCAGGTGCGCGAAGCCGCCCACCTTGCCGTAGGTCTTGGCGGCCTGGCTGAAGTCGAGGTAGGAGAACGCATGGGCCTGTGCAGAGCCGGGCTTGAGGCCGAACTGTTTGAGCAGCTTCTCGCCCACGATGTGCGGCGGGCGGCCCACCGCCTCGGCCACACCCAGGTTCACATTGGGTTCGCGGAAGTAGATGGGTGTGAGCTGAGCGTGGCAGTCGGTGAAATGCAGAAAGCTCACATTGCCGAACTTCGGCACGTTGTACAGGCGCTCACCGGCACCCGGCGCTGCGGCGAGCACGTCGCGGTGGTTGAGGGCCATGCCGGTGGCGCTGGCCACGGCCAGCACCTGCATGAATTCGCGGCGGCTGAAACTCATCTCTGCACCTTAAATAACTGAACGCTGATATTTGCGCGAAATTTTTTTGAGTGGAAAACCCTGGCCGCTGTTGGCGACCAGGGTCCACGGCTTACTTGTTGACCGGAGAAGCCGGGTCGAGCAGCAGCGCCATGACGTCCTGCAGCTGCTTCTGGTTCAAGATGCCCATGTGGCCCACGCGCGGCATTTGCGAACACGCGTTGTAGGCGCGCGCGTTCCAGAGCTTGCCCCAGGTGTATTCGACGATGGCCTTGCCGCCGGCGCTGTTGGGGTCGGTCACGCCGCGCAGCTTGCCGTAGTTGTAGAGGCTCGGGCCCAGCGTGCCGAAGGAGATTTCTTCCTTGCTGATCTGGTGGCAGTTGTAGCAATTGCCGCCGTTGGGCGTCCCTGCTGTGTCGGACCAGGTCAGGCCACGACCGCTCTGGGCGATCTTCTCGCCCTCCTTCCAGTCGCCGATGAACTTGCCATCGGTGGGCCATTTCACGGTCTTCATGTTGGCCGCTTCAATGGCCTTGCTCATCTTCTCGTCCAGCGGCTTGCCGGAGGCATCGGCCACCGCGCATTCGGCGTTGGCCTGGTCCTGGTTGAGGCGGTCCAGCGTGGCAATGCCGCGCGCCTGGAACGAGTTCTTGAGCATGTCGGCCGTGGCCTTGTTCACGTCGGCCGGTGAGGGTGCCGAGGAGCAGGCCGACAGCACGAGGGCGACCACAGGAAGCAACACGAGGGAATGGATTTTTTTCATGGGTTGTGTCTCCGGATCAGCGCTTGATGGCCGGCACGATGGACTCGGCCGTCTTGGCGTTCACGCCCATGTAGACCGATAGGGCGATGGTGGCGTCGCTGCCGAACTTGGGCTCGGGCCAGCGCATCTGGCGGAAACAATCGTTCAAACGAAGCTGCATGCCCCACATCTGCGCGTTGGACACACGGTAAGCCGGCCAGGCTGCGAAGCCGATGCCGTCGCCCGGGTTCTTGGTGAGGTTGGGCAGGTCTTGCAGGCGGATGCGTTTGTCGTCGCTGCCGTGGCAGGAGGCGCACGAAAAGTCGTGCGTGCCGCCGCGCGTGAAGAACAGCTGCTTGCCGGTCTCGAACATCATCTTTTCCTGCGCGTGCTTTTGCGGCAGGTTGAAGCGCATGCCCTTGGAGGCCGTGGCCACATAGGTCGCCAGCGCGGTCACGTTGGCCATTTCGCCGCGGCCAAAAGCCGTCTTGGCAATGTCTTCAGCCTTGAAGCCCTGCAGCGTTTCCATGCAGGTGATGAGCCGCGTTTCCAGGTCCTGCACCCGCCCGGTGTCTGCAAAGTACTTGGGCAGTTCAACGAAGGCCCCCTTGATGACCCCGGGGCCCTTGCCCAGATCGCACTGCTCCAGCGTCGCCATCTTCGGGCCGCGCTTCTGTTTCCAGAGTTCCTCGCCCTTCATCTCGAACAGCTCGGCGGGGTTGCCGTCCTGCAGCATCTCGCGGTACTTGGCAATGCCTTCGGCGGCGGTGCCTTGTGCGTGTGCCGCGCAAACAGCGGACAGCGCTGCCAGCGCCATCAGCGATCGGGTCAGGGTCTTCTTCATCGGGGTCTCCTCTTGTTATCGGAACTCGGAAAAACGCGGGTGAGATCAGGCGATCACCGCTTCGTCGGTGCGTGTGTCGCCCTTGTTGTCGACCCACTTGACGACGACCTTGTCACCCTTGGCGCCGCCCTTGAACTTGAACGACAGGAACGGGTTTTGAGCCACGGCGCCGCTGAAGGCCGCTTCGAGCACGACCTTGCCGTTGTGGGTGGCTTCAACGTCGCGGATGAAGTGGCCGGGAATGAGGGCGCCGGCCGCATCGCGGCGGGTGCCCGGCTCCATGATGTGGGACATGAGCACGCGGACGGTGGTTTCGTCGCCTGCAACGGCGGCGCGGATGCGCATCGGATCAGCCATGTTGGACTCCTGAATTTCGGTGAATGGGGTTGTGCAAAACGTCGGGTGGCGAGGCGATCAGCCGCCGCAACCGCCGAGCGTGACCTTGGTTTCCTTGAAGGCCGAAAACAGCTTGCCGTCGGCCTTGACCACGGCAAACACGTTGGAGCTCTGGCCCATCTTCAGACGGGTCTGCACGTCGGCCGCGGTGCCGGCGGGGATCTTGAAACCGGCGGCCATGGGCGTGGGGTTCTTTTCGACGATCAGGTAGATCTCGGTGGTGTTGGGAATCTTGCTGGTGGCGCCCACGGGCACCACGGCGCCGTTTTCGGCGATGTCGGGCGCGACCACGGTGACCTGGTCGCTGTTGGCGGCGGTGCCACCCAGGGCCTTGACGGCATCGGCCATGCTCTTGATCTCAAAACCGGCGCGGTCCATGGCGGCGTGCGCCTGGCTTTGCGTGGCGAGGCCCAGCGACACCAGCGTGGCCAGGGCCCCGGTGGTCTTGAGAGCATTTCTGCGTGAGTTGTTCATGGGGGGCTCCTGTGAAATGAGGAAAGGGCGAGAGTGTACGGGCGGGGGTTACTTGTCGGGGGCGCCGGCCAGGATCCACCCTGCCAGCAACTTGAGTTCGTCGTCTTTCAACTGGGCTTGCGCGGGCATGGGCACCGGGCCGTACATGCCCGAGCCGCCCGACTTGATGCGTGCCGAGACTTTTTCCAGCGCGTCGGCCTGGCCCTGGTGTTTGGCCGCCACGTCCTTGAAAGCAGGACCCACCAATTTTTTGTCCACCGCATGGCAGGCCATGCAGGCGCTTTTGGACGCGAGGGCCTTGGCCGCTGCCGCGTCCTGGGCCAGTGCGGCGCCGCTGAACAAGGTGAGCACGGCGGCGCTCATCAACTGGATCGAACTCATGGTCATAGGTTAAGCACTCCTGAACGAAGGTGAAATGGGGAATACGAGTAAATGCAAATATTTAAGAAAGGCCGCAAGCGCCTCACTTCGCGCCGGCAGCGATCCATTTGGCGATGGTGGCCGCCTCGGCTGCGCTCAGCTGAGGCTGGGGCGGCATGGGCACGGCGCCGAACACCCCCACCCCGCCCTCGCGGATCTTCACCGCGAGGTAGGCCTCCAGGCGCTCCTGGCCCTTGTGCTTGGCAGCAATCTCGGTGAAGCCGGGGCCCACGATCTTCTGCGCCATGCCGTGGCAGGCGGTGCAGCTGTTGGCCGCGAGCAGCGCCTTCACATCACCACCCGCCGGCTTGGCCGCGGCCACCACCACCGCTGCGGCCTTGGGGCCGCTGCCCAGGGGCGCTGTGGGCGCGGGCTGGGTGGTGTCGGCGCCGCGCACCGGGCCGATCACTCGGTTCTGCTCCTGGATGTTGCCGTGCGCATCGCGCGCGAAGTCGGGCAGGAACGAGCGGATGGTGGTCTCCACCGGGCAGTCCTTCATGCAGGCCACGTTCGCCACGTCGCCCTTGCCGTTGGCCTTCCACAGCGGCTCGTAAAACACCATGCCGTTGCGGTTGGGCATGCGCTTTTGCACCTCGGCGATGTTCTTGTCGCTCAGCGTGAAATCCTCCGGCACCACGTGGGCCAGGCTCAGGATGTACGCGAGCACGCCGTACACCTCGTCAGGCTTGAGCGACTTGGGTGCGTTCCAGGGCATGGCGCGGTTGATGTAGTCCCACAGGGTGGACACCGTGGCCACCTTCATCAGGGTGGTCTTCTGCGGGAAGGTCGTGCCCGGCTCCAGGTTTTTCACCCGGCCGCGTTCGATGTCGGCCTTGGTGGTGCCACCCACGATGGGGGTGAACACTTCGTTGCTTTCACCGAAGCTACCGTGACACGACGCGCACTGCGCCTCCCAGACCCGCTCGCCCAGGGCCACGCTGCCCGCGCCCTTGGGCAAACCCTTGAAGTCGGGGCGCACGTCGATGTCCCAGGCTTTCACCTCGGCCTTGGTGGCGTCGCGGCCGAGGTCGTGCCAGGGTGGGGTTTGAGCGAAGGTGGTTGCGCTGATGAGAGCGGTGACCACGAAGGCGAGGGTTTTCATGATCTTGTCCATCAGTACACCTGCACGTTCGAGACTTCGCCGTTCTCGGCCACGCGCCACGACTGGATGGCGTTCTGGTGGTACACCGAGCGCGTGCCGCGCACCGCGCGCAACTGGTTGATCTTGGGCTGCACATAACCCGTGCTGTCGATCGCACGGCTTTGCAACACAGCCGGTTTGCCGTCCCACACCCAGTCGATGTTGAAGCGCGTGAGCGCCTTCGGCAGCACCGGGCCTTCGAGCCGTGCGGTGCGCCAGTTGCGCCCACCGTCCACACTCACGTCCACCCGCTTCACCGTGCCACGGCCCGACCACGCCAGCCCGGTCACGTTGTAGTAGCCCTTGTCCAGCAGCGTCTGGCTGCCCGAGGGCGTGGTGATCACGCTCTTGCACTCCTGGATGCCGGTGTACTGGCGGTGCGTGCCGTCGGGCATGTGGTCGATGTAGTGGATCGCCTCGTCTTTGGCGGCCCACTTCATGTCGCCCACTTCCAGGCGTCGCAGGTACTTCACCCAGCTCACGCCCTGCACCCCCGGCACCACCAGGCGCAGCGGGTAGCCGTTTTCCGGGCGCAGCATCTCGCCGTTCATGCCCCAGGCCACGATGCAGTCGTCCATGGCGCGCTCCATGTCGATCGTGCGCGTCATCGACGATCCGTCGGCACCCTCGGCCAGCACGAACTTGCCGTTTTTCTTGTCATAGCCACACATCTCCAGCAGCGTGGAGAGCCGCACACCGGTGAACTCGCAGCAGCTCACCATGCCGTGCGTGTACTGCACGGCCGGCAGCGCCACGTTGCCCCACTCGGGCGCGGAGTTGGCGCCGCATTCAATGAAGTGGATGCGCGAGACGCTGGGCAGGCGCATCAGGTCGTCCATGGTGAACACGCGCTCGCGCTTGACCAGGCCGTTGACCATGAGGCGGTGTTTGGAGGGGTCGATGTCCCACCAGCCCTGGTGGTGGCGCTCGAAGTGCAGGCCACTGGGCGTGATGATGCCGAACAGGCCCTGCAACGGCGTGAAGCTGACGGAAGCCTGCGGCACGCGCGTGAGGCCCGGGCTCTGGCGGCGCTGCAGGTTGGCCTCCCACTGGCTGGGCTTGCCGTAGCCGTCGGTGGCCACGCCCTGCCCCAGACCGGTGGTGTGGGTGGGCAGTTTCAGGATGGCCTCTTCCCCCTCGGCCGCGACCGCGCGCGTGGCCGCAGCGCCGCTGGCCACCGCGCCTGCCCCCATGGCCAGGGCCTTGCCCATGAAGCTGCGGCGCGCCTTGCGGGCGAGCTCCAGCTTCTCGGGACTCAGGTGGTTTTCGGGCGCGGGGAGCACGCGTCCGATCACATCATTCAGGTTGGGCGGCATGGGAATCTTCCTGTTGGGGCGGTCTGACCGCGTCGGCATCTGCAACTGTATTAGTGTTTGCTGATATTTGGATAGGTAGAAACCCCAGCAGGGTTTTCATGTGTTGGCGCTGCAAAACCGGGGCCGTTACGATGCGGCACACCCACAAGCGATCACACCCCACACCCGTTGTGTTTCAAGTGGCTGCTACAGTTTTGGATGCAACTTCTTTCAACCACCCTTTTGGAGACGACGATGGGGAAAACCATGAAATGGCTGGCGGCCGGCGTGTTGTGCGCCTCGGCGATCGGGGCGCACGCCCAGGTCAACCAGACCCGCGTGTGGGCCGCAGCCTGCGCCAGCTGCCACGGCACCGACGGCCGCGCCCAGCCCGGCATGGCTTCGCTGGCCGGCCGCACCGACCTGCAGAAGATCCTGCTCGAATACAAGGCCGGCACCCGTCCCGCCACGCTGATGCACCAGATCGCCAAGGGTTACACCGACGAGCAACTGGGCCAGATCGCCGCCTACTTCGCCGCACAGAAACCCTGAGGAGCCGCACATGAAACGTCGTCAATTCGTACAAAGCGTCGGCGCGGGTTCCGCCCTGGCCGGACTGGGCCTCATGAGCGGCTGCGCCACCACCGGTGGCAGCAGCGCCAAGGTGGTCGTGGTGGGCGGTGGTTTTGGTGGTGCCACTGCCGCCAAATACGTGCGCAT
>JAJNQE010000119.1 GCA_021154985.1 Hydrogenophaga sp.
CCACCTTGACCAGACCGTCTTCCATGGTGATTTCGATACCCACGCCCACGAATCGGCCGCTGGTGCCTTCGCGGAATTCCTTGAACGACTTCTTGTCGAAATACTGGGAGTGCGGGTCCAGGCTGGCCACCATGCCGGTGATGGCTTCGTTGATCAGCTTCTTCTCGTCCACCGGCTCCACATAGTCGGTCTTGACCATGCCGAACACCGCAGCGAGCTGCTGCAACTCTTCCAGCGGCAGGGGTGCGAGCGTGCCGCGGGCCACCGCTTGCAGCTGCACCGTGGTCAGCGCACCGGCGACCGCACCAATGGCCACCCAGCCTGCAATTTTCAGCTTGTGACTCACCTGTTTTGCCATTGAAATCCCCAGTAAAAACGCCCACGCCGGGCGGCTTGGCCCGATGGCGAACCAATATACACCTATGAGCATGGGGAACCGGTTCGGTTCCCCAATCTCCAGTCAGCCGCTCAGGCCTTGCCTTGGGCCGCCACCGCAGCGGCTGCTCGGGCCACGGCTTCCGCATCGCCGAGGTAGTAGCGCTTGATCGGCTTGAGGTCGGCGTCGAGCTCGTAGACCAGCGGAATGCCGTTGGGGATGTTGAGGTTGACGATGTCGGTTTCCGAGATGCCGTCGAGGTACTTCACCAGTGCACGGATGCTGTTGCCGTGGGCGGCCACGACCACGCGTTTGCCGGCCTTGATGGCGGGTGCCATGGCTTCGTTCCAGAAGGGCAACACGCGGGCCACGGTGTCTTTCAGGCATTCGGTGAGCGGGACCTCTTCGGGCTTGAGGCGGGCGTAGCGGCGATCGCCGCGCTCGCTGCGCGGGTCGCTGGCCTCCAGCGACGGTGGTGGCGTGTCGTAGCTGCGGCGCCAGACCAGGACCTGGTCATCGCCGTATTTTTTGGCGGTGTCGGCCTTGTTCAGGCCCTGCAGGGCGCCGTAGTGGCGCTCGTTCAGGCGCCAGCTGTGCACCACCGGCAGCCAGGTGCGGTCCATCTCGTCGAGCACATGCCACAGCGTGCGCGTGGCGCGCTTGAGCACGCTGGTGTAGGCGAGGTCGAAGTCGTAGCCCTCGGCCTTGAGCAGGCGGCCGGCGCCCTTGGCTTGCTCCAGGCCGGTGGGGGTGAGGTCCACATCGGTCCAGCCGGTGAAGCGGTTTTCCAGGTTCCAGGTGGATTCGCCGTGGCGAATCAGGACGAGTTTGTACATGGGGGAGGGGGTGGCGTTGGAGGGGAGGGACGGAAAAAACGGGTGCGCGGCCGGTATGTGGCGGCACAGGGCAGCCCGACATTCTAAAATCCTGGGACTACTCGAAAGGTGTCCTCGTGAGTTTCTTCATCGATAACTGGATTTTGCTGGCCGTGGCGTTCTCGTCGGGCGCCATGCTGTTGTGGCCCACGGTCTCGGCCGGATCGCGCGCCGGCTCGCTGAACACGACGCAAGCCGTGCAGCTGATGAACCGCGACAAGGCGGTGGTGGTGGACGTGAGCGAACCTGCGGAGTTCGCTGCTGGCCACGTGATCGGCGCGAAGAACGTGCCGTTGGGCGAATTCGAAGCCAAGCTCCCCGGCGCGGTGAAAAACAAGGCCACCCAGCTGATCCTGGTCTGCGCCAACGGCTCCAAGGCGAACCGGGCGGTGGCCATGGCCAAAAAGCTCGGCTACGAGAACGCGCAATCCCTGACCGGTGGCATGGGCGCCTGGCGCGCCGCCAGCCTGCCGGTGCAAAAAGCCTGATCATTTCAGCTTCGTTTTTGTACCGACAGGAAGTTTGCATGGCCAAAGTCAAGATGTTCACCAGTGCCTACTGCCCCTACTGCAGTGCTGCCAAGGCCCTTTTGCAAAGCCACGGCGTTGCCGATCTGGAAGAGGTTTACGTGGACGGGCAGCCCGAACTTCGCGCGCAGATGAAGGCCATCACCGGGCGCACCAGCGTGCCGCAAATCTTCATTGGGGAGCAGCACGTGGGCGGCTGCGACGACCTGCACGCACTCGACGGGCGCGGCGGGCTGGTGCCCATGCTGCAGGCCTGAGTCACAGAGCCGCCTTGCCGGGCTGACATAATTCGCCCAGTGCCCGCCGCGGGAACGTTCCCCCGGCGGGTTTGTTTTTTCAACGCATTCTTCGAGACAACACCATGGCAGAAAACCAGGAACCCACCTTCCAGATCCAGCGCGTCTACCTCAAGGAAGCGTCGCTCGAGCAACCCAATTCGCCCGCCATCCTGCTGGAGCAGGAGCAGCCCACGGTGGACATCCAGCTCGGTGTGGAAGCCAACCCGGTTGCGGACGGCGTGTTTGAAGTCTGCGTGACCGCCACGGTGACGACCAAGATCAAGGACAAGACCGTGTTCCTGGTCGAAGCCAAGCAGGCCGGCATTTTCGAGATCCGCAACCTGCCGCAGGAGCAGATGGGCCCGATCATGGGCATCGCCTGCCCGCAGATCGTGTACCCCTACCTGCGCAGCAACGTGGCCGACATCGTCCAGCGCGGTGGTTTCCCGCCGGTGCATCTGGCCGAGATCAACTTCCAGGCCATGTACGAACAGCAGCAAGCGCAGGCCGCTGCCGACGCACCCCGCATCGTCACGCAGTAATCCGTCGAGCAGCCAGGCCCGATGAACATCGTCGTGCTCGGCGCGGGTGCCTGGGGCACCGCACTGGCCATCAGCGCGGTTCGGCCGGCGGACGCTGGCCAACAGGTCACGCTGTGGGCACGCGATGCGCAGCAAGCCGCCGATCTGCAGCGGCATCGGGAAAACCGCCGCTACCTGAGCGGGGTGGCGGTGCCGGAGTCCGTGCAGATCGCCACTGGCGCCTTGCACAGCAACCGGGCCCTGCTCCAAGGCGTCGACCTCGTGATCGTCGCCACGCCCATGGCCGGGCTGCGCGACATGCTGAGCTTGCTGGCCGACCAGAGCGCGCCCGTGGCTTGGCTGTGCAAAGGGTTTGAAGCGCCGACGACCCAAACCACCGGCTTGCTGGGCCACGAGGTGCGCGCCCAGGTGGCGCCCGTTTTGTTGGCCGGCGTGTTGAGCGGCCCGAGCTTCGCGCTCGAAGTGGCGCGCGGTCAACCATCGGCTCTGGTGGCTGCCAGTGAGCACGCCCAGGTGCGCGACACCTTGGTGGCCGCATTTCACAGCCCCACGCTGCGCGTGTACGCGAACGACGACATCGTGGGCGTGGAGGTGGGTGGCGCGGTGAAAAATGTGCTGGCCATCGCCACCGGCTTGTGCGATGGACTTGGCCTGGGCATGAATGCGCGCGCCGCGCTCATCACGCGCGGCCTGGCCGAAATCACGCGCCTGGGCCTGGCGCTGGGTGCCAAAGCCGAAACCTTCATGGGCCTCTCGGGCTTGGGCGATCTGGTGCTTACCGCCACCGGCGACCTCTCGCGCAACCGCAAGGTGGGCCAGTTGCTTGCGCAAGGCATGAGCCTGCAGCAGGCGGTGCAGTCGCTAGGCCATGTGGCCGAGGGTGTCTACAGCGCGCGGACTGTGGCGCAGCGCGCCCGATCACTGGGCGTGGACATGCCCATCACCGACGCGGTGGTGGCTTTGCTGGATGGGCGCCTGCAGCCTGCGCAGGCTGTTGCGTTGCTCATGGGGCGCGACCCCAAAGATGAACTGCTCTGATCAGGCGGGCGTGCAGCCGGCCGGCTTGAACACCCGCTCGGTCGACGCCGGGTTGCGTGCCAGTGCTGCCGCCGGACGGCGCGGGCGGCGAACCAGTTCGCCGCTGCAATTGGGGCAGGTGTTGTCCAGCTTGGTTGCCGCGCAGTCGCTGCAAAACGTGCATTCGAAGGTGCAGATGCGCGCGTCCAGCGATTCGTTGGGCAGATCGCGGTTGCAGCATTCGCAGTTGGGGCGCAGCTGGAGCATGGCGAAACCTCCGGTGGTCAGATCTCGAAGTTGTCGATGAGCCGGGTCTTGCCCAGCTTCGCTGCGCCCAGCACCACGAGGGGGTCGCCCGCCTGCGGTGCCTGCAGATCGGCGCGGCGGCGCACGGTCAAGTAGTCGGGCTGCCAGCCGCGCGCGGCCAGGTCTTTCATGGCGCGCGCTTCGAGTGCGGGCAACTGCCGCACCAGGCCATCGGCCGCCGCGAGCGCATCGCGCCCCAGCGCGCGCAACGCCAGCGAGAGTTGCACCGCCTCGGCGCGCTCGCTCTCGCTCAGATAACCGTTGCGCGAACTCAGAGCCAGGCCGTCGGGTGCGCGCTGGGTGGCGCCGCTCACGATGGTGATGGGCAGTGCGAGCT
Source organism: Hydrogenophaga sp. (assembly GCA_021154985.1). GTDB lineage: Bacteria > Pseudomonadota > Gammaproteobacteria > Burkholderiales > Burkholderiaceae_C > Hydrogenophaga. Next base: position 4,259 of record JAJNQE010000119.1, read on the forward strand.
GCTGCACCATGCGGCGGATCACCATCTGCTGTTGGTAGTCCTTCTGCCCGAACACCGCAAAACGTTCACCCTTGGCTTCGGACAACACGCTCTGGAACAGCTTCATCACCACGGTGCACACGCCGGTGAAAAAGCCGGGGCGGAAGTGGCCTTCGAGGATGTCGGCCAGCTCGGCGGGCGGCTGCACCTTGAATCCCTGGGGCTCGGGATACATCTCTTTTTCCGAGGGTGCGAACACCACGTCGCAACCGGCGGCTTCGAGCTGGTTGCAATCGGCCTGCAGCGTGCGGGGATAGGTGTCGAAGTCTTCGTGGGGTGCGAACTGCAGCCGGTTGACGAAGATGCTGGCCACGGTCACATCACCCAGCGGCTTGGCGGTGCGCACGAGATCCAGGTGGCCCGCGTGCAGGTTGCCCATGGTGGGCACCAGGGCAGGGCTGTTGAAAGGCCGCAGCGTGGCCCGCAGCTCGCCAAGTGTGTGAACGAGTTTCATGCTCACCAGGCGTGCAGCGCGTCGTCGGGGAAGCTGCCGTTTTTCACGGCCGCCACGTAAGCGGCCATGGCGTCGCGCACGCTGCCGGCACCTTCCATGAAGTTGCGAACGAACTTGGGGTTCTTGCCCAGGTTCACGCCCAGCATGTCGTGCATCACCAGCACCTGGCCGGCGGTGTCTTTGCCGGCACCGATGCCGATGGTGTGGCAAGTGGGTAGCTGGCGCGTGATCTCGGCCGACAGGGCTGCGGGCACCATTTCCAGCACGACCATGGTGGCGCCGGCGTCCTGCAGTTCGAGCGCGTGGCGCTTGAGCACCAGAGCGGCTGCATCGCCGCGGCCCTGCACGCGGTACCCGCCCAATGCGTGCACCGTCTGCGGCGTCAGGCCCAGATGGGCACACACCGGAATGCCGCGCTCGACCAGAAAGCGCACGGTCTCGGCGGTCCAACCGCCGCCTTCCAGCTTGACCATGTGCGCACCCGCGTGCACCAGCTGGGCCGCGCTGCGCATGGCCTGTTCTTTAGATTCGTGGTAGCTGCCAAACGGCAAATCACCCAGCAGCCAGGCGGTGGCCTGCACACGGCGCAGACCGCGCGCCACGCTCTCCACGTGGTAGGCCATGGTCTCCAGCGTCACGCCCGCGGTGCTGGCCAAACCCTGGCAGACCATGCCCAGCGAATCGCCCACCAGAATGCATTCCACGCCCGCAGCGTCGGCCACGGCGGCAAAGGTGGCGTCGTAGGCGGTGAGCATGGTGATCTTCTCGCCGCGTTCGCGCATCTCGGCCAGGCGCGGCAGGCTCACGGGTTTGCGCTGGGGCAGGGGTGAAGCTGTGGGCAGCGTGCCGTAAGGTGTGGCCATGGGCGGAGAAGGGGTGGGGGTGCTCATTCGGGGGTCCCGCGTGTTTCAGGGGTGGGTGAGAATGCGGGACTATAGACCATCCCGGTATGCTTGCGGCCCATGAAACACCTCTCTGATTTCACCCCTGAAGACCTGCGCGAACTGGCCCTGCGCGACGTGTCACTGGCCCTGTCCGAAGACGTGGGCGCGGGTGATCTGACCGCTGCGCTGATCGACGCCCGGCGACCCGCGCGGGCGCGCATTCTGGCCCGCGAAGCGGCGGTGATTTGCGGCACGCCGTGGGTGGAGGCGGCGGTGCTGTCGCTCGATCCGCAGGCCCGCTTGACCTGGCATGTGACCGAAGGCCAGCGTTGCGCCGCCGACCAGACGGTGCTCACCATCGAAGGCCGCGCCCAGCGCTTGCTCACGGCCGAACGCACTGCACTCAACTTCCTGCAACTGCTCTCGGCCGTGGCCACCAAAACGGCGGTGTTCGTGGACGCGGTGGCGGGCACACGCGCGCAGATCGTGGACACGCGCAAGACCTTGCCCGGCCTGCGGCTGGCACAGAAATACGCGGTGAAGACCGGCGGCGGTGTGAACCACCGCATCGGCCTGTATGACGCGGTGCTGATCAAGGAAAACCACATTGCCGCAGCCGGTGGCGTGGCCCAGGTGTTGCAGCGTGTGCGCGAGACCGCACCCGAAGCGCGCTTCGTCGAAATTGAAGTGGAAACGCTGGCCCAACTCGATGAGGCCCTGGCCTGCGGCGCCACCATGGTCTTGCTGGACAACATGGACATCCCCACCTTGCAGGAAGCGGTCAAGCGCAACGCCGGCAGGGCTGTGCTGGAGATTTCGGGTGGCGTCAACCTGCAGACCGTGCGCGCGCTGGCCGAGACCGGCGTGGACCGCATCTCCATCGGCGCCCTCACCAAAGATGTGAAGGCGATCGATTTCTCCATGCGATTCGATGCCCTTTGAGGCTGCGACAAGGAACACCATGAACACCGAAGCCACCGTCATCGACGTTGAATACGAACAACCCGCCTGTCCCACGCAGCACGCCTGGGCGCGTGTACCGGTGGAGCCAGGGCCGAAACAGCGTGCCGAGTTGAAGGACAAGATCCGCCGTCTGCTGAAAGAGCGCAACGCGGTCATGGTCTCGCACTACTACGTCCACCCGGATCTGCAGGACCTGGCCATCGAGACCGGTGGCATCGTGAGCGACTCGCTGGAGATGGCGCGTTTCGGCCGCGACCACGCGGCGCAAACGCTGATCGTCTCGGGCGTGCGCTTCATGGGTGAGACGGCCAAGATTCTGAGCCCCGAGAAGACCGTGCTCATGCCGGACCTCGATGCGAATTGTTCGCTCGACCTGGGTTGCCCCATCGGGGAGTTCAGCGCGTTTTGCGACGCGCACCCCGATCGCACGGTGGTGGTGTACGCCAACACCAGCGCGGCCGTGAAGGCGCGTGCGGACTGGCTGGTCACGTCCAGCTGCGCGCTGGACATCGTGAGCGCACTCAAGAACAAGGGCCACAAGATCTTGTGGGCGCCCGACAAACACCTGGGCGCCTACATCCAGCGCGAAACCGGGGCCGACATGGTCATGTGGGGCGGCGCCTGCATCGTGCACGACGAGTTCAAGGCCTTCGAGCTGCAGGCGCTAAAAAAAGAGCATCCCCAAGCCAAGGTGCTGGTGCACCCGGAAAGCCCGGCCGACGTGATTGCGCTGGCCGACGCCGTGGGTTCCACCTCGGCCATCCTGCGCGCGGCGCGCGAGATGGACGCGCCCGAGTTCATCGTGGCCACCGACAACGGCATGATGCACATGTTGCGCCAACAGAACCCGGGCAAGGTGTTCATCGAAGCGCCCACCGCCGGCAACAGCGCCACCTGCAAGAGCTGCGCGCACTGCCCGTGGATGGCAATGAACGGGCTGGCTGGTGTGGCCCAGGTTCTGGAAAAAGGACTCAATGAAATCCACGTCGACCCGGCATTGATTCCCCGGGCGCGCTTGCCCATCGACCGCATGCTGGCGTTCACCGGCGCGCAGCGCAGCGGTCAGAACCCCGGCGCGCTGGTGCCCAATATCGGCGCGGCTTGATGATTCCGCTCGGGCTGAGATCACATCCCGTTCGGGCTGAGCTCGTATTCCGTTCGGGCTGAGCTTGTCGAAGGCCCGGCCCAAATGCTGGTGAGCCCTTCGACAAGCTCAGGGCGAACGGGGTGGTTGGTTCAGCGCGCTGGAGGCACGAGAATGGTTGGCTTGGCCACCGGCAGCATGTCCGGGTAATCGCGGCTGAAGTGCAGGCCGCGGCTTTCGCGCCGCAGCATGGCCGACATCACGATCAGGTCGGCCACCTGCACCAGGTTGCGCAGTTCCAGCAGATCGCGCGTCACATGGAACTGCGAATAGAACTCGTGGATTTCCGACTGCAGCAGCGAGATGCGGTGCGCTGCACGCTCCAGGCGCTTGTTGGTGCGCACGATGCCCACGTAGTCCCACATGAAGCGGCGCAGTTCATCCCAGTTGTGCGAGATCACAACCTGCTCGTCGGCGTCGGTCACGCGGCTGTCGTCCCACAGCGGCATGGCGGGCGTGTCGACCACGGGCACCGAGCGGATCGCATTCACCGCGCCCTGCGCGAACACCATGCACTCCACCAGCGAGTTGCTGGCCAGCCGGTTGGCGCCATGCAGGCCGGTGCAGGTCGTCTCACCCACCGCATAGAGGCCGGCGATGTCGGTGCGGCCGCCGAGGTCGGTCACCAGGCCGCCGCAGGTGTAGTGCGCTGCCGGCACCACGGGAATCGGCTCTTTCGTGATGTCGATGCCCAGCTCGGCGCAGCGCGCCAGGATGTTCGGAAAGTGCTCTTGCAGAAATTCGGGGGGTTGGTGCGAGATGTCGAGGTGCACGCAGTCCAGGCCGTGCTTCTTCATTTCGAAGTCGATCGCGCGCGCCACCACGTCGCGCGGCGCTAGTTCGGCGCGCGGGTCGTGGTCGGGCATGAAGCGGTGGCTGCCCAAGTGCGGCGGAAGTTTGAGCAGACCGCCTTCGCCCCGCACGGCCTCGGTGATCAGGAAGCTCTTGGCGTGCGGGTGGTAGAGGCAGGTCGGGTGGAACTGGATGAACTCCATGTTGCCCACCTGGCAACCGGCGCGCCAGCCCGCGGCGATGCCGTCGCCGGTGGCGGTGTCGGGGTTGGTGGTGTAGAGGTACACCTTGCCGGCACCGCCCGTGGCCAGCACGGTGTGGCTGGCGCTGAAGGTCACGACCTCGTCGCGCACGGTGTCCAGCACATAGGCCCCGAAGCAGCGCTCGGCTGCGCTGTTGCTGGTGCTGTGGCCGGGCAGTTTGCGGTCGGTGATCAGGTCGACCAGCATGTGGTGCTCGAACACCTGGATGGCCGGCGTGTTGCGCACGCGTTCGATCAGCGTGGCCTGCACGGCCGCGCCGGTGGCATCCGCCGCGTGCACGATGCGCCGGTGGCTGTGGCCACCTTCGCGCGTGAGGTGCAGCTCGCCGTGTTCCAGCGAGAAGGGCACACCGAGTTCCTGCAGCCAGGCAATGGCTGCGGGCGCGTTTTCCACCGTGAACTGTGTGGCCTCAAGATCGCACAGACCGGCGCCGGCCACCAGGGTGTCGTCCACGTGCGAAGCCAGGCTGTCGCCCTCGGCCAGCACCGCCGCAATGCCGCCTTGCGCCCAGTTGCTGGAGCCATCCAGCAGGGCGCGCTTGGTGACCACGGCCACGCGGTGGGTGGTGGACAGGTGCAGCGCAGCGGTCAGCCCGGCCAGGCCGCTGCCGATGATGAGGACGTCGAAGCGGTGAAGGTCGGTCATGTGAGGTGAGAACTAGCTCGGCGTGTAGGCCAGGCGGACATAGATGGGGGCGAAGGCCTCGGCTTGAGTCAGCTCGATCAGGGTTTCCTTCGCGAGCTCCAGCATCGCGATGAAGGTCACCACCAGCACAGGCGAGCCTTTTTCGGGGTCGAACAGCTCACCGAACTCGACGAACTTGCGACCCTGCAGGCGGCGCAGCACGATGCTCATGTGCTCGCGCACCGAGAGTTCTTCGCGGCTGATCTTGTGATGTTGCACGAGCTTGGCGCGTTTCAGGATGTCGCGCCAGGCGCTCTGCAGGTCGATGGCGCTCACGTCGGGGAAGCGCGGCGCCAGCGCCTGCTCCACATAGACCTGGGCGCGCAGGAAATCGCGGCCGTACTGCGGCGCATCGGCCAGGCGCTGCGCGGCCAGCTTCATCTGTTCGTATTCGAGCAGGCGGCGCACCAGCTCGGCGCGCGGGTCTTCGGCCTCTTCGCCCTCGGCCGTCTTCTTGGGCGGCAGCAACATGCGCGACTTGATCTCGATCAGCATGGCCGCCATGAGCAGGTACTCGGCCGCCAGCTCCAGGTTGCTGTTGCGGATCTCGTCGACGTAGGTGAGGTACTGGCGGGTCACCGCCGCCATCGGGATGTCGAGGATGTTGAAGTTCTGCTTGCGGATCAAATACAGCAGCAGGTCCAGCGGTCCTTCGAAGGCTTCCAGAAAAATTTGCAGCGCGTCGGGCGGGATGTAGAGGTCCCGCGGCATGGCGAACAGCGGTTCGCCATACAGGCGCGCCAGCGCCACGTGGTCCACCACCGAAGGCAGCACCGCATCGAGGCCTTGGGGGGCCTCGTCCAGGGTGTGGACCTC
>JAJNQE010000124.1 GCA_021154985.1 Hydrogenophaga sp.
CACCAGGGCAACGGCACCGCCGCCATCCTGGCCAACCGGCCCGAGTGCTTCACCTTCAGCATCCACGGCGCCCGCAACTACCCCTTCGACAAGGAGTGCAGCGACCTGGACGTGGAGCTGCCCGACGGCACCGGCGACGACACCTACCTCACCGCCCTGCAGGCCGCCCTCGGCCCGGTGTTCGCCCGGGGCAAGCCCGACCTGGTGATCTACCTGGCCGGGGCCGATCCCTATGAGGACGACCGCCTGGGCCGGCTCAAGCTCACCAAGGCCGGTCTGGCAGAACGGGACCAGCTGGTGTTCGACAAGGTCCGCCAACGCGGCCTGCCCATCGCCATCGCCATGGCCGGCGGCTACGCCCGGCAGATTGATGACACCGTGGAAATCCACGCCAATACGGTATGCGCAGCTGCACGCCACTTCCGTACGCGTCAAGTTGCCTCGCTATAATCAGGACCAGACCCCAACAAGGATTTCCCGATGCGCTTCGAAGGCTCCGACAATTACGTCACCACCCCGGATCTGATGCTGGCCGTCAATGCCGCCATCCGCCTGCAGCGACCGCTGCTCATCAAGGGCGAGCCCGGCACCGGCAAGACCATGCTGGCCGAAGAGGTGGCTGCTGCCCTGGGCATGCCGCTGCTCCAGTGGCACATCAAGTCCACCACCAAGGCCCAGCAGGGGCTGTACGAATACGACGCCGTGTCGCGCCTGCGCGATTCCCAGCTGGGTGACGACAAGGTCAAGGACATCTCCAACTACATCGTCAAGGGCACCCTGTGGCAGGCCTTCGACGCCGACGTGCCCACCGTGGTGCTGATCGACGAGATCGACAAGGCTGACATCGAGTTTCCCAACGACCTGCTGCGCGAGCTCGACCGCATGGAGTTCTATTGCTACGAGACGCGCGAGCTGGTGCGCGCCAAACACCGCCCGCTGGTGTTCATCACCTCCAACAACGAGAAAGAGCTGCCCGACGCCTTTTTGCGCCGCTGCTTCTTCCACTACATCAAGTTCCCCGACGCCGAGACCATGCAGCGCATCGTGGACGTGCACTTCCCCAGCCTCAAGAAAGAACTGCTGGCCGCCGCCATGAAAACGTTTTACGACGTGCGCAATCTGCCCGGCCTGAAGAAGAAGCCCAGCACCTCCGAGCTGCTCGACTGGCTCAAGCTGCTGATGGCCGAAGACATCCCGCTCGAAGCGCTGCAGAGCGCCGACAGCAAGGTCAGCATCCCGCCGCTGGTGGGCGCGCTGCTCAAAAACGAGCAGGACACGACCTTGTTTGAAAAGCTGGTCTTCATGAACCAAAGGAACCGTTGAGCGGATTCGCCATGGCATTCGTTGAACCCGTCACCCTGCGCGGCAATGGTCTGGCGCTGATCCCGCTGGCGCTCGACCACGAAGAAGGTCTGTGCGCCGCAGCGGCCGACGGTGAACTCTGGAAGCTGCGCATCACCTCGGTGCCCGAGCCGCAGGAAACGCGCAGCTACATCGAGACGGCGCTGACGATGCGCGAAGAAGAACACCGCTTCGCCTTTGCCGTGACCGACGAGGCCACCGGGAACGTGCTGGGCAGCACCAGCTTCCACGACATCCTGCCGGCGGTGAAACGCGTGGAGATCGGCTACACCTGGTACGCCAAGAGCGCGCAGCGCAGCCATGTCAACACCACCTGCAAGCTGCTCATGATGGGCCACGCCTTCGACACGCTGGGCTGCCACGTGGTGGGCTGGCGCACCGACAACTACAACTTCGCGTCGCAACAGGCCATCGAGCGGCTGGGTGCGAAGAAAGACGGCGTGATCCGCGGCCACGCCCTGCGCCGCGACGGGACCATCCGCGACACGGTCATGTACAGCATGCGATCGGGCGAATGGCCTGAGGCGAGGGCCCAGCTGCTGTACCTGCTGAGCCGCCACAGCTGAGCCGCGCGGCCGGTCACCGTGACAGACGGCGTTTCGATGTATACACTTCGACGATATACACATCCCGTTTGGAGAACAGCATGAACGCGCCCATTTCCGCCAAGGCACTGCGCTCCCGTTCGGTGGCCACCACCACGGTTTTTCAGTCCGGCAACAGCCAGGCCATTCGCATTCCCAAGGAATTCCAGTTCCACACCAAACAGGTGGAAATCCGCCGCGAAGGCCGCTCCATCGTGCTGCGCCCCGCGGCCATGACGGCAGCCGAGGCCCTGGCCGACCTGCCGGCGCTGAGCGAGGCCGAGGCACACGCCCTCGACGCGGCCATGGCCGACATCGACGACCTGCCACCGCTGGACGAACCGGACGACAAGCCGTCCAAGCCAGCCACCGCGACACGTCGCAGAGCCCGCTGACCGCCTCGCGATGCATCCCACATGAAGCTCAAGTACCTGCTGGACTCCGACGTGTTTTCCCTCATGGTCAAGGGCACAGACGCCGCGATCAACCAGCGCCTGGAAACCTTGGCCAAAGGCGAGGCCACGCTGTCGGTCATCACCACCGGCGAATTTTTCTACGGCATCGCCCACGCACCCATTTCGGCCTTGCGCGAAAAGCGGGCACAGCGTCTGATCGACTTTTACGGTGTGCAGCCCCTGGGCGAAGAGGTGAGCGCCGTCTACGGCCAGATCCGTGCCGATCTGCGAGCCAAGGGCACCCCCATCGGGCCCAACGACCTGTGGTTGGCCGCACAGGCCAAGGCCCTTGGCCTGGTGATGGTCACGCGCAATGGGCGCGAGTTCAAACGGGTGGCGGGCTTGAAGGTGGAAGGTTGGGAGTCAACATGACAGAAAAAGCAAAAGGAGATGACTCAGCGCCGGACATGTCAAAGGTTCTCGGCCAGTTGATCTCGTGCGTTTATCTGATCGGCGTCGTAGTGCTGGGAGCCTACGTTTTGTTTTTTCTAAGCTCGGGAGTCAGTCGTGACCCAAGCGATTGGGGAACCATGGGAGACTACTTCGGGGGACTAATGAACCCCGTGGTCTCGTTTGCCACATTGGTCGTTGCATATGCGGTGTGGAAACAGCAGAAGATAGAACAGCAAGAAACAAAGAAAGCATTGAGAGATCAGGCGACAAGCGCTGAGCTCAATCGGCAGGAACAGCGGTTCTTTGATCTTCTGAACATCTATCACCGCACTGTTGATTCGCTGGCCTACTCATTCTCTACATCCGGTAAGGATGCTGAGCGTGTTCAAAGCAAAGGCAAGGAGGCCATCAGATACTGGCTGCGGAACTCCGGCTCGCATGGCTTCAATTTTTCAAGGTTCTCCAAGTTTGGGTTCACCCTGGCCACTGGTAGTGACATGACCGAATTAAAGAAGAAGTGGGACTCCGATGAGGTTTCCAGTTTCTTGGACCACTACTTCAGATCGATCTTTCGAATCGTTGCTGACTCAGATTTTCTTCTTGGCGAGCATCGTCACAGGTACATCAAGTTGCTGCGTGCGCAGCTAAATCGTGACGAAGTCTGCTTACTGGGATTGAATCTTTGGCTGGACGACGAGGGAAGAAAGATGGTCCCGCTGGCAAGTGAGTATGGCCTGCTAAAGCATCTGCCACCTGGTCCTCTTCGAACAGAGCTTGAGGCCGCTTTACCGATGGCAGTTTTCGGACGTGGTTTTTCCAGAATGGCCGCGCCAAGCCCGACGATTTGAGGTTACCCATGCTGATCGACTTCTTCTACACCCTGCGTTCGGCCAAGCTGCCGGTCTCCGTCAAGGAATACCTGATGCTGCTCGAAGCCTTGCAGGCCGACGTGGTCGGGCCGCGCAACCCCGATGCCTGCAGCATGGACGACTTCTACTTTCTCGCGCGCACCGCGCTGGTGAAGGACGAGAAGCACTACGACAAGTTCGACCGCGCCTTCGCCGCCTACTTCAAGGGCGTGGAGATGATCGCGGACTTCACCAAGCCGATTCCGGCCGACTGGCTGCGCCAGGAGATGGAGCGCATCCTCTCCGACGAACAAAAAGCCAACGCGCCAAAGATGGACTGGGACGAGCTCATGGAGACGCTGAGAAAGCGCCTTGAGGAGCAGAAGGAGCGCCACGAGGGCGGCAGCAAGTGGATCGGCACCGGCGGCACCTCGCCGTTTGGCAACGGCGGGCAGAACCCGCAAGGTGTGCGCATCGGTGGCAAGGGCGGCAACAAGAGTGGCGTGAAGGTGTGGGAGCAGCGCGCCTACCGCGACTACGACGACACGCAGGAACTGGGCACGCGCAACATCAAGGTGGCGCTGCGCCGCCTGCGCAAATTTGCGCGCGAAGGCAACGAGTTTGAGCTCGATTTGCCCGACACCATCCGCGCCACGGCGGCCAACGCCGGCTACCTGGACATCAAGATGATCCCGGAGCGGCACAACAACGTGAAGGTGCTGCTGCTCATGGACGTGGGCGGCACCATGGACGAGCACATCCAGCGGGTGGAAGAACTGTTCAGCGCGGTCAAGGGCGAGTTCAAGCACCTGGACTTTTATTACTTCCACAACTGCGTCTACGACTTCATGTGGAAGAACAACCGCCGCCGCTACGCCGAGAAGTTCCCCACATGGGACATCATCCGCAAGTACAACAAGGACTACAAGCTGATCTTCGTGGGCGACGCGACCATGAGTCCCTACGAAATCTTGCAACCCGGCGGCAGCGTGGAATACAACAACGAGGAGGCCGGCGCCGAGTGGCTGCAGCGCCTCACGCACGCTTTTCCCAAGTACGCGTGGATCAATCCGGAACCTCAGGGCGTGTGGCAGTATCGACAGAGCATCAGCGTGATCCAGCAACTCATGAGCCAGCGGATGTTCCCGCTGACCTTGAAGGGGCTGGAAGACACGATGAGGTTGCTCTCCAAATAACGGCATGACCTGTTTTGTTCCGGACTCCGCCCGCTGGGCGGGGTCTCCTTTGCTATGCCTTGCCTTGTTGTGCCCACCCGCCGCACAGGCGCAAGCCGTGGAGACACCGGTTGCGCCGGCGGCCAGCGCCCTGCAAGACGCGGTGGACGCCGCAGACAGCGATGCGCCAGCCGCGTCCACACCCCGCGACCGCAACACCTCCCGAACGCCCCGCCCACCGGCCGAGCCCCGCTTCGAAATCGACATGCAGGCGCCCGATGAGGTGGGTGAATTCCTGCTGCGCCACATGGAGCTGCAGCGCTTTCGCCTGCTGCGCAACCTGGACGCCAACGAGCTCGCCCGCCTGCTGGCTGCAGCCCCCGCCAACCTGCGCGAGCTGCTCGCCACGCTGGGCTACTTTTCACCCGTGGTGGACGTGGTCGGGCCGCCCGCGCTCGCGGAGGCGGCCGACGCCGCAACGGGCAATGGCAACAACAGCCGCCCCCTGGGCACCGTGACCATCCGCATTTCGCCCGGCCCGGTGACGCAGGTGGCTTCGGTGAACGTGTCTTTTGTGGGAGACATCGCCACCGCACCCGAGGCCAGCGAGCAGCGCGACACCATCCAGCGCGAGGCGCAGGTGATGCAGGGCCTGCCGTTTTCGCAAAGCGACTGGGACCGCACCAAAGACGCCGCGCTGCGCGCCCTGATCGCCAAGCGCTACCCGGCGGGCCGCGTGCAGAACAGCCTGGCCGACATCGACGCCGACAAGCGTCAGGCCAACCTCTACATCGAGCTCGACTCGGGCCGCGCCTTTCAGATGGGCGAGGTGGTGGTGGAAGGCGCCGAGCGCTACGACAAGACCACGGTGGAGCGCCTGGTGCGCCTCTCGGGCGTGGTGCCCGGCAGCGACTACGACCTCGCCCAGCTGCAAGCGGCCCAGCAGCGCCTGATCGACAGCGGTTACTACGACTCGGCTTTCGTGTTCGTGGAGCCCAGCCTGGACGGTGCGTCGCTGCCGGTGAAGGTGCAACTGCGCGAGAGCCAGCGGCAGAAGCTGGTGCTCGGTGTGGGCGGCAGCACCGACAGCGGCGCGCGCCTGTCGGTCGAGCACACGCACCACAGCGTGCCAGGTATCGGCTGGCGTGCGGTGAGCGCCCTCAAGATCGAGCGCGTGAACCAGCTCGCCAGCACCGACTGGAGTTCACCACCCAGCAACGACGGCTGGCGCTGGATCGCCGGCGGGCGCCTGTTGCAGGAGCAGGACGACTTCAACATCACCACCAGCCAGCGGCTGCGCGCAGGCCAGTCGCAAGACGGTGTGGAGTACGACCGCAGCTTCTATTTGCAGTACGACCGCGCCAGCGTCTTCAACGAAGCCACACAGACCCTGCGCACGGCCGAGGCGAACTCGTCCGTCACCGCCAACTACGCCTGGACGCGGCGCCGCTTTGATGACCCGATCTCGCCCAACTCGGGGCACGGTCTCGCGGTGGAACTGGGTGTGGGGTACACGCTGGGCACCACCCGCCTGCCGTTTTCGCGCACGCAGGCGCGCTGGCTGGGCTACTGGCCGCTGGGCGACCGCTCCCCACCACCCGAGGCCAAGCCGGGCGAAGCGCGCGTGACCAGCGCCACCCGCAACCGCACCGACCTCGGGCGCCTGGCGCTGCGGCTTGAAGGGGGCGCCGTGGTCGCCAAGCGCAATGCCGCCATTCCCGACACCCAGCTCTTCCTCACCGGTGGCGACGCCACCGTGCGCGGCTACGGCCTGCGCGACATCGGCGTGCGACAGCCCGACGGCAGCGTGCTGCCCGGGCGCTACAAGGGCGTGGTGAGCCTGGAGTGGCAGCGTCCCATCTTCAACGCCAACGGCCGTTCGCCGGTGGAAAGCGTGCTGTTCATCGACGGTGGCGCCGTGGCCAACCGCGCGGGCGACCTCAAACCCCTGTGGGGCGTGGGCACCGGCGTGCGCTACAACAGCCCGGTGGGGCCGCTGCAACTCGATCTGGCCTACGGGCTGGAGACCAAGCGGCTGCGGCTGCACCTCAACGTGGGCTTCACATTTTGAGCGACACACCCGCTCAGCCCGACACCCGGGGGCGCGGACCCGGCGGCGTGCTCTGGTTCGCCCTCTGGCTGCCCGGCGCCCTGCTCGGCCTGGTGCTGGCTGCGGCCATCGCGCTCTGGGTCTGGGCCGGCACCGCCGGTTCGCTGGCGCAGGCCATCGGTTGGGGCCAGTCCTACATGACCGACCAGGGCCCAAGCGCGGGCACGCTGACCGTGAGCAATTTGCAGGGGAGTCTGCGCAACGGCGGCGCTATCGGGCAGTTGCAGTGGCAGCGCGACGAACTCACCGTGCAGGCCGCCGGCGTGCGCATTGCGCTGGACAACCGCTTCTGGCTGGACGCCCTGCTCGCGCGCGGCCTGCGCCTCTCGCAACTCGACATCGACCGCCTGCAGATCACCGACCGCCGCCCGCCCAGCCCGGTGGAGCCGCTGCAACCCATCACCCTGCCCGTGGGCGTGACGCTGCCGTGGTCGGTGGGTGAGCTGGTGCTCGACGGCAACCAGGCGATCGCGCTCAGCGGTCTCAAGGGCCAGTACCGCTACCGCCCGGCCGACAGCCTGTGGAACCTGGGCGTGGCCGACGCGCACCAGCTCGATCTGGAGAACCTGCAGGTGGCCGGCGGCGTGTATCAACTGCAGGCGGTGCTGGGCGCGCAGGCGCCGATGCCGCTGCGGGTGGACGCCCAAGGCGAGGTGAAGGCCACCGTGCCGGGCGGAGAAGATCTGGTGCTCAAGGCCGTCGCCAAGGTCACGGGCCAGCTGGCCGAATCCGACGCGGCGCTGGACGCCACCGCCAGCCTCACCACCACCACCGCCGGCCCCACCGACACCCCGGTGCTCGACGCCAGCGCGCGCATCCGCCCCTGGAAGACGCAGCCGATCGAGACGGCCAACGCACGCATGAACCGGCTCAATCTGGCCGCGCTCTGGCCGCAAGCCCCGGTGACCGAACTCAGCGGCACCGCGGTGGCCCAGCCCGAAGGCGAGGCCTGGCGCGCCGAACTGCGCCTGACCAACGCCGTGCCCGGTCCCGCCGACAAAACGCGCCTGCCGCTGCAGAGCCTGCAGGCCGATCTGGAGCAGCGCGGCGCGCGCTGGACGCTCACCAACCTCGACGCCCAGCTCGGCGGCGGCCGCCTGCAGGGCCAGGGCTGGCGTGAGCCGGCGGCCTCGCCCCTGGGGGACTTTCAGGGTGAGATCAAGGTCAGCCGCATCAACCCCGCCGCGCTCTGGAGCAGCATCGCGCCGGCCGCGCTCGACGGAGAAGCCTCGGCCCGCGCGGTGAACGCAGGGTCGGCCAACCCGGCGATCGACATCCGCGCCGTGGTCAAACCCTCGGGCACCCAGCCCAAGGCCGGCCAGCTCGCCGGTCTGCGCCTGCGCGACCTGAACCTGCAAGGCCGCTGGACACCCCGGCCCGACAACGCCGCGCTCGGCGTGCTCGATCTGCGCACGCTCAGCGCCGGGCTGGCCGACGCCACGCTGGATGGGCAAGGTCAACTCGATGTGGGCGCGCGCAGTTTCAACGGGCGCCTGGCGCTCAAGCTGCCAGGCGCCCAGGGCGACTGGCAAGGCCGCGTGGCCCACGCGCAAGGTAAAGGCGAACTCAACCTGGCGCTGGACGACGCCAGCCGTGTGCTCGCTTGGGCGCGCAGCCTGCAGACCCTGCCGGTGGTGGGCCCGCAGATTCGCGCACAGCTCGACGCCCAACCCGGCCTGCAAGCCGAGGGCAGCGCGCGCCTGAGCGCCAGCTGGGACGGCGGCCTGGGCGTGCTGGGTTACCCCGCACCGGTGACCGGCGCCACCGCCGCTGCACCGCCGCGCCTGCAGGCCCGTTTGCAAGCGCCGCGCCTGGCCATCACGCGCGGCACCGCAGCACGCGCCGCCGACCCAGCCACCGGCACCGCTGCGGTGGTGGGCACGCTGCAAACCCTGAGCCTGGCCAACCTCAACCTGCAGGCCGGTGGCCCGCCGCACCAGATCGACATCACCGCCACCGGCCAGGCCGAGCAAGGCCCCTGGCGCGCTGCGCTGGACACCCAGGGACGCCTGCAGCTCGGCAGCGCACAGAAGCCCGACATCGACAGCGGGCGCCTGGACCTCAGCCGCCTGCAACTGCGCGCCACCGACAGCGCGCGCCGGGACCGTGTGGTCGACTGGACGCTGCAAAGCGTGGCCGCGCTCGGCCTGCGCTGGCAGGGCGCGCGCAGCGGCATCAACCTGCAGGCCGACGCCGGCCAGTTGCGCCTGCAGCCCAGCTTCAGCAACCGCCCAGCCGCAGCGGTCACCGCCCCCATGACCCTGGCGTGGGAACAGCTCAGCTGGCAACAAGGCGCCCTGCTCACACGCGGTCAGCTCACCGGTCTGCCGCTGTCGTGGGTGGACGCCCTGGCCACGGCCGAAGGCGCCAAGGCCGGTCCGTTGAGCCAGGCCGGCCTGGGCGGTGACGTGGTGTTCGACGGCAGCTGGGACCTGTCTTTGCCCGCCGACGCTGCCACGCCCCCGCGCCTGAGCGCGCAGCTGCAGCGCCGCAGCGGCGATCTGCTGGTGCAGACCAATGGTGCGTTTGAAGACAACACGCTCTCCACCCAGCGCCTGCAAACCGGTGTGAAAGAAGCGCGCCTGAGCGTGAGCACTCAGGGCCCCAACGTGCAGGCCAGCCTGCGCTGGGACACCGAGCGCCTGGGCCAGGCCAGCGCCGACCTGAGCACCACGCTGAGCCCGCCCAGCGGCGAGCAGACCGCCTGGCACTGGGCCCCCGACGCCCCGCTGCGCGGCACCATCACGGCCAACCTGCCGCAGGTGGGCGTGTGGTCGGCGCTGGCACCACCCGGCTGGCGCGTGCGCGGCACGCTGGCGGCCAGCGCAACGCTCAGCGGCACGCGCGCGAATCCGCTGTGGAACGGCACCTTGCGGGCCGACGAACTCGCGCTGCGCTCCATCGTCAACGGCATCTCGTTTTCGCGCGGCGAACTGCGCGCCACGCTGGCCGGCGAGCGCGTCACCATCGACCGCTTCTACCTGCAAGGCCGGGGCGGTGCGGAAACCGGCGGTACGCTGCTGGCCAGCGGCACCACCGAGTTCCGGCGCGTCACGGTCGATGGCGTGAGCCAGCGCCAGCCCTACATCAACCTGCAGGCCACCGCCACCAAGCTGCGCGTGTCCTCCCGCGCCGACCGCCGCCTCACGCTCTCGGGCCAGTTGCAGGCCGAGCTGGTGGGCACGGCGCTGCAGATCCGGGGTGGACTCAAGGCCGACTCGGCGCTCTTTGTGCTGCCCGACGAATCCACCCCCAGCCTGGGCGCCGACGTGGTGGTGCGCGGCACCGAAACCGCGCTGGAGACGCCGGGGGCTTTCCGCGTGAGGCCCGATGTGCTGATCGACATCGACCTGGGCGACGACTTCCAGGTGAGCGGTCAGGGCCTGCAGACGCGGCTGGCCGGCCAGATCAATGTGCGCAGCACGCCCGAACTGCCCACGCCGCGGGTGCTGGGCGATGTGCGCACCGAGCGCGGCTCCTACCGCGCCTACGGCCAGCAGCTCACCATTGAAAACGGCGTGTTGCGCTTCACCGGGCCCTACGACAACCCCACGCTGGACATCACCGCCGTGCGGCCCAACAGCAGCCAGCGCGTGGGCGTGCAGATCAGCGGCACGGCGCAGGTGCCCAGAGTGCGCCTGTTCTCAGACCCCGAATTGCCCGACAGCGAAAAACTCGCCTGGCTGGTGCTGGGCCGTCCAGCCAGCGGCGCCGGGGCGGAAGCCGCCGTGTTGCAACAGGCCGCCCTCGCCCTGCTGGCGGGCCGCGACGGCCGGCTGGACGGCGGTCTGGCCGGCGCTCTCGGCCTCGACGAGGTGTCGTTTGCCGGCAGCGGCACCAACGCCGACGGCTCGGCCACCGCCGCCGCGCTCACGCTGGGCAAGCGCCTGTCCAACAAGCTCTACCTGAGCTATGAGCGCAGCCTGGCCGGCGCGCTGGGCACGGTCAACATCTTCTACGACGTGTCTCGCCGCCTCACCGTGCGAGCGCAGGCCGGTGAAGAAAACGCCATCGACCTCATCTTCACAATTCAATACGACTGACGTTCAAGCGAGCGCGGCCTCGGCCGTGTGGCCAGCGATCTCGCCTTGCGCAGCAGCCAGCGCCTGCGACTTGGCGTCCGGGCCCATGGCCACGCCTTCGGCGCGCACGAAGCGCACGTCGGTGATGCCGAAGAAGCCCAGCACCGTCTGCAAATAGCTCTCCTGGTGCTCCATGGCGCGGCCACCTTCGCTGGTGGAGTACACGCCACCCCGGGTGATCGCCACGATCACCGTCTTGCCACCGGCCAGGCCCTTGGGCCCTTTGTCGGTGTAGGTGAAGGTGCGCCCGGCCTGGGCCACGCGGTCGATCCAGGCCTTGAGCTGGGTCGGGATGGTGAAGTTGTAGAGCGGCGCGCCGATCACGACCACATCGGCCGCGAGGAACTGGCTCACCAGCGCTTCGGACAGCGCGTTTTCACGGCGCTGCGCTTCGGTGGCGGCCGCCTGGCCGGTACGAAAACCCAGCGCGTCGGCGCTCAGGTGGGGCACCACCGCAGTGGCCAGGTCGAGGTGTTGCACCTGCGTGCCGGGGTGGCTGGCCACCCAGGCGGCCACGGTTTGCGCCGTGAGTTGGCGGGAAACAGACTGGTCGCCGGTGATGGCGGAATCGATGTGCAGCAGTTGCATGAGGGGCTCCAGAAGTCGGATGGGCCACAGGGTGTGGCGATGAATGGAGTTTGAATATGGATCGAATGTTTGATAAGCCGGCAAAATCAGGCCAGACCGTTCCATAAACAGAACAATCAAGGGCCGCCCCATGCAGGACCTCAACGACATGCTGTATTTCGCCGAAGTGGTCGAGCGCGGCGGCTTTGCGGCTGCCGGCCGTGCGCTCGGCCTGCCCAAGTCGCGCCTGTCGCGCCGCGTGGCCGGACTGGAGGCGCAGCTCGGAGTGCGCCTGCTGCAGCGCACCACCCGCAAGATCTCGCTCACCGACGTGGGCGAAACCTACCTGCGCCACTGCCAGGCGCTGCGCGAATCGGCCCAGGCCGCCGCCGACGCCGTGGCCCACGCCCAGACCGAGCCGCGCGGCACCATCCGCGTGGTCTGCCCGGTCACGCTGGCGCAGACCGTGCTGGCCGACGTGATGCCTATCTACCTCGCGCGCCACCCGCAGGTGCGTGTGGAGATGGAGGTCAACAACCGTGTGGTGGACCTGGTGAAAGACGGGGTGGACGTGGCACTGCGCGTACGCCTCACGCTGGAAGACAGCGGCAGCCTGGTGGTGAAGCGGCTGGACGATGCGCGTTCGGTGCTCGTGGCCAGCCCCGCGCTGCTGGCGCGCCAGGGCACGCCCGCCACGCTGGACGAAGCCAGCCAGCTGGACAGCGTGGCCATGTCGGCGGTGGAGGGGCAGGTCAGCGTGCGCCTCACCGACGCCCAAGGCCGCGAGGCGGTGCTGCAGTACCGCCCCCGCTTCATCGCCGACGACCTGCTCACCCTCAAGCACGCCGTGCTGGGCGGTACCGGCATGTGCTGGCTGCCCGACTACATGTGCGAGGACGAACTGCGCAGCGGCCAACTGGTGCGCCTGCTGCCCGAATGGTCCACGCCGGTGGGCGTGGTGCACGCGGTGTTCCCGTCGCGCCGGGGCCTCACACCGGCGGTGCGCAGCTTTCTGGATTTTCTGGGGGAAACCGTACCGGTCTGCGGCAGCTTGCTGCGCCTGCCCGCAACCAATCGCCCACAGGCGCCCCCGTACAATGCGCCTTCGCTTTCGCGGCCATAGTTCAATGGATAGAACGGGCCCCTCCTAAGGGCCAGATAGGGGTTCGATTCCCTTTGGCCGCACCAGCTTGCGATGTCGAAATCGCACCACCCTGCTCGTCGTTGATGAGTCCACCCAGACGGGTGAGGCCTTCGTCCACACCACCAGGAGCCCCCATGCCGCAACTCTGCGCCTACCTCTCGTACGACGGCGACTGCGCTGACGCCATGGCGTTTTACGCCGAGGTGCTCGGCGCGAAACTCGAAGCGCTCATCACCTACGGCCAGATGCCCGGCGAAATGCCGGTGCCGCCCGAGCACGCCAACCGCGTGATGCACGCCTACCTCGTACACCCCGACTTCGCCCTCATGGCCGGCGACACGCCGCCCGGCGTGCCTTACGCGGGCATCCAGGGCTGCATGCTGGCCATCACCTACCCCACGGTGGAAGAAGCCACGCGGGTGTTCAACGCGCTCGCCGAAGGTGGCAAGGTCGGCATGCCGCTGGCGGAGACCTTCTGGGCCGACACCTTCGGCATGGTCACCGACCGCTTTGGCACGCCGTGGGGCATCAACGGTGGGCCCAGGGCGATGGGACAGTCCTGAATCTCAAAGCTGTCCTTCGGTCAGCGTGTCCAGCTGAAAGCGCCCGCTGCGGTCCCACAGCCAGGTGTCGACGTACTGCACGCGCCCGAAGCCGGGGGGCGAGGGGAACGGCGCGGCGGCGCGCACGAGTCGTTCGATCTCGGCCATGACCTCGGGTGCATGGCTGGGGCCGCGCAACCAACGCGTGGCACCCACGCGCCCTCCCTGGTTCAGCTCGACCTCCAGCACGCCGATGGCGTACAGCATGGGCGGCAGCTTTCCCCGGAAGATGCGGTCCGGGTACTTGCGGTAGAGGTGGGTGGCGGCTTCGCGGCGGTAGGCGGCGCTGGCCGGCGCCTGGCCGGGCAGCGGTGCGCGGGTGCCGCAGCCGGCCACCAGCGCGGCGGCGCCGGTGGCGGCGGCCAGTGCCATGAGCTGGCGGCGTTCTTGCGAGGTTTTGTTGCGCATGTGGTCGGGCAGCGGGTTGAAAACATGCATTGGACCAGCGTGCACCTGGCGGCACAACAGGCCGCAACACCCGCTTACCGCTGTCGCAAGGTCCGGCTGAGCAGCATCACCGGCACAAGTCCCACCAGCACCAGCGTGAGCGCGGGCAAGGCAGCTTCGCCCAGGCGCTCGTCGCGCGCGAGCTGGTCGGTCACCACCGCCAGCGTGTCGCTGTTGAAGGGGCGCAGCACCAGCGTGGCGGGCAGCTCCTTCATCACGTCCACGAACACCAGCAGCGCGGCCGCGGCGGTGGAGCGCTTGAGCAGCGGCCAGTGCACGCGGGCGGCCAGCCCCAAGCCGGTGGTGCCGAGCATGCGGGCCGAGTCGTCCAGGCTGGCGGGTATGCGCGCATAGCCGCTCTGCAGGGACTGCAAGGCCACGGCAGTGAAGCGCACCATGTAGGCCCACACAATGCCCAGCGCCGTGGCGGTGACGAAGTAGCCCACGCTGGTGTCGGGCTTGACCGCCTGCAGCCAGCCCACCGGCAGCAGCAAGCCCACCACGATGACCGCGCCCGGCACCGCATAGCCCAGGCTGGCGAGTTGCACAACGCCGCGCGTGAGTTGGCCGGGCCGCACGCGCACGGCGAAAGCCAGTGCGAGTGCGATGGCGGTGGCGAGTGCCGCCGACAGGCCGGCGAGCCACACGCTGTTGCGCGACCACTGCATGAAAGCGGTCCAGGGCAGTTCTTCCCAGCCGCCGATGAGCGGGCGCAGCATGAAGAGCACCGGCAGCACGAAGCCGAACGCAATGGGCAGGGCACACACCAGCACAGCCAGCGCCGCGCGACCACCTCTCAGTTGCGCGGGCTGGGCTTCGTTGCTGCCGGCGCGCAGGCCGCGCAAGGTGGAGAAGCGCATGCGGTGCTGCGCGCGGTGTTCCAGCCACAGCAGCAGCGCCACCACCGCCAGCAGCATGGTGGCGAGCTGCGCGGCGGCGGACCGGTTGTCCATGGCCAGCCAGGCCTTGTAGATACCGGCGGTGAAGGTCTGCACGCCGAAGTAACTCACCACGCCGAAGTCGGCCAGGGTCTCCATGAGGGCCAGCGCCACGCCCGCAGCCACAGCGGGGCGGGCCAGCGGCAGCGCCACCTCGCGGATGCGCCGCGCCAGCGGGGCGCCCAGCAGGCGCGCCGCTTCCATCAGCTGCGAGGCGCGTTCGGCCAGCGCGGTGCGCGCCAGCAGATACACATACGGATAGAGCGAAAACGTGAACACCCAGACCGCCCCGGGCGTGTTGCGGATTTCGGGGAACACACGCCCGGAAAGGCCGAAGCTCTCGCGCATCCACACCTGCAGCGGGCCGCTGAACTGCAAAAAATCGGTGTACGCATAGGCCACCACATAGGCCGGCATGGCCAGGGGCAGCAGCAGCGCCCATTCAAAAAAACGCCGACCCGGAAAGTCGAACAGCGTCACGGCGCTGGCGGTGAGCATGCCCACCACCGCCACGCCCAGGGCCACCGCCACGCACAGCACCACGGTGGTGAGCGCGTACTCGGGCAACACGGTTTGCGCCATCTGGCTGAGCACGTCGCGCGCCGCCGCGTCGAACTGGAACCACGAACCACCCAGCGATAGCACGGGCAGCGTGAGCAGGCACGCGAGCAGGATCAACGGGGCGAAGGCCAACCAGCGCAGCATGAAGTGAAGGAGTTGGGGAGGAATCAGGAGACGGGGCGCGATGATGGCACGCGGGCCAGCCGCTTTCAGCGAGGGGCTTTTGATGCGAATCAATGCAAATGAGAATTGTAGTTATCTACAATGGCCCCTTCACCCAAACCGCCATGTTCCTCAACGTCTCCCAACTCAGCGTGCGCTACCCCGGCCAGCCCCAGGCCGCGGTGGATGGCGTCACGCTCGGACTGCGCGCCGGCGACATCGGTGTGCTGATCGGCCCTTCGGGTTGCGGCAAGACCACCCTGCTGCGCGCGGTGGCGGGCCTGGAGCGCGCCAGCGGCGGCAGCATCACGCTCGAAGGCGAGAAGGTCAGCGACGGCACGCACCACATGCCGGCCGAGCAGCGCCGCATCGGCATGGTGTTCCAGGACTACGCGCTCTTCCCGCACCTGGACGTGGGCAAGAACATCGCCTTTGGTATCGACCGCCTGCCGCGCAACGAGCGCGACTCGCGCGTGGCTGAGGTGCTCAAGCTGGTGGGCCTGGACGGCATGCAGAAGCGTTTTCCGCACGAGCTCTCGGGCGGGCAGCAGCAGCGCGTGGCGCTGGCCCGCGCGCTGGCGCCCCGCCCGCGCCTGCTGCTGCTCGACGAACCTTTCTCCAACCTCGACGTGGACCTGCGCGAGCGCCTGGCGCACGAGGTGCGCGGCATCCTCAAGGCCGCCGGCGCCACCGCCCTTTTCGTCACGCACGACCAGCTCGAAGCCTTTGCCATCGGTGATGTGATCGGCGTGATGCACGAGGGCCACCTGCACCAGTGGGAAGACGCCTACGCGCTCTACCACCGCCCGGCAACGCGCTTCGTGGCCGAGTTCATCGGCCACGGTGTGTTCGCACCCGCGCAGATCAGCCAGGTGGGCAACGATGTCTCGGTGCAGACGCCGCTGGGTGCGCTGCAGGACGTGGACGAATGCCCGCTGCCCACGGCCTACGCCTCGGGCCTGTGCGACGTGCTGCTGCGCGCCGACGACATCGTGCACGACGACCACGCACCCGTGAAAGCACAGATCTTGCGCAAGGCGTTTCGCGGATCGGAGTTTCTCTACACGCTGCGCCTGGCCAGCGGCGAGGTGCTGATGACGCACGTGCCCTCGCACCACAACCACGCGGTGGGCGAGTGGATCGGCATCCGCGCCGAGGTGGACCACGTGGTCACCTTCGAGCGCGGATCGGGGGCTTCGAGCCCGCCGGCGCCGGGCGTGGCGCGGGCGGCCGTGGTCTGATCAGCCCAGCGCCCGCTTGAAGGCCGGCAGGCGGGAGACCACCAGCCAGTCCAGCAGCAACACCGCGAGCAGCACCGCCCCGCTGAGCGGAAACACCAGCGCCACCACACACATCACCACCGCACCGCCTTTCCACAGCGGCAGATTTTTCGGCACCGGCGGCGCCACGACACGCCAACTGCGCGCCGGCCGGCGCTTCCACCACATCACGATGCCGCTGACGCACAGGAACACGGTGGCAGCGCAGAAGAGCAGGTTGAGCGTTGCGTTCCACAGCCCCAGGTCGCCCTGGTGCAGGGCAATGCCCACCGCCATGCCTTTGGCCACCAGCGAGTAATCAGCGAACGCGGCCTCGGCGATCACGCGACCTGCGTACCGGTCCACATGCACCGTGCGGTCTTGCGTGGGATTTTTCAGATCACCGCTCATGGTGTCCGCCGAGATGGTGAACACGCCGGTCTCGCTTTGCGGCAGCTGAATGTGGTGCTGCCCTTCAAAACCCAGCTGCTTCGCGAGCGCGGCCACGGTGTCGATGTTCACCGGCTGGCCGGCGGGAACGCCCACCGCACCGAGGGACGAGCCTGAAGCCGGCAGCGGCGTCTGCTCCAGTCCCCAGGGCACCTCTTTCTGGCCGGCGGTGTTCAGCGAAGCATGGTTGGCATCCGACTGCGGCACCGCGTCCCACTTGGCAGCCGGAAACGTGCCCCAGGGCTGCGCAAACTGCGCGCCCCACACACCCGTCCAGGAAAGTCCAGTGAGCAGAAACACGAACAGCACCGCGCTGATCCAGAAGCCCACGCTGGCGTGCAGCGAGCGCCACCACAAACGCCCCTTGAGCCGCAAGTCGGGCACCAGGACCTGCGCCCAGCGCGCAGCGCCACGCGGCCACCACAAATACAGGCCCGTCACGATCATCACGATGCCCAGACCAGCGGCAATCTCGATCAGGCGGTCGCCCACATCACCGATGAGCAGGGTGCCGTGGATGCGTTCGGCCCAGGCGAACACGGTGTCCTGCTTGTCCACCAGGTGCAGCACCTGCGCGGTGTGCGGGTCCACCGCCACCGCCTCGGTGAGGCCGTCGCGCTCGACCACGAACCAGCTCGCCTGGTCGGGCGCGCGCGGGGCGATGTATTCGCGCAGCGTGGCCTGCGAGCGCAGCGCGAGCACGGCGTCGGCCTGCTGGCTGACCGGCAGGGCCACGGCTTGCGGGCTCACGTGGACGGTGAACCCCAGGCGCGTCTGGAAGCCGGTGAAAAACACCATGACGGCGCCTGTGACAGCCAGCATGAGCAGGAAAGGCACGACGTAAAGGCCGGCATAAAAGTGCCAGCGCCATGCGACGGCGTGAAAGCCGGGGTGACGGGACGGCCTTGTCCCCGCGTCCGCTGCGGACGCGCGTTCGGCGGTGCGGCTCATGGCCTCAGTGCTTGTGTTGGCCGTGGGCCGC
Source organism: Hydrogenophaga sp. (assembly GCA_021154985.1). Classification (GTDB taxonomy): domain Bacteria; phylum Pseudomonadota; class Gammaproteobacteria; order Burkholderiales; family Burkholderiaceae_C; genus Hydrogenophaga. The sequence continues at coordinate 18,122 of JAJNQE010000124.1, forward strand.
CGCAGCGGGCGCGGCAGCCGCGGCGTTGCCCAGCGGACGCGCTGTGGCCTTCACCTCCAGTGTCGAGCGCAAGCCGTCCTTGCTCTCCAGCACCAGCGTGACAGGCACCACATCGCCCGCCTTCACCGGCCCCTTGAGGTCCATCAGCATCACGTGGTAACCCCCGGGCTTGAGCTCCACCGCCTTGCCGGCGGGCAAGGGCAGCGCGGGCACGGCGCGCATCTTCATCACGTCCTTGTCCATGGCCATTTCGTGGATTTCGACCACACCGGCGATCGGCGAGCTGACCTGCACCACGCGGGTATCGGCCTGGGCGGTGAGCTGCATGAAGGCGCCGGTGGTTTTCTGTTGCGCCACGGTGGCGCGCACCCAGGCGTCCTTGACTTCAACGTTGGCGGGCACTTGGGCCCAGGCGCTGGCGGTGAGCGACAGCAAGGTGGCGATGATGATTTTTTTCATGAGGGAATCCTGAGCATGTTTGAAACGGGTCCGACGGGCCAACGGCGTGCGACGCAACGCCGGGTCGGACACAAAAAAGGAGCGCCGCGCGCAACGCGGGCGAACCGAAAGCAGGCTCAGGCGGCGGGCGGAGCGCGCGACTGCGTCGGCGACCACACAGGGGCCGGGCGGGCCGAAGTGAACGCCGTGGTGGGCACGCCGCCCCGGACGCTGACCGTGGTGGCCTGCGCCGGCTCGGGCGGCAGACCTGCGGCGCCCTGCATCGGGCACCACGGGCAATGGGCGGAGGCGTCCGCCATGTTGCCGGGCTTGGAGGGCTTGTCCGTGGGCGCCTCGGCCCCGCCGTCAACCCGCAGCCAGAGCACCCCGCTGGCGCTGCACACCTCCACCCAGCCCTGCCTGTCGGAACTGGACACCGCGGCCTGTGCCAGCGTGGGCACCAACGCGCCCCACAGCACGGCCAGCAGGGCCAGCCAGGCGGCAAAACGGTGGTGGAGGGGGCGCGAAAACATGGGTGCCGAGTTTATCAGCGGGGTCAACTGCGAGACGTGCACCCCCGGGGTGCCCCACTACCATCGCGGCACCCCCAACAACGGAGACAGACATGCTCACACTCTGCGGCTTCGCAGCCAGCAACTACTACAACAAGGTCAAGCTCGCCCTGCTGGAAAAAGGCGTGGCGTTCGAGGAAGAACTGGCCTGGCTCGGCCAGACCGACAAGGCCGCCAGCCCGCTGGGCAAGGTGCCCTACCTCAAGACCGACGCGGGTCCGCTGTCCGAGTCCACCGTGCTGCTCGAATACATCGAAGACGCCTACCCCGCTCGCCCACTCATGCCGGCCGACGCGTTCCAGAAGGCCAAGGTGCGCGAGATCGTGCGCTACCTTGAACTGCACCTGGAACTGGTGGCGCGCAACCTCTACGGCGAGGCCTTCTTCGGCGGCAAGATCAGCGACGCAGCCAAGGAAAAGACCGGTGAACAGCTCACCAAAAACGTGGCGGCGTTTGCGCAGCTGGTGAAGTTCTCGCCCTTCATCGCGGGCGACGCCTTCACGCTGGCCGACTGCGCTGCGGCGGTGCACCTGCCGCTGGTAAGCAGCGCCACCAAGATCATCTATGGCCGCGACTGCCTCGCCGACCTGCCGGTGCGCGAGTACCTGAAGATGCTGGGCGAGCGCCCGGCGGTACAAACCGTGAACGCCGACCGCAAGACCAACACCGAGCTGATGCTCAAGCGCGCCAAGGGCTGACGAGCGCCAAACCCCTCGCACACCAGGGACACCGAGGGTACGGCTCCGCCGGCCCAAGGTGTCGCCCCCCTTGAGGGGGGTCGCGCCTCAGCGCGGCGGTGGGTGCTCCTAGTTCTTGGGGCGAATGGCATCCGCCGTGCCCTGGATGAACGCCTTGATTTTTTGTACGTCATCCATGCTCAGCTTGCCCGTGAAGTCCGGCATGCCGCGCTCGGTGGCCGGGCCCTTGAAGACGAACTTGTCGAGGTTCTCGATGTAGCCCGCGTCCATGTAAGCGAGGTTGGGGATGTTGCCACCGCGGTCCACACCGGGCACGCCGTGGCAGAACACGCAGTTGCTCACATACAGCGCGGTGCCGGTGGGCACGTGCGCCGGGTCGTACTTCACGCCGGCCACCAGCTTGTCCATCTGGTACTTCACGAACGCCGGCGCTGGCGCCTTGCCACCCACGGCAAAGGTGTAGACCGTGCCCGGGCCCTGGCGGTCGGTGGCGCGCTGCGCCAGGCCGTACACGCCGCCCCAGCCCACCGCGATCGACACGTACTGCTTGCCGTCCACCATGTAGGTGCTGGGCGCAGCGATCACGCCGGTGCCGGTGGGCGCTTCCCACAGCTGCTCGCCGGTGGTCGCGTTGTAGGCAATGAAGCGCCCGTCGGCCGTGCCCTGGAACACCAGATTGCCAGCGGTGGTGAGCGTGCCGCCGTTCCAGGGCGAGATCTGCTCCTTGGTCCAGGCGGCCTGCTGCTTCACCGGGTCCCAGGCGATCAGGCGGCCGAAGGGTTTGCTGGTGGGCGCTTCCACGTTGGCGAACTTGCCCGTGTTCCAGCCCATGTTGGAGTGCGGCTCGCCCGGTCGATCGCCGTTGAACTTCCAGTCCTTGTTGTCCATGAGCGTCAGCGGCACACCCTGCACCGGCATGTAGACCAGGCCTGTGCTCGGGTTGAACGACATCGAGTGCCAGTTGCGCGCACCGAAGGCGCTGGGGATGATCTCGCGCGGGCGGTCGCCAGCGCGTGCGATCGCGGTTTCGATCGGACGGCCGTTCTTGTCATAGCCACTGGCCCAGTTCACGTCCACGAAGTTCTTGGCCGAGATGAACTGGCCCGTGACACGGTCGATGACGAAGAAGAAACCGTTCTTGGGCGCGTGCAGGATGACCTTGCGCGGCTTGCCTTCCAGCGTCAGGTCGGCCAGGATCATCGGTTGCGTGGAGGTGTAGTCCCAGTTGTCCCCGGGTGTCTGCTGGTAGTGCCAGACGTACTTGCCGGTGTCCGGATTGAGGGCCACGATGGACGCGAGATACAGGTTGTCGCCACCGGCCGGGCTGCGCTTGTCACGCTGCCACGGTGAGCCGTTGCCGGTGCCGATGTACATCAGGTTGAGTTCGGGATCGAACGCCATGGCGTCCCACGCCGTGCCGCCGCCGCCGGCTTCCCACCACTTGCCTGCCGGGTCCCAGGTCTTGGCGGCCTTGGCCATGGACTCGTCTTCAAACGGCTTGCTCGGGTCCCCAGGCACCGTGAACCAGCGCCACTTCTGAGCACCACTCTTGGCGTCATACGCGGTGATGTAACCGCGCACGCCGTACTCGCCGCCCCCGTTGCCGATGATCACGTTGCCCTTGAACACGCGTGGTGCACCGGTGATGGTGTAGCTGAACTTGCGGTCGATGATGGTGTCTTTTTCCCAGGCGACCTTGCCGGTGGCCGCGTCGAGTGCGATCAGGCGGCCGTCGTAAGACGCCACGAACACCTTGCCCTCGTGCAGCGCCACGCCGCGGTTGACCACGTCGCAGCAGCCCTTGTAGCCGGCCTCACGCGGCACTTTGGGGTCGTAGCTCCAGATGCGCTGGCCCGTGCGCACGTCCACCGCGTGCACCACGCTCCAAGAGGCCGTGACGTACATGATGCCGTCGACCACCAGCGGCGTGGACTCCACACCGCGCTTGGACTCCAGGTTGTAAGACCACACCAGGCCCAGCTCTTTCACGTTGGACGTGCTGATCTGGTTGAGCTTGGAGTGCCGGGTCTCCGCGTAGTCCAGGCCGTAGCTGGGCCAGTCGGGGGTCTGCTGAGCGTTGCTCTTCATGAACGCGGCGTTGACTTTGCTGACGGCAGCGGTGATGTGCGCCGCCGAGCCCTTGGCCGGGGCCTGGGCCATCGCGGTTGCGGTCAGTGCCAGGGAAGCCAGCAGGCCTGCGGCCGCTCGCCACCCGAGACGGGCCAGTGGTGTGGTGTTCATCATGTCTCCTGTGCAACCTGCTCTGGGCAGGGCTGTTGTGGGGCACCCGTTCAGGAACGCGCAGCGACCGCACATTCTTTGAGGGCATGGGCATGTTCCTCCTCCCACCCGGCAATTTCATCTTCGGGATTTCCCTGAACCGGAAGTGTTCCGGGGTGGAACACCGGCGATCGGAATGCCCACGCGAGGTGGCGCCAGACCCGGGCTTACCCGGATCGCGCCCGGCCCGCAGAACGGGATACTGCCCACAGCCCCCACGCCCGAGGAACACCCCCATGCCCACGCCCGTGCCTGGCCACCCCCGATCGCCACACCAGCTGTTTTTTCAAACACCCGAGCAGCGCACAGCGCTGGCCCGCCAGCAGTTCTTTGACGAAGGTGCCCGACCCTCCGGGCTGGTGGGAGAGGCGGTGCTGCAGTCGTGGATGCGCTGCCATGCCTCGCGCCGCGACCCGCTGGAGCGGGTGAGCTTCGAGCAGGTCAGCCGCAGCCGCGCCCACGCCAGCCTGAGTCGCAACCGCCAGTTGCTGCAGGCCGGCAACCTGGAGCTGCAGCAACTCGAAGCGGCGCTGCGCGGCACCGACTGCCGCGTGCTGCTGACCGATGCACAGGGCGTGATCATCCACGCCACCGAGCTGCCGTCGGCGGTGCAACAACCGCTGCTCAAGACCGCGTCGCGCGTGGGCGTGAACATCGCCGAGCACCAGATCGGCACCACCGCGCCCGGCATCGTGGTGCGCACCGGCGAAGCCTGCACCGTGGCCGGCGCCGAGCACTACTTTGTCGTCCCTGAAGAATCCCCGGAGCCCGCATAAACACTGGACTTTGGGGTGATTGCCGATGGTCTGAACTCCCAGTTTGAATTCCAATAGGGGCAGATTTCTGGGAGTTCTGCCGTGCTGTTTGCCTGCCCCGCCACCGAT
>JAJNQE010000136.1 GCA_021154985.1 Hydrogenophaga sp.
TGGGCGGCGTGATGGCGATGAGCAGCACCGCCATCGTGATGAAGATGGTCGCCGAGCGTCTGGAGCTGGAATCCGAGCACGGCACGCGCGTGCTGGGCATCCTGCTGTTCCCGGATCTTGCCGTGGTGCCGCTGCTGGTGATCATTCCCGCGCTCTCCGCCGAACCCGAACAACTGCTGCGCGCGCTGGGCTGGGCCACGCTCAAGGCCGTGCTGTTGCTGGGCCTGTTGCTCACCGGCGGGCAGAAACTCATGCGCTGGTGGCTCACGCTGGTGGCGCGCCGCAAGAGCGACGAGCTGTTCATGCTCAACCTGCTGTTCATCACGCTCGGACTGGCGTGGTTGACCGAACACGCGGGGCTCTCGCTGGCGCTGGGCGCGTTCGTGGCGGGCATGCTGATTTCGGAAACCGAGTTCAAGCACCAGGTGGAAACCGACATCCGGCCGTTTCACGACGTGCTGCTGGGGCTGTTCTTCATCACCATCGGGATGATGCTGGACTGGCGCCTGGTGCTCGACCGCTGGCCGATGGTGCTGCTGCTGCTGACCGTATCGATCGCCTTCAAGCTTGCGCTCATCACCGGCATCACGCGCAGTTTTGGCGCACCCACGGGCGTGGCGCTGCGCACCGGCTTGTACCTGGCACAGGCCGGCGAGTTCGGTCTGGTGCTCCTCACGTTGGCCGGGCAGAACAACCTGGTGCCACCACAACTGTTCAACCCGATCCTGGCCAGCATGGTGATCTCCATGCTGCTGACGCCGGTCGCCATTCTCTATGCCAACCGCATCGTCACGCGGTTGGTGAGCAGCGACTGGCTGATGCAATCGGTACAGATGACCAGCATCGCGCGCAAGGCCATCAACGCCGACAAGCACGTGATCATCTGCGGCTACGGCCGTTGTGGACAAAACCTGGCGCGCTTGCTGGAAGCGGAGGCCATTCCCTACATGGCGCTCGACCTAGACCCTGACCGTGTGCGCCAGGCCGCCGCCGCCGGCCATTCGGTGGTGTTTGGCGATGCGGCGCGCCTGCAGGCACTGATGGCGGCCGGCCTGAGCCGCGCCAGTGCGGTGGTGGTGACCTATCTGGACACGGGCAGTGCGCTCAAGGTGCTGCACCACGCCCACACGCAGGCAGCACACGTGCCGGTGGTGGTGCGCACGGTGGACGACGCCGACCTGGAAAAGCTGCGCGCCGAGGGCGCCACCGAAGTGGTGCCCGAAGCGATCGAGGCCAGCCTGATGCTCGCCAGCCATGCCCTGGCGCTGGTAGGCGTGCCCATGCGGCGCGTGATCCGCGTGGTGCAAGACCAGCGCGATGCGCGCTACAACCTCTTGCGCGGCTACTTCCACGGGGCCGATGACGACGGCGCCGATGAGATCGATCACGAACGGCTCACCACGATCACCCTTCCACCGGGTGGCCGCAACGTCGGAAGAACCTTGGGCAGCCTCGCCCTGCACGCGGTCGGCGTGCGGGTGGTGAGCCTGCGCCGCGCGAGCGGGCGATCGCCCCCCCTGGAGGACGAAACCCTGCTCGAAGGCGGTGACACCGTGGTGATCAGTGGCAAGGCGCCTGCGCTGGCATTGGCCGAGCAGAAGCTGCTGCTGGGCTGAGCATCCACAAGCCGAGCACCCGCTTCGTCGGCTACCAACCGCCGCACAACCGGGAAACAAGGCCGTTGCGCCGTACCGGCCCGCACAATGCATTTCACGGCCCGCAGACGGCCTCTCGTTTCTGGCCCATGGCTTTGACTCAGGGTCGCCATGGTCTACCGCCCCGGTCTTCGTGCCGGGGTTTTTTTTGGCACGCCGATAATGGGCCTCCCTTTCGGACCGAGCCCATGGATACCTCAGCATTTCTCAAATCTCATATCCGCACCGTACCCGATTGGCCTGCGCCGGGCGTGCAATTCCGGGACATCACACCCTTGTTGCAGGACCCCAAGGTTTTTCGCGTCTTGATCGACACCTTTGTGCACCGCTACATGGAACCCGCGCTGCGCCCCAACGTCGTGGCGGGGCTGGATGCGCGTGGCTTCATCATCGGTTCGGTGCTCGCCTATGAGCTCGGCGTCGGCTTCGTGCCGATCCGCAAAAAGGGCAAGCTACCGTTCACCACGGTGGAAGAAACCTATGAGCTCGAGTACGGCAGCGCCACCGTCGAATTGCACACCGACGCAGTCAAAGCGGGCGACCGGGTGGTGCTGATCGACGACCTGATCGCCACCGGCGGAACCATGATGGCCGGGCGACGGTTGCTGGAAAAGCTGGGCGCGCAAGTGATGGAAGGCGCGGCCATCGTCGATCTGCCCGAACTCGGCGGCTCGCAGAAGCTGCGTGCCTCCGGACTACAGCTCTTCACACTGCTGGATTTCGCCGGCCATTGAATGACCCGCAACGATCCTCAGAGCTTGCCGTGCTGGGTGTCGCTCAGCGCATGGAAGTCGCTGAGCTCCTCGGGAGACATTTCCATCCGCGCCTCGGCGGGCGTCCGGTACGCTGGCGCGGGCACACTTTGCAGCGCTTGCCGAAAGGCCTGAACCTCATCGTCGCCCACTTGCTGCACGGGTCCGCTGGCCCGCGTGACGGCGGGCCGGGGAATGGCGGTTGATCCAGGTGCGGAGCGGGGCATGGCTGGCACCATGCCAGGCGCCATCAGCACCGTCTCGCGGCGCGTTTGCGCCGACACCGCCGCCTTCAACGCCATGCCTACCTGATCGGGCACCGCCTTGCGGCGCCAATACACGGAGCGCACAGCCATCTCGTGCCGCGTCTTGGCGCTTTGCTGGATCCAGCGTTCGATCTCGAGCAGGTATTCGTCGGGCATGGATTGCGCAGGCAGCGCCAGGTCGATCAACACCAGAAAGCTGTCGCCATTGGCATCGAGCGTGAGCACCTTGAACTCGTAACTGGTGGACAGCACGCCGGCGCGAATGAGCGACTCACGGACCACGGAAAACAGCTGATTGCGCCGCAGAATGCGGCGCCCGCGCCGGGGTGAAATCAGTGGCAACGTGGTCTGACTGAACCGTTGGCGGGCCCGGGTGAAGGAGCCCTTGCCGCCAGCGGCGGACTTTTTGGCCATGAGCCAATTCATCAAAGACATGGCGTGAGTGTGCGCCATCGACGCGCATACAAAGGGTTGAAAAAGCGGCGCAAAGAGGCCTTCATCCATGCGAGCGACCATGCCGGGCTCAAGTCACCGCCACCCGTTTGGGCCGGTTGTACATGCGACGCGCCAGCACAGCCGCCATGGCCACTGTGAGATCGAGTGCGATGTCCGGGCAGCGCGTCGACAGCTCGCGAAAGCGCAGCGGCGTGAGGCACCAGAGCCGGCAGTCGCTGCCAGCATGCACCGTGGCGCTTCGTGGCAAATGGCTGAAAAATGCACCTTCACCCAGCAACGAGCCGGCCCCCACCACCGCAATGCGCACGCGATCGCGCGAATCCTCATAGTGAACCGAGAGAGAGCCGCTTTCGATGAAGTAGACGGTGCGGTCCTTCACGCCTTGCTCGAGCAGCACCTGCCCCTGCTGCAAGACCGCCGGTTGCAGATAGTCGGCCAGCAATACCCATTGATTCTCTTGAAGGGTCAGAGGCATAGCGTCCAGCGCATTGCTCGCGCGCATGGCTTGAGCGAGGCCTTGAATGTCAAAGCGCGCGGACGTAGGCGACTGGGCGTTCATGCAGGCAAGATAACCGTGTGCTGCCGCGCCACGCAAGCCCACCATTACGGCTGCTTACAGTTGCACTCTCGGCGGTCGGCGATGACGCCCGGGCGGTACACGTAGCCTCACTTGCCGATGCAAAAACGCGAAAAGATTTCGCCCAGCAGATCGTCTGCCGTGAACTCACCCGTGATCT
>JAJNQE010000139.1 GCA_021154985.1 Hydrogenophaga sp.
GTGGCGGTTGCTCCAGGCTGCTTGCACAGCTTCACTGCCTCACGTTTGAATTCGTCCGTGAAGCTCCTTCGGGTTCTTGTCATGCCTATCTCCTGAACACATCATGTCATTGGATGTGTCCGGGAAACTGGGGGAAGCCCAGTGGGTCATAGATGCGCTAAGAGCGCCGCAGCCCAGCCTTTACCATCCTGTAGGACTTGGAAGCTTGGCTCGGCGTGGCAATGACCAGTGACAGCGGTGGGAATCAAGAAACGATGTAAGCCCCCGCCCCGGTCGACAGCAGCTTCCCATCCGCCCCCAGAAACTCCATGCGCGTGCTCGCCACGCGCGAGCCCAGGCGCATGACTTCGGCGCGAAGCTCAAAGTGTTCGCTGATGCCGGGGCGCAGGTAGTCGATGCGCAGGTCGATGGTGCCGAGTTTGCTGAAGCGGTGCAGGCGTTGCAGCGGCGCTTCATCCATGTGGCGAGCGCCGATGGCGGCCATGCAGGCGAGGCCGCCCATGGCATCCAGGCAGGCGCTGATGACGCCGCCGTGGATGCGGTTGTGGCTGTAGTGGCCCACCAGCTGGGGCTTCATGTCGATGCGGCCGATCACCTTGTCGGGCGTGATGCTCGCGATCTTCAAACCCAGCACCTGGTTGAACACGATCTTTTCTTCAAACAGGTGTTTGAGCGCGTCGACGAACTCGGCTTCGAATTCGACGGGTGCGGCGGGGGTCGTTGTTGTTTTGGTCATAGCGCCCATTGTCGTGCGGCGAGTTCTTTCATGATCTCCTCGGCACCGCCGCCGATCATCATGACCTTCACCTCGCGGTACACCCGCTCGCTCACGGTGCCGCGCATGTAGCCCATGGCGCCGAGGATCTGCACAGCCGCGTCGGCGCAGTGCTGCATGGCCTGGGTGGCCTGGTTCTTGAGCAGGCACACCTGCGCGACCCAATCCTGTCCTTCGTCGCCACTGTCCGCGCGCGCGCCGAGCGCGTCCACCCAGGCCTGGGTGGCGTTGATGTGCATCTGCATGTCCATGAGCTTGTGGCGGATCACCTGGCGTTCGATCAGCGGTGCGCCAAAGGTGCTGCGCTGGCGGGCCCAGGCCAGGGCTTCGTCGTAACAGGCCTGCGCGAAGCCCAGCGCCATGGCACTCATGGCCAGGCGTTCGCCGTTGAAGTTGCCCATGATCATGCGAAAGCCAGCACCCTCTGCCCCCAGGCGGTAGCGGGCGGGCACGCGCACGCCGTCAAAGCGCAGGTGGGCGGTGTCGCTGCAGTGCCAGCCCATCTTCTCCAGCTTGCTGCGCGAGATGCCGGGTGTGTGGCAGGGCACCACGATCATGCTGATGCCGCTGGCGCCTTTGTTGAGGGGGCGGTCGCCGCCGGGCCGCCCCAAGGCGACCGAGCCCCCCTGGGGGGCAGCGACCCGCGAAGCGGCGGAGCGTGGGGGCTCATCGGTCCTCACTGCGAGCGTGATCCAGTCGCAGCGCATGCCGGAGGTGATGAACACCTTCTCGCCATCGATCACATACTCGTTGCCCTCCAGCCGCGCGGTGGTGCGCAGCGCGGCCACGTCCGACCCGCCGCCGGGCTCGGTGATACCCAGGGCGGCGATCTGTTCGCCGCGCAACACGGGCGGGATCACCTCGGCTTGCAACTCGGGCGTGCCGTGCGCCAGCACCGGCGGCAGGCCGATGTTGTGTGTGAACAGGCTCGCCATCACGCCGCCGCTGCCACCCCACCGCGCCAGCGTTTGCGACATGGCGTTGCGCACGCTCCAGGGCGCGGGCGTGCCGCCCAGGTGCTCGGGGTAGCCCAAGCCGAGCAGGCCGATGGCGGCGGCTTCGCGGTGCAGCGAGCGCGGCAGCTCGCCCGCGGCTTCCCAGGCGGGCACATGCGGCGCGATGGCCTGCCTGGCAAAGCGCTGCACGGTGTCGAGCAAGGCGGTGCGGTCTTCCGGGGTGAAGTCTGTTGGGGTCATGTCAGTGCCGCCCGGCCGCCCGAAGGCAATGACGCGCCCCCTCGGGGGGCAGCGATACGCGCAGCGATGAGCGTGGGGGCTGCATTCATGCCGCAAACGTGATGAGGAGTTGTCCGGGAGCGACCTGTTGACCGGCGGCGACCGGGATGCCGTCCACCGTCAAGTCGCGCGGCGCAGCCAGCGTGTGTTCGAGCTTCATGGATTCAATGACCAGCAGCGGCTCGCCCTTGGCGATCTGCGCGCCCGGTGCAGCGTGCACAGCAATCAGCTTGCCGTTGAACGGAGCTCGCAGCTCGCGCCCGGCTGCGGCCCCGCCGGCCCGTTCACGCGGGGCGAAGCTGAGGTCGACCAGGTTCAGCGTGTGGGCACCGGCCTGCACTTGCCAGCGGCCCTCGCCGAGCGGCACGGCGGCCACCGACCACGAGACGCCGTCCACCACCACGCGGCCTGCGCTCACCTGGGCTTGCAAGCTTCGATCGCCCCAGCCCATAGCCAAGCTGCCGTGCCCGCGCTCCTGCGCCGCCAGCTCCAGCAGCTGCCCGCCGTGCTGCCAGCGCAGCGGGCGGGCAAAGGGGCATGGCAGCGCGGCGGCGGGGGTTTGCCGGCTGAACACCGCACCTAGCACACCCGCCAGCACCGCCTCGGGAGGCGGCTGCAGCATGGCGCGCACCGCGTCGCCCTCCTCGCTCAAGAAAGGAATGAGCGCGCCGCCTCGCTGGAAAGTGGGGTGGCGCAGGCAGGCCGCGAGAAAGGCGCGATTGCTTGGCAGGCCGAGCACCCGGGTGTGGTCGAGCGCGTGGGCGAGCTTGTCGATGGCCTCGCTGCGTGTGGGTGCATGGGCAATGAGCTTCCCCAGCATCGAATCAAAGTGCGGCGTGACTTCGGTACCGGTCTCCAGCGCGTGGTCAAACCGCAGGCCGGGTGCGGGTGGCGGTTCGGCAAAGAGGCCCACGCGGCCGGTGTGTGGTGTGAAGTGTTCGTCTTCGGCGCACAGGCGCACTTCGATGGCGTGACCGGTGAAGGTGATCTGTTCTTGTGTGAGCGGCAGCGGTTCGCCTCGCGCCACGCGGATCTGCCATTCGACGAGGTCCAGACCGGTCAATGCCTCGGTGACCGGGTGCTCCACTTGCAGGCGGGTGTTCATCTCCATCAAGAAGAAGGCATCTCCCTCCACCAGAAACTCCACCGTGCCGGCCCCCACATACCCAGCCGCCTGCGCCAGCGCCACGGCGCAGCGCCCCAACGCTTCGCGCAGCGCGGGCGACACGGCAGGGCTCGGCGCTTCTTCAACGATCTTCTGGTGCCGGCGCTGCACCGAACAGTCGCGCTCGCCCAGGTGCACGCAATGGCCGTGGGCATCGGCAAACACCTGCACCTCCACATGCCGTGGGCGCAGCAGCGCGCGCTCGATCAGCAAGTCGCCGTTGCCGAAACCGCTTTGGGCCTCGGAGCGGGCGCTGTGCAGCGCGGGCAGCAGTTGCGCAGGCTCTGTCACCAGGCGCATGCCGCGTCCACCACCGCCGGCCACGGCCTTCACCATCAACGGAAGGCCAACGCGCTGCGCTTCGGCCACCAAGGTTTCTTCGCGCTGGTCGGCGCCAAAGTAGCCGGGCAGGCAAGGCACGCCTTGCGCCAGGGCCAGCGCCTTCGCCGCCGACTTGCTGCCCAGCGCCCGAATGGCCGCCGGTGGCGGGCCGACCCAGGTGAGGCCAGCGTCGATCACGGCCTGCGCGAAGTCGGCGTTTTCGCTCAGGAAGCCGTAGCCGGGGTGCACCGCGTCGGCACCGGTGGCGCGCGCGGCTTCAATGAGCCGCTCCACCCGCAGATACGACTCGGCCGAGGTGATGCCGCCCAGCGCAAACGCGGTGGTGGCCTCGTGCACGTGCAAGGCATGGCGGTCCGGGTCGGCGTACACGGCCACGGTCTGGATGCCCATGGCGTGTGCGGTGCGGATGACGCGGCGGGCGATCTCGCCGCGGTTGGCGATCAGGAGGCGTTTCATTTTTTCGGCGCCCAGGGCGCGGATTGCTTCTTGGCGAATGCCGACAGGCCCGCCGCCGCCTCCGGGCTGCGCAGCGCCGCCGCAAACGCCATCGCGGCCTCGTCGCGCAGGTCGGGCACATCACCTCGCAGCCGCTGCAGCAGGCGTTTGGTGCTGGCCACCGCGCCGGGGCCGGCGCGCTGCAGCCGCGCCAGCCGTTCCTGCAGGCCATTTTCAAGCTCACCGTCGTCGGCCACTTCGTCCACCAGACCTAGCTGCATGGCGGCCTCGGCGCGAAAGCTCAGGCCCTGCAGCAGACACTGGCGCGCTTTGGCCTCGCCCAGTCGCATCCACACAAAGGGCGCAATCTGTGCGGGCGGCAAACCGAGCGTGACCTCGGGTGTGCCGAACACCGAACGCTCGGTGGCGATCACATGGTCGGCGCAGCACACCAGACCAAAGCCACCGCCCATGGCCGCGCCGTCGACCGCGCACACCAGCAGCTGCGGCAGCGCGCACAGCGCGTGCAACACATCACCAAAGCCCCGGTTCATGGCGATCAGCGGGTCGTCTTCGCCGGGCTTGAGCGGCTGACCGATGGCGCTGGCGAAACCGCCCAGGCTGCCCCCAGCGGTGAAGGCACCGGGCGCGCCGGTGAGCACGATGATGCGCAGGCTGTCGTCTTGCTGCGCGCGCAGGGCGGCCTCGTACAGGCCGAGCACCATGGCGTCGCTCAGCGCGTTGCGGGTGGCGGGGTCGTTGAGCGTCCAGCGCTCGGTGTCGCCCTGGCGTTCGACCTGAAAGACCTGGCTCACTTCACCGGCCTCTTGGCGATGCCCATGGTTTTCGCCAGGATGCCCAGCATCACTTCGTCGGCCCCACCGCCAATCGACGCCAGCCGGCCGTCGCGGTACATGCGCGAGACCTTGTTCTCCCAGGTGAAGCCCATGCCGCCCCAGAACTGCAGGCAGGTGTCGGGCACCACGCGGTTGAGCCGGCCAGCCTTGAGCTTGGCCATGGTGGCCCACTCGGTCACGTCCTCACCGGCCACGTAGCGTTCACACGCCAGGTAGGTCAGCGCGCGCAGGCTCTCCACCTCGGTTTTCAGTTCGGCCAGCTTGAACTGCACCCACTGCTGGTCGGCCAGGCTGGCGCCAAACAGCTTGCGTTCCTGCGCCCACTCCACCGTCCAGCCAATGCAGTTGCACAGGCTCTCCAGCGTGCTGGCCGCGCACCACAGGCGCTCCTCTTGAAACTGCTGCATCTGGTAGATAAAGCCCGCGCCTTCCTGGCCAATGCGGTTGCTTTGAGGCACGCGCACCTCGTCGAAATAGATGAGGCCGGTGTCGCTGCTGTTCATGCCGATCTTGCGGATCTTCTGCGCCACCTCGATGCCTTTGACCAGCTTGCCGTTCTCGCGCATGCGCACCATCACCAGGCTCTTGTTCTTGTGCGCCGGGCCGTCGCTGGTATTGACCAGCATGCACATCCAGTCGGCCTGCAGGCTGTTGGTGATCCACATCTTCTGGCCGCTGATCACGTAGTCGTCACCGTCCTTGCGCGCAACGCTCTTGATGGCCGACACGTCGCTGCCCGCACCGGGCTCGCTCACACCGATGCAGCCCACCATTTCACCCGCAATCGCAGGGGCGAGGAACTCGCGCTTGAGTGCTTCGCTGCCGAAGCGCGCCAGTGCGGGTGTGGCCATGTCGGTTTGCACACCGATGGCCATGGGCACCCCGCCGCAGTGGATGTGGCCCAGCGTCTCGGCCATGGCCATGCCGTAGGAATAGTCGAGGCCGGCGCCACCAAAGGCCTCGGGCTTGGTGAGGCCCAGCAGGCCGAGCTGACCCAGGCCTTTGAAGATCTCGTGCGCGGGCATCATCTCCGCCGCTTCCCACTCGTCCACATGCGGGTTGATGTGCTCGTCGATGTAGCGCTTGAGCGTCTTCTGGATCTCGCGGTGCTCGTGGGTGAACTGCATGGGTGTCTCCTTTGGTTTTGTGTGAAGGGCTCACATGCGCGCCACGCCGAACTGCATGGGCCGGGGAACATGCGCGGCGGCTTCGGCGCAGGTGTCCAGGCAGAAGGCGAGCGTGGCGCGGGTGTCGCGCGGGTCGATCACGCCGTCGTCGAGCACCAGGCCGCTGGTGTAGAAGGCGTCGGCCTGGCTCTCGATCACATTCACGATCTGGTCGAACTGGGCCTGCATCTGCACCGGGTCGGGCGTGACGCCTTTGCGCGTCATGCCAGCCTCGGCCACGATCTGCATGGTGCGCGCGGCCTGCTCGCCGCCCATCACGGCGGTTTTGGCTTGCGGCCAACTGAAGAGGAAACGCGGCTCATAGCCGCGGCCGCACATGCCGTAGTTGCCCGCGCCAAACGACGCGCCACACTGGATGGTGATCTGCGGCACGGTGGCGTTGGTCACCGCCTGGATCATCTTGCTGCCGTGCTTGATCATCCCGCCCTGCTCGCTGTCCTTGCCCACCATGTAGCCGGTGGTGTTCTGCAGGTAAATGATGGGATGGCCGAGCTGGCACATCCACTGGATGAAGTGCGTGGCCTTGTTCGCGCCCGCCACGTCAATGGGGCCGTTGTTGCTGATGATGCCGACCGCGTGGCCGTGGATGCGCGCCTGCACGCACAGGGTGGCTGCGCCGTAAAGCGCCTTGAATTCGAGCAGCTCGGAGTGGTCGACGATGCGGGCGATGATCTCGCGCATGTCCACTGGCTCGCGGTGGTGCGGGGGCATGAGGGCGAGGAGGTCGTCGGGGGGCAGAAGGGGTTGGCGCTCATGGCCCCCACCCCTGCCAACTGCCCCATCACCCGCCGCGCAATCCCCAGCGCCTCCCGGTCATCCTCCGCCAGATATTCCCCCAGCCCCGACACACCGGTGTGCATCTCCGCCCCACCCAGTTCCTCTTCGGTGGCCACCTCGCCCGTCGCAGCCATCAACAACGGCGGCCCGGCCAGAAACGCCCGCGAGCGTCCGCGCACCATGATCACCACGTCGCTCAAGCCCGGCATGTAAGCCCCACCGGCCGTGCCGGACCCATGCTGCACGGTGATCACCGGCAGGCCGGCGGCCGAGTGGCGCGCGAGGTTGCGGAACAGCGATCCGCCGTGCACGAAGCCCTCCACCTGGTACTTCATGAGGTTGGCGCCGGCGCTTTCCACCAGGTGCACAAACGGCAGCCTGTTCTGCAGCGCGATGTCCTGCACGCGCAGGATCTTCTCCAACCCGCGCGGCTGGATCGCGCCAGCCTCGATGCCCGAGTCGCTCGCCACCACCATGCAGCGCACGCCGGCGATGAAGCCCATGCCCGCGACCATGCCGCCGCCGGGCACCGACTTCGCAGGGTCCTTGGTGTCCTGCAGAAAACCGGCCAGCGAACACAGCGGCACATACGGCGCGCCCGGGTCCAGCAGAAGCGCCACGCGCTCGCGCGGCAGCAACTGGCCACGTTTGTCGAACACCGGTCTGGATTTGGCAGAAGCCTGCGCGGCGCGGTCTTCGAGCGCGCGCAGCTGGGCGATGCGCGCGAGCATCGCGTCGCGCCGTTGCCGGGCTTGCGGGCTCTGGGGGTTGAAAGACGATTCAAACAGCCTGGAACACCCTCGGCGTCACATAGCGGTGGAATCCGTCGAAGGGCTTCACCGCATCTCGTCCCTGCACCTCCACCGGTGCGGCCACCTGGCCCCAACCCATGCGCACCTGCGGCCGTGCGCCGTCCACCCGCAACACGCTGCCGCTGATGAAGCTGGCGGCGGGCGAGAGCAAAAAAACGATGGCGGCCGAGGTCTCGGCTTCGTTGCCGAAGCGCCCGGCCGGCACGGTGTCGCGCATCTCGCGCAGCATCGGGCCGGCCTCGGGTGGGTAGTGGTCCATGCCGCTGGAGGCGATGTAGCCCGGCGCCACCGCGTTCACGCGCACGCCGCTCTTGGCCCATTCCAGCGCAGCGGTTTCGGTGAAGTTCACCATGCCCGCGCGCGCCGCGCCGCTGTGGCCCATGCCGGGCATGGAGCCCCACATGTCGGCCACGATGTTCACGATCGATCCACCGCGCTCCTGCATGCTCTGCACATAACACTCGCGCGCCATGAGAAAGCCGCCAGTGAGGTTGGTGTCGATCACCGCTTGCCAGCCCTTGGCACTGATGTTTTCCAGCGGCGTGATGTACTGGCCGCCCGCGTTGTTCACCAGTCCGTCGATGCGACCGTGCGCGCCGACGATGGCGGTGACCACGGTGCGCACCGCGTCCTCCTGCCGGATGTCGCAGGCGTGGAAACTGGCGCGCCCGCCATCGGCCACGATCTCGCCGGCGGTGTCCTGCAGCTTCTCCAGCTTGCGCCCGATCAGCACCACATGGGCGCCCAGGCTGGCGAGCTCGTGTGCGGTGCAACGGCCGATGCCCGAGCCGCCGCCGGTGACCACGATCACACGGCCGTGCAACAGGCCGGGGGCGAAGGCAGAACGGTATTGCGTGTGTCCCGTGGTGGAAGGGGTGCTCATGTCGGCTCCTTCAGAAAGAGTTGCAGGGCGGCGGTGGTCAATTCGTCCAGCGAGGCACGCGCACGCGCCTTGGCACTGCGCCCCGACGGCGGTGCGTACCACTGCACCGACCAGTTGAGCGCACCAAAGATCATGAGCCGCGCCAGCACCGGATCACCCGCCAGTTGACCGGTGGCATGCAGCGCCTCGAACACCGGCACCCACGCCGCTTCGTAGCCGTCCTTCAGCCGGTTCACCTCGCTGCGCTGCGCGGCATCGAGCGAGCGCCATTCGTAGAGCATCACCGGGATGAAATCGCTGTCGGGACCGAGCAGCACGTCGAAATGGTTGCGCACGAGCACCCGCAGGCGTTCGCGCACATCGGCACCCGGCGCCAGTTGGTCCAGGGCCGCGTTCTGCCGCTGCAGGGCCCCTTGCATACCCTCCAGCATCACCGCGGCCAGAAGGGCCTCCTTGCTCTCGAAATGGTAGAAGGGCGAACCCGAGCGCATGCCCACGGCGGTGGCGATGTCGCGCGTGCTGGTGCCGGCAAAACCCTGCGCGCGAAACAGCTTCGCAGCGCCGGTGACCAGCTCGCGCCGCCGGTTGCCATCGGCGCGCTCGTCGGCGGTCTTGCGGGGGCGCCCGCGCGAGCGGCGCTGCGCCTCACCGCCCACATCGGCGGCCAGGGATTCGGGGAGGTCCAGGGTCATGGCGGCCACCATAGCAGCGCCGTTGAATTTCAACAAGCATTTGCTTTGTGAAAATGTGGGCACCTGTCGCGGCCTCGACATGCAGGCTCCGTGCATACCCTGAGACCGGTCACAGAAGCGGTGTGTTTCTGCGACCATCCCACGCGGATGAAGCCTCTGAGTCCGCCAACCCCTGTCCGTTGAACCATGTCCGAACAACGCGTTTCCATTGGCCACGCCAGCGACATCCCCCCCGCCTGGGGCGCGCTGCGCAGCGCCTCGCGCCGTTTCACCGTGGCCATCCGCGAGCCGCGCGGCACGGAGGTCTTTTCAGTCGCCTGGGGCGAACTCACGGCCGACCCGGGCATGGACTGGGTGGTGGTGCTGGACGACGGCACGGCCTACCCGATCAAGAAGGACCTGTTCAACCGAACCTACGAGGCCGCCGGGCCGGGGCGGTACCGCAAGGTCGAGCGCAGCCGGCTGGTGCAGGTGCCGCCCGGCACGGTGGCGCTGCTCGCCACGCTGGAGGGACCGCTCGAAGTGCGCCACCCCGACTATGTGGCGGTGGGTGTGCAGGGCGAGGTGTACGCCAACGCAGCCCGTTGGGTGCGCGAGCACCTGGCCTTCGACCCGGTGGGCAGCGCCTGAATCCAGCCCCTCCCGCACGCCTGCGGGCCGATGGCCGATGGCCGACAGCGTCAGACCCTGCGCCTCGACGCCGACCGTGAGCGACTCAACTTCGGCAGATCCAGCGCTTCCAGGTTGACCCTGGCGCGTGCAGCCAGTCGCTGGACGAGACCATCGAGCTGAGCGATCTCATGCGGCTCCAGCGCCAACAGCAGTTGCCTGTCGAGCTCGACCACCACCGGGAAGAAGTCGTCGTACAGCGCGCGGCCTTTCTCCGTCAGGGACACCCGGGCTTGACGCCGGTCGCTGGGGATCACGACGCGCGCAATCAGACCCTTGTCCGCCAGCGCCGTCACGATGCGCGATGTGCGAGCGCGGTCCAGCTGGGCAACGTCCGCCAGCTCGGACGACAGCATGGGGCCATGCCGGAACAAGACAACGACCAGACGCCACTCTCGGCGCGAGACACCATGGCGGGCCTGACACAGGCGTCCAACGGGCGCCACGGCCACCGCCTGCAATCGAGAGAGGCGGTAGAGGAACAACTCACTGGCCGCATCGGCTGGCGCAGGCAGGGATTCAGACACATGGACTCCTGTGGGTGAATACCCTGAGCTTAGTTGTATTGGTCAATCAAGTGCTCCGGGCATAGATTCGAGCTTGTCCGCATCAGAACAGCCTTGGAGACACCATGCCCATCTCGACTTTTTCACTGTTGCCCTCTCGTCTGGCCAGCACAGCCCTGCTCGGCCTTGCTGCAGCCTGCGCCGTGCCGCCAGCACTGGCCCAGGCCTGGCCGAGCAAGACCGTCACGCTGGTGGTGGGCACGCCACCGGGCGGCTCGGTCGACGTCTATGGCCGCGCCCTGGCAGACCAGCTCGCCAAACAAACCGGGGGCACCTTCATTGTGGAAAACCGGGCGGGCGCCAACGGCAACCTCAGTGCCGAACACGTGCGCAACGCCGCTGCCGACGGCCACACCCTGTGGGTCAGCACGCAGGCCATGTTCACCATCAACCCGTCGGTGTACCCGGCCATGCGCTGGCAGCAGGCAGACTTCAAACCCATTGCCAAAGGCATCGAAAGCCCGCTGGTGCTGGTCACCCACCCTTCGGTGCCCGCCAAGACGCTGCCCGAGCTTGCCAAGTGGATCGCAGCCCATCCCGGCAAGGCGGCGTACGCTTCGTTCAGCCCTGGCACACCATCGCACTTTCTGGGCTTCCAGCTCAGCGAACGCCTGAAGCTCAACATGGTGCACGTGCCCTACAAGGGCAGTGCGCCGCAGATCGCCGACCTGCTCGGGGGCCAGGTGCTGCTCGGGTTCACCCAGCTCCAGGCGGCGTTGCCCCAGGTGCAGGCGGGCAAGCTCAACGCCATCGTCGTCACGTCGAAAGAGCGCACCAGGTTCATGCCGGAGGTGCCCACCCTGGCCGAGGTCGGGTACCCGGACTTGAGTTCCACCGTCTGGTTCGGCTTGATGGCACCCTCGGCCACGCCCAAGGCGGCGTTGGACCAGATTCAAGCGGCCACGGTAAAGGCGCAGGCCAACGCGGACTACTCGGCCAAGCTGGTGGCACAAGGTTTTGACGTGCCACAGGAAAGCGGTGAGGCCTTTGCGGCAACGATTTCCCTCGAGACGGCGCGCTGGGGGCAAGTGGTCAAGGCCACCGGCTTCCGCGCCGACAACTGAGCGCCACCACCCATGCTGACGCAACCTCGTCCTCCCGAACTGGAGTTCTTCGCCACGCTCTCGGTGCTGGTGGCGCCTGCGCAGGAAATCGGCCAGACGCCCGCCGGCAAACGGCGCATCATTCCCATCACCGGCGGGTACGTGCAGGGCCATGGCTGGACAGCGCGCGTGCTGCCCGGCGGCGCGGACTTTCAGGCCATCGTGACGCCGTCGCTGGCGCAACTCGACGCGCGGTACGTGCTGGAGACAGAGGCGGGCGAACTGATCTACGTGTGCAACAGGGCGGTGCGCTCAGCTCCGCCCGACGTCACCGCACGCCTGATCCGGGGCGAACCGGTGGACCCGGGCCTGGTGTACTTCCGCTGCTCACCGACATTCGAAACCGCAGCGCCCTCGCTCGCCTGGATCAATGAACGGATGTTCGTGGGCACCGGCGTGCGGCGCCCCGATCAGGTCGACATTGCCTGCTTCACGGTGCTGTGAAGCGCGTTCAACGCGCGGACATCATTCACACACGAACAACCGCGCGGCTTGAGTCAGCTGCTCGGCGAATCGAGAATCCGCCAGCGCCGAGGGCATTCACGAGACCGCCGGTGACTCAGCCACAGGCTGTCGATCTGGCGGGCTGTCGTTCGTCGTCGGGGTACGGAGCGCCCACCGCAGGGCGAGCCGATCCATCCAACCCGCAGGAGTGAAGACATGGCCTACATCGACGGTTTCGTGATCGCAGTCCCCACCGCCAACAAACAGAAGTTCATCGAGCACGCGCGCCACTTCGACGCCCTCTTCATCGAGCTGGGTGCCACCCGTGTCCTGGAAGCGTGGGGCGACGACGTGCCGGACGGCAAGGTCACCGACTTCCGCCGCGCAGTTCAGGCCACCGCCGACGAGACGGTGGCCTTTTCGTGGGTCGAATGGCCGGACAAGGCCACGCGCGACGCCGGCATGAAAAAGATGATGGAAGACCCGCGCATGGACCCGTCCGCGTCCGGCAACCCGCCCATGCCCTTCGACGGCAAACGCATGATCTTCGGCGGCTTCGATCAGGTCGTTGAAGTGAAGGCCTGAGCAGCCCCGCTCAGGCGCGCTGGCCCGCGGCAATGTGATCGGCCACCTGCTGCGCCTGCGCTGCGATCGCACGCAACAGACCGCCGGGCTGGCGCACGTCGAAGCCCACGAAGTACACCCCCGCCAAGGCACCCTGCCCCACCACCTCGGTGGGCATGCCGCGAGCGTCCAGCGGCAGAGGCGTGGCAGGAAACAGTTCGCCCAAGGCGGCGTCGTACCCGGTGGCCAGCAGCACCACATCAAACGGGTGCTCGGTGCCGTCGGTGAAGCGCACGCCGCCGTGCAGCAGCGTCTGGATGCCGGGGTAGACCTGGATGTCGCCGCGCTTGATGCGCGCCACCGTGCCGACGTCGATCACGGGCGTCTTGCCGTCTTCGCGCAGCTGGCGCAGCGGTGATGCCCCTGCGGTGTGCAGTCCGTAGCGGCCGAGGTCGCCCACGGTGAGGTTGCGCAGCAGCGTGGCAGCGGCGTCGCCCATCGCCGGTGGCAAGCGGCTGAGCAAAATGCTGGAAAGCTGGGTGGGTCGACCCAGAACGTCGCGGTACACGATGTTGATGGGCGAGCGCACCGAGAGTGCCGCACGCACGCCGCTCTCCACCAGATCGAGCGCGATCTCGGCGCCGGTGTTGCCCATGCCCACCACCAGCACGCGCTGGTTCGCAAACGGTTTGGCGTTGCGGTACTCGCGGCTGTGAAGCACCCGCCCGCCAAAGTGGTCCTCACCCGGCAAGGCGGGTGCGCGCGCACGGCGGTTGGCGCCGGTGGCCACCACCACCTGGCGCGAAGCAATGAGCCGCCCGCCCGAGGTGCGCGTGATCCAGCCAGCCCCCCGGAGCGCGGGCTCGATGCCCACCACAGCTTCTCCCAGCTCGGGTTCGATGCCGTGGCGATCGGCGTAGCGCGTGAGGTAGTCCACCACACCCTGGCGTGGCACATACCGTGGCGCGCTGTCGGGAAACGGCAGCCCCGGCAAGGCCGAGTGGGTTTTGACGGTGTGCAGGTGCAGGCGCTCGTAGTGGTGGCGCCAGCTCGACGCCACCTCGCGCGCCTGGTCGATCACCAGCGAGCGCTCGCCATGCTGCGCGAGGCAGGCGGCGGTGGCCAGGCCGGCAGGGCCTGCGCCAATGACGAGCGTATCGACCTCGCTGCGCGTGGTGGGTGTGGAGTCCATGAACACTCGTTGTTTTGAACGAGTGTGGGGCGCGCGCATGCGCCGCGCCATGAGGGCTTACACCCGGGCAAAAGGGCCACAGATCAGCGCAGACTCTCCGCCCGTTCCAGCAGGAAAGTTCGCTCCCGCTCGTTGCCGGCCAGGGCGGCGGCACGCTCGAACTCGGCCCGGGCCTCGGCAGCGCGCCCCAGCCGCGCGAGCAGGTCACCGCGCACGCCGGGCAGCCAGTGGTAAGCCTGCATGGCCTTGTGGTGCAGCAGGGCGTCTGCGATCAGCAGGCCGGCGGCCGGCCCCGCGTGCATGGCCACAGCCACCGCCCGGTTGAGTTCGACCACGGGTGACGGCGCCAGGCGTGCGAGCTCGCCGTAGAGCGCGGCGATGCGCGCCCAGTCGGTGTCTTGCGCGCGCAGAGCGCGCGCGTGGCAGGCGGCCAGCGCGGCCTGCAGCTGGTAGGGGCCGGCAACTGGCGCCAGCGATTCGGCCCGCGCCAGCCCCGCCAGGCCCCGGCGGATGAGCAAGGCGTCCCAGCGGCTGCGGTCTTGGTCGGCCAGCAGCACCGGGCGGCCTTGGTCGTCGGTGCGCGCGGCGGCGCGCGAGGCCTGGATTTCCATCAGGGCCAGCAGACCGTGCACCTCGGCCTGCTGCGGCGCAATGCCGGCCAGCATGCGGCCCAGGCGCAGGGCTTCGTCGCACAACGCAGGGCGCATCCAGTCGGCGCCGCTGGTGGCGGTGTAGCCCTCGTTGAACACGAGGTAGACCACCTCCAGCACCGACGACAGGCGTTCACCGAGGGCATCACCGCGCGGCACCTCGAAGGGCACACCGGCGTCGCCGAGCGTTTTTTTGGCGCGCACGATGCGCTGGGCGATGGTGGCTTCCGGCACAAGAAAGGCCCGCGCAATTTCGTGGGTGGTGAGACCGCCCAGCAGCTTGAGCGTGAGGGCCACGCGCGCGTCGGTGCCGAGCACGGGGTGGCAGGCGGTGAACACCAGGCGCAGCAAGTCGTCGCCGATGTCGTCCTGCCGCGCCTCGTCGAGTGCGTCCACAAAATCGGGCACATGGTCGGCACCCAGGGCTTCAAGATCGGCAGCGATGCCGTCGTGCCGCGCCTCGGCCATCTGACGGTGGCGCAGGTGGTCCAGCGCGCGGCGCTTGGCGGTGGTCATGAGCCAGGCGGCGGGGTTGTCGGGCACCCCTTGCGCAGGCCAGTGTTCGAGCGCAGCCACCAGCGCGTCCTGCGCCAGCTCTTCGGCCACGCCCACGTCGCGCACCACGCGCGCCACATGCGCGGTGATGCGCGCGGACTCCAGCCGCCACACGGTGGCGATGGTCTGGTGGACGCTGGAGTGCATGGGCAGCGGCTACATCTGCGCGGGCGCTTGGGCCATGTCCATCCAGAACACCTCCCACTGGTGGCCGTCCAGATCGGCAAAGCCGTGCTGGAACATGAAGCCGTGGTCCACGGGCGCGTTGGGTGTGGTGGCACCGGCGGCCACGGCTTTGGTCACGAGTTCGGCCACCTCGGCACGGCTGTCGCACGAGAGCGCGATCAGCACCTCGGTGCTCTTCTTCGCATCGACAATCGGCAGCTGGGTGAAACCCTGGAAGAAGGGCTCGACCAGCAGCATGGCAAAGATGTTGGGCGCGATTTCCAGACAGGCGCCCTTCTCGTTGGTGAACTGTGGGTTGAAGCTCAAACCCAGCGCCTGGAAAAAGGCCTGGGAAGCGTTCAAGTCCTTGACGGGCAGGTTGACGAAGATCTGGCGCAGCATGGGGGTTCTCCTGTGGGGTGTTTCAGCGCGGGCTCTCGCAGAGCTGTTTGAGCTGTTCCAGGGCTGGCGGCCAGAGCCTGGCCATCATGTCCTCGTAGCCCCCGAACGCGTCCAGGTCGACGCGCAGGCGGGTGCCACCGCCTTCGTCGGTGAAGGTGTAGTTTTCATGGCAGGGCGCCCAGGCACGCACCGCGTCGCTGGTGGTGTCTTCCCGGCCCTTCTCGATGAAACCGAGATGGCGGATCGACACGAATTCGGCCGGGCGGTGTTCGGCAATCTCGGACACCATGCCGTTGCCCGCCGGGTCGAGGAACCGGATCGCGTCGCCCTGCTGCCAAGAGCCTTCGAACCGCGAGCCTTCGCAGAACGCGCTGGTCCATTGTTCGTAGGTGGGCGACTGAAGCATGGTGGCCCACACGCGCTCGCGCGGCGCCTGGATGAGGATGTCGAAGTGTTGGGTCGGCATGTCGGATCCTTCAGCATTTTTCGCCTTGCATGGCGTCAAGCTTCTTGAAATCTTCCAGCGGCTGGCTGGGCGGGAAGTCGTCCAGTTCGTACAGCTGGCGCAGCTCGATCACGGCGGCCTTGCCCCGGCCGGCCGGGTTGGGAAACCGGCGACTCCACTCCAGCGCTTCCTCGCGCGACCGCACCTGGATCAGGGTGTAGCCGGCGATGAGTTCCTTGGCTTCGGCGAACGGCCCGTCCACGATGCGCTTGCCACCATCGGCGCCGAAATGCACGCGCCAACCCTTGTGACTGGGGTGCAAGCCCGAGCCATCGAGCAGCACGCCCGCCTGCGCCATGTCTTCGTGAAAGCGCACCATCTCGGCCATGAGCGCTTCGTCGGGCGCGGGGGTGGTTTCGGCTTCAAACTCGTCGCAAGACTTGACGATCATCATGAATCGCATGGGTGTCTCCTGGTGAAAAGGACCGGTGTGGTGCCTCAGCCGGTACGACGAAGTAGCCCGGGCGTTCTCGACACGCTCACGCGTAACACGGTGCCAGCGCACGCACCTCCACCGTGGCCCACGCGGCCGCCGGGCAGGCCTGGGCGATGGCCACGGCTTCGTCCAGGCTCTCGCAGTCGAGCAAAAAGAAGCCGCCCACCATTTCCTTGGCCTCGGCAAACGGTCCGTCCACCACCTTGGCCTGCCCGGCGGCGGTGGAGACCCTCACCGCACTGGCCTGCGAGGCCAGCGACTCGGACGCCTTGAGCTTGCCCTGCGCCTGCAGGCTTTCACCAAACCGCTGCATGAGGCCGTACACCTCGCGGCCCTCGGCTTCCGTGCGCGTGGCGCGCTGCCCGGTGGGTTCAATGATCAACAGCATGTAGGACATGGGGTCTCCAGGCGGGGTGGACAACAGGCTGAACATCCTACACAGCCCGGGGTTTCTTTCACACCTCGGCTGGGGTCTTGGCGCGAGGCGCTGCACCGCCAAGCCGACGCCGATACCATCGATTTCATGACCGACACCACCCCCGCCCAGACCTGCATGACCGTGCTGTACGACGGCGACTGCCCGCTGTGCCGGCGCGAGATCGCCGTGTACCAGGGCCTCGCAGCGAACGAACCGGTGCGCTGGGTCGATGTGAGTGCGCAGGGCACCGAGCTCCCCGCCGAACGCAGCCGGCTGATGGCCCGCTTTCATGTGCAGCGCGAAGACGGTCACCTGCTGAGTGGCGCCGAGGCGTTTCTGGCGCTGTGGGCGCGCCTGCCCGGCTGGCGCTGGCTGGCCTTTCTGGGCCGTGCGCCCGGCGCGGCCTGGCTGATGGAGCGCGCCTACGTGGGCTTCCTGCGCGTGCGCCCGGCCATGCAGCGCGTGGCGCGCGGGCTGGACGCACCCGCCGTGCCCGACGACATGCTGGCCGAGCTGCGATCGGACCACGCGGGCGAAACCGGCGCGGTGTGGATCTACCGCGGCATTGCCCTGGTGACGCGGGACGCCGAACTGAAGGCCTTTGCGTTGCGCCACGGCGCCACCGAACAAGACCACCTGCAGCGCGTGTGCGAGGTGCTGCCTTGGGCACGGCGCAGTTGGCTGCTGCCGGCCTGGCGGGTGGCGGGTTTCCTCACCGGCGCCCTGCCTGCGCTGGCGGGGCCACGCGCGGTGCACGCCACCATCGCATCGGTGGAAACCTTCGTCGACCACCACTACCAGCAGCAGATCGACCGCATCGAGGGACGACCCGGTGTGGAGCACCTGCGCGCCCTGCTGGTGGAATGCCAAGCCGACGAAGTGGCCCACCGCGATGAGGCGCTGGCCCTGCAGACCCAGCCGCCCGGGGTTGTGCTGCGCGCCTGGTGCGCGCTGGTGGGCAGCGGCTCGGCCACGGCGGTGAAGCTCGCGCGGCTCATCTGACGCAGCAGCGTCGCCAACGGGCTTGACCCGCGCCACCCGTTGCGGAGAATCCCGCCCATGAACACCACCTTTGAAACCTTCCGCCAGCAACGCCTCGCCGAGGGCTTTGACGAGGTGCTGGAGCGGGAATGGGCACCGCTCACCGTGCTCGACACCCACACCCACCCGTTTGCGGCCAACGCGTTGGTGGCGCGCGGCGAGATGTGGCTCACCGTGGGCGAGCACACGCGCCACCTGCTGGCCGGCGACACGTTCGAGCTGGACGCGCACGTGCCGCACGCCGAGCGCTACGGCGCCGAGGGCGCGGCCTACTGGGTGGCGCGGCGCGGCGCCTGAACCGCCCGGCGCCTTCCCCCATCCGTGGGGTGGCGTTGTCACACGGCGGGTGCACAGTGGTGGTCAACACCTTGCGGAGGCCTCGCCATGAATCTCAAGCAACTCAGCATCGGCTCGTTCAACCTGTACAACCTGAACGAGCCCGGCCTGCCGATGTACACCGACAAGACCGGCTGGACCCAGGCCGAGTACGACCGCAAGATCGGCTGGACCGCGCACCAGCTCCAGTCGCTCGACGCCGACGTGTTCGGGCTGCAGGAAATGTGGAACCCGGTGTCGGTGCAGCGCGCGCTCACCTCGGCCGGTGTGGCCAACGACTACGACCTGCTGGCACCGCCCAACTCCAGCGGCAAACGCATCGACTGCGGTGCGCTGGTGCGCAAGGGTCTGCTCACCGGCCAGCCCGAGTGGATCACGAAGTTCCCGCCCGGCTTTGTGTTGCGCTCCACCGGCGACGACCCACAGACGCCCAGCATCGGCGTGAACATCCAGGGCTACTCGCGGCCGGTGCTGCACTTCACCATCCAGCCGCGCAACCCCGGCCCCGAGGTGCATGTGTACGTGTGCCACTTCAAGTCCAAAGGGCCCACGCAGGTGTTCAACGAGAAGTGGTTCAAGGCCGACACCGCTCTCTACGGCAAGCACGCCACCGGGCTGGGCGCAGCGATCTCCACCATCCGGCGCACGGCGGAAGCCGCGGCGCTGCGGTTTCTGCTGTCCGAGCAGATGAAGGGCAACGACACGCCGGTGATCGTGCTCGGCGACATCAACGATGGCCAGCACAGCAACACCGCCAACATCCTCACCGAACAGCCGCGGTACCTGGTGGGCGAGAGCAAGGGCGGGGGCGACACCTCGCTCTACACCGCGCAGACCCTGCAGGAATACCGCGACACGCGCGACGTTTACTACACCCACGTGCACCAGGACATCCGCGAATCGCTCGACCACATCCTGGTCAGCCAGGAGTTCTACGACAACAGCAAGAAGCGCTTGTGGATGTTCGACGGCCTGGTGATCAACAACGACCACCTGAACTTCGAAGACCACAAGACCCTGGGCACCGGCGACCACGGCGTGATCCGGGCGTCGTTCAAGTACAGCCCGGCGAAGGTCGCTGTTTGAGGCGTTTCAAGTACAGTTTGCCCATGGACAGAAGTTACACACTCTCGCTGCTGAAACAATGCAAGCCCGAACTGGCGCGGCGCTATGGAGTGCGCGAACTGTCATTGTTCGGGTCCACGGCAAGGGGAACGGCGCGCGAAGACAGCGATGTCGATTTGCTCGTGTCATTTGAAGGACCCGCCACGTCAGATCGCTACTTTGGTGTCCAGTTTTTTCTGGAAGACCTGCTGGGATGTTCGGTCGATCTCGTGACTGAAAAGGCCCTGCGTCCCGAACTGCGCGCCCATGTGGAGAGGGATCGCGTGCATGTCTGAACCAATACCACCCGCAATCGGCTGATTCACGGCTACCTGGGCATCGATAACGATGTGTTGTGGAGCATCGTACAGACCGACATACCTCAATTGCTCCACCAGCTTCAGCGCATCAAGACGCAGTGGGCTCGCCAAGTCTGAGCGCTGACTCAGGCGCTGGCCACCGGCTCCAGCAGCACATACAGGCCCATCACCGGTTTTTGCTGGTCTTCGCGCAGCGGGGCCTGCCAGCTCTGGCGCACGCGAAAGCCGTTGAGGGCGGCGAGCCGGTCGATGTAGGCGGGTGAGTGGGCGTAGCGCAGGCTGGGCAGCAGCTTGAGTTCGCTGCCGTCGGTGGCGAGTTCGACCGAAAACGCAAAACAGGCGCCGGGCTGCAGGCGAGCGCGCACCGCCTCGAACACCGCGTCGAGCGCACCCACATAAATGAACACGTCGGCCGCCATCACCAGGTCCGCCGGCTCGGTGCTCTCGCGCAAAAACGCCAGCAGGTCGCCGTGCACCACGCGCTGGTACGCGCCGCTGGCCTCGGCCTGCGCAACCATGGCAGACGACAGGTCGACCCCCTCAACCGAACCGGCCTGCGCCTGGATCAGGCGGCCACACAGCCCGGTGCCACAACCGAGGTCGAGCACACGCTCGAAGCGTTGGCCGCTCTCGCGCAGCGGCGCCAGCAAGGTGCTGTGCGCCTGGTAGTTCAGCTGCTCGACCAGGTGGGTCTGGAACTCGTCGGCGTACTCGTCGAACAGCGCTTCCACATACAGCGACGGGGGATGGGCCGGTGCCGTGCCGCCCTGCACCGACGACAAATAGAAGCGGTTGAGGGTTTCGTCGCCACCGTTCGCCAGCGCCTGCTCGTAGCTGCGCGCGGCCTCGGCATGGCGCCCGGTGTCGCGCAGCAGGCCGCCGCGCTGGGTCCATGCTTCGGCCAGGGTGGGCTCCACCGCCACGGCCTGGTCGAGCGCGTGCAAAGCCTCGCCCGGCTGCTGCAGGCGCATGCGGCACATGGCGAGCGACAACCACAACTGGCCGGTGGCGGCTCCCAGTGCAATGCCTGTTTGCAGGGCCTTGGCCGCTTTGTCCCATTGCGACAGCGCCTCAAACGACAGGCCCAGCGCCACCCAGGCGTCGCGGTGCGCGGGGTCGGCCTGGGTCGCCTGTGTGAGCGTGCTCACAGCCTCCAGCCAGCGGCCCAGGCGGCACTGCGTCACGCCCAGGTTGGCCAGCACCGAGGGGCGCCCCGGCACCAAGTCGAGCGCGGCCTGGTACTGGACAGCTGCGTCTTCGAGCCGACCGGCTTCAAAGAGCGCGTTGCCGTCGAAAAAATGGGTCTTGGCTTGTTCGGTGGGGTCGGTGGTGTTCACTGGTGTGCCTTCGGCTTCGCCTGCGGTGCGAGCTTGCTTGGGACGGCCCGGCGCGGCGCTCATGGCGCGACACCTTACACCACCGCCCTCACCTGCTCGGCCACCGCCGCGGCAAACAGCGGGTCGTTGATGTGGTGCGGCAGCCGGATCAGGCGGTGGTTGTCGCTGACGACAAACAACCGCTCCAGCGTGTCGAAAAGAACGGCATCGGCCGCCGGATCGTGAAAGGCCTGACCGGGCGCGTCCAGCATGGACAGCCCACCCAGCGGCAGCAACAGCCGCACCGGGCCAGGCGCCCGGTTGAGTTGTTCGGCCAAGCGCTGCGCCGCCGCTGCCAGCTCCTGCGCGTTGCTGCGCATGAGCGTCACGTTGGCGTTGTGCACGTGGAACAGGCGCCCCTGGTGCCGCTCGGGGATGGTGGACGGCGCACCCCAGTTGATCATGTCCAGCGCGCCAACCGAACCCACCCAGGACAGGCCGTGGCGCGCGGCGGCGTCCAGCCGGTTGGGGCCGGCGTCGCACACGCCGCCGGCCAGGTGCTGGCCCACCTCGGTGGTGGTGAGGTCGACCACGGCGTGCAGCATGCCGGCAGCGGCCAGCGCTTCCAGCGTGCGGCCACCGGCGCCGTTGGCGTGAAACACCTGGGCGTCAAAGTCGTCGCTCAACAAGGACCGCACCGCCTGCACGCACGGCGTGGTGACGCCGAACATGGTCAGTCCGATGGCGGGCTTGTCGGTCCCATCAAAGGTCGGTGCGTGGTGCTGCAGCATGCCCACCAGCGCGTGCGCCGCATTGGCCAGGATCGTGCGCGAAAGCCGGTTGAGCCCGGCGATGTCGGTCACGGGGTACATGAGCGTCATGTCCACCACGCCCACGTAGGCCGACACATCACCGGCCGCCATGGTGGACACCAGCAGCTTCGGCATGCCGATGGGCAGCAGGCGCATGGCCGGCGCGATCATGGAACTGCCGCCGGAGCCGCCCACGCCCAGCATGGCCTGTACCCCGCCGGCCGCCAGGCGCTGGCGCACCAGGGCGCTCAGGGCCTCGCTCATGGCGATCACCGCCTCACCCCGGTCGGCTGGCTCGAACACGGCCGAGGCCCCGCGTGGGTGGTGGCTGGCCACGGTGGCGGCGTCGATATCGGCCACGCCGACGGCGCTGCGCGTGCCGATGTCCACCGTGAGCACAGGCACACCGGCCGCGCGCACCAGGCCAGCGAGGTAGTTGAGCTCGGCGGCCTTGGTGTCGAAGGTGCCCACCACCCAGGCGGTGGATGCGGTGGCGCTCATCGGCGCTTGTCGTGGTGCGCGTTCACACACTCGAAGAAGGTGCGAAAGGTGCCCTTCACGCGCTCCATGGCCTCGGCCTCCTGGTCGGGCGGCACGTCCCATTCGGCCCACCATTCGCCGAAGCAGCGGTTGCCCTCGGTGATGGGCAACAGATGCATCTCGGCCACGTAGTTCGTCCACGGTGCGTCGATGTGCAGGATCTTGTAGCGGCAGCGGTGTGTGTCGTCCGACAGCGCCAGCAATTGTTCGCGCAGATAGCCGCCGCCATCGCGCACGCTGAAGCGGCGCACGCAGCCCACCTGGTCGGACGGTTTGCCGTCTTCGATGAAGGAGTTCTCGAAATAAGGGTGGTAATTGCCCAGCGCGCCGAAGTCGCGCAGGTAAGCCCACGCCTCATCGAGGGTGGCGTTCATCACCATGCTCACATATACCCGGGCCATGTGTGTCTCCTCTTGTGGGGTTTCAGAACGTCAGTTGTTTGTAACGCTGCACATGCGCCTTGATCGCGATCTCCACCGGCAGTCGCTCCATGCTGCTGGCACCGTAGAAGCCGTTGCAATGCCGGCTGTGCTGGAACACGTACTGAACGTCTTCCGGCGATGAGATCGGGCCGCCGTGCGCGATCACGATCACGTCCTTGCGCACCCGGCGCGCGGCCTCGCCCCATTCGTCGATCAGCTTCACCGACTCGTCGAGCGTCTTGGCCGATGTGGCCCCGATGGTGCCGCCGGTGGTCACGCCCAGGTGGGGCACGATGAAGTCGGCGCCGGCCTCGGTCATGGCCACGGCTTCTTCGGCAGAAAACACATAAGGCGTAGTGAGCAGGTCGAGCGCATGGGCTTGGCCGATCATCTCCACCTCGGTCGCGTAGTTGATGCCGGTCTCCTCCAGGCTCTGGCGGAAGGTGCCGTCGATGATGCCCACGGTGGGGAAGTTCTGCACGCCGGAAAACCCCAACTCCTTGAGCTGCTTCAGAAACACTGGCATGACGATGAAGGGATCGGTGCCGTTCACGCCCGCAATCACCGGTGTCTTTTTGGCCACCGGCAACACCTCGCCCGCCATCTCCACCACGATCTCGTTGGCGTTGCCATAAGCCAGCAGGCCGGCCGACGAGGCGCGCCCGGCCATGCGGTAGCGGCCCGAGTTGTAGATCACGATGAGGTCGATGCCGGCGGCCTCTTCGCACTTGGCCGAGATACCGGTGCCGGCGCCACCGCCGATGATGGGCTCGCGGCGCTGGACCATGGCGTGGAATTTCGCCATCAGGGCTTGGCGTTCAAAACGCGGCATGAATGTCTCCTTGAAAGTACGACCGGAATGGGGAAACGGGTGCTCAAGACCCGTTGCGTGAGCGGGGCCTGAGCGCCTGCACCGCACCGGCAATGCCGCTGCGGAACGAGAGCACACACACCATGAAGATCAGGCCGGTGACCAGGGTCACCCAGCCGCCGAAGGCGTCGAGGTAGTACTGCAAGCCGACCACCAGCGTGGCACCAATAGCGGGGCCGAACACGGTGTGCATGCCGCCGAGCAGCGCCATGAGCACCACGTCACCCGAGAGGTGCCAGTGCACGTCGGACAAGGACGCCAGCTGGAACACCAGTGCCTTCATGGAGCCGGCCAGCCCGGAGAGTGCGGCCGACAGGATGAAGAGCGTGAGCTTGTAGCGGTTCACGGGATAACCCAGCGAGCGGGCGCGCGGCTCGTGCTCGCGAATGGCCACCACCACATGGCCAAACGGTGAGTTCACCACCCGGTGGATGAGCCAGAGTCCCGCCAGCGTGAGCAGCAGCACCAGGTGGTACATGGCGAAGTCGCTGCGCAGGTCGATCACGCCCAGCAAGGTGCCGCGCGGAATCTGCTGGAGGCCGTCTTCGGCGCCGGTGAAGGGCAGTTGCAGAAAGATGAAATACACCATCTGCGCCAGCGCCAGCGTGATCATGGCGAGGTAGATGCCCTGGCGGTGTATGGCCAGCGCGCCGAACACCGCGCCCAGCGCACCGGCAAACACGGTGCCGGCGATCAGGCCCAGTTCGGGCGGCAGGCCCCAGTATTTGGTGGCCAGGCCGGTGATGTAGGCCGCGCTGCCAAAGAAGGCCGCATGGCCGAAAGACATCATGCCGCCGAAGCCCAGCAGCAGGCTGTAGGCACAGGCAAACAAGGCCATGCACATCAGCTTCATGACGAAGACCGGGTAGACCACCTGAGGCGCCCAGGGCACCACCAGCAGGGCCAGCACCACCAGCGCCATGAAAGCCTTTTGCCAGGTTGGCATGGTTGTGGTCATGCAGCCCCCTCCTTGCCGAACAGACCGCGCGGGCGGAACAACAAGACCAGCACCATCACCACAAAAATCACCGTGGTGGACGCCTCCGAATACCAGACCTTGGCCAGCCCCTCGATCACACCGATGCCCAGCGCCGTGACGATGGACCCCAGCACCGAGCCCATTCCGCCGATGACCACGATGGCGAAGACGATGATCACCAGGTTGGACCCCATGCCCGAATTCACATGCAGGATGGGCGCGGCCAGCACACCGGTGAACGCCGCCAGCGCGATGCCGCCCGCGTAGGTGAAGGTGAGAAGGCGCGGCACATCGACCCCGAAAGACTGCGTGAGCAACGGCCGTTCGGTGGCGGCTCGCAGGCGCGCACCCAGCGGCGTGCGCTCGATCAGCCACCAGGTGGCCACACAGGCGGCCAGCGCCGCCACGATCACCCAGGCCCGGTAGATCGGAAGGATCATGAAGCCCAGGTTGAACACGCCCTGCAGGTTGGCCGGCACCGGGTAGGCCTGGCCCGAGGTGCCGAAGGCCACGCGGAAACCACCTTCGAGCACCAGCACCAGACCGAAGGTGAGCAGCAGGCCATAGATCGGGTCCATGCCGTAGAGGCGGCGCAGCAGCGTGCGCTCGAACACGCCACCCAGTCCACCCACCACCAACGGCACCAGCAGCAGCGCAGCCCAGTAGCCCATCCCCGCATAGCGCTGCAGCATCCAGGCGGCAAACGCACCCACCATGAAGAATGCGCCGTGCGCGAAATTGACGATGCGCAGCAGGCCGAAGATCACCGCCAGCCCGAGGCTGAGCACGGCGTAGAAGCATCCATTGACCAGACCCAGCATGACCTGGCCGGCGAGCACGGGCAGGGGAAGACCGAATACCTCAGCCATGGGCCCTCCCTATCATTCGCCTTCCATGCCGATCAAACATCCCGATATCTCCCGTGAAACCCTGGTGCTGGGTGATGACACCGCGCAGACGGTGGTGCGTGCCGAACAATGCGAGGCACTGGCGGCGCGCCACATTGCCCACGTCTCGGTGCTGGACGCCGCAGCGCCCTACACCGTGGTGAGAACCCACCTGAGCGGTGCTTTCATGCAGGTGTGCCTGGGCGGCGAGGGGCAGACGCTGCTGGACGGGCGCTGGTACACCCACAAGCCGGGCAGCGTGACCTTCGCCCCTGCGCACGTGCTGCACGCCTTTCATTGCGTGCCCGGCCACCGCTGGCAGCTGGCCTGGGTGCGGTTCAAACCCGAGTCGGTGCGCTCGGTGGACGGCGCGATGTCGCCCACCATGACCGCGTTTGACGGGCGTGTGCTGCAGAGCGCCATAGAAGGCCTGGCGGCAGAAATGGAGGGCGCAGCCGACCCCGGCACCTGCGTGGTGTGGGTCGACGTGATCGAACGCTACGTGGCCCGCATCCTGGAGCCGCTGCAGCGCGAACCCCGCCTGGTGCCGGTGTGGAACGCGGTCAAAGCCGATCTCTCGCGCGAGTGGACGCTGGCCGACCTGGCGGCGCTGGCCAACACCAGCGAGGAACACCTGCGCCGCCTGTGCCAGAAGAACCTCGGCCGCAGCCCCGGCAAACAGCTGGCCAACCTGCGCATTGCGCACGCCGCGCATCTGCTCGCCACCACCCCAGACAAGATCGAAGCGATCGCACGCAGCGTGGGCTACGTGAACCCGTTTGCGTTTTCCAACACCTTCAAACGGCTCACAGGATTTCGTCCATCGGACCACAGGTTGCGCCATCTCTAGACCCCGATCCGAGCGGTGATGGCATCGAAATCGCGCAGCAAGGTGGCCGCGTCGAACGTATCGGTGATGCGGCCCGACTCCATGAGGCAATGTCGGTCGGCCAGCTCGGCAGCGAAGTGCACGTTCTGCTCCACCAGCACGATGGTGTATCCCCGGCTTTTCAGCTGGCGGATGAGGTCGCCGATGCGGTCCACGATCACCGGGGCCAGGCCTTCGGTGGGTTCGTCCAGCAGCAGCACGCGCGCGCCGGTGCGCAGGATGCGGGCAATCGCCAGCATCTGTTGTTCACCGCCCGAGAGGTGCGTACCGGCGGACTTCGCCCGCTCCGCCAGATTGGGGAACAGCTCGAACAGCTCGGCCTCGCTCATGCCGCCCTGGGCCACCACCGGCGGCAGGCGCAGGTTTTCGCGCACCGTGAGCGAGGCGTAAATGCCCCGGTCGTCCGGGCAGAAGGCCAGCCCCATGCGCCCGATGTGGTGCGGCGCCAGGCCAATGAGCTCGTTGCCCTTGAAACGGATGGACCCCTGGCGCTTGTCCATCATGCCCATGACGGTCTTGAGCAAGGTCGACTTGCCCGCGCCATTGCGCCCCAGCAGCGTGACGAGTTCACCCTCGCGCACCTCCAGGTCAACGCCGTGCAGGGCCTGGCTGGGGCCGTACCAGGCGCAGACGTTGCGCAGGCTCAGCAGAGGTTCAGCCATGGTTCGGCTCCACCACCGCTGCGTGGTGCTTGCGCTGCCCTGCATGGCCATGGCCCAGATAGGCCTCGACCACGCGCGGGTCTTTCGACACGGTGGCGTAATCGCCTTCGGCCAGCACCTCGCCGCGCGCCAGCACGGTGATGCGGTCGCACAGGTCGGCCACCACCGAGAGGTTGTGCTCCACCATGAGCACGGTGCGGCCCACCGCCGCCTGGCGGATCATGGCGGCGGCGTGGGCGATGTCTTCGGCGCCCATGCCGGCCATGGGTTCATCGAGCAGCAGCACGCGCGGCTCCAGCGCCAGCGTGGTGGCCAGTTCCAGCGCGCGCGTGCGGCCGTAGGGCAGTTCGCCTGCAAGATGGTTGGCCCACTCGGCAAGGCCGGCCTCGGCCAGCAACTCGTGGGTGCGCTCGTCGTAGGCCCGCAGCGCCACGTCGCTGCGCCACCAGTCCAGCGAGTGGCCGCGACGCCGCTGCACCGCCAGGCGCACGTTTTCAAACACGCTGAGCTGCCCGAACACCGCCGAGATCTGGAACGAGCGCACCAGGCCCAGGCGCGCCACCGCGTCGGCCGGGGTGCGGGTGATGTCGTGGCCGTCAAAACGGATGCTCCCGGCCGACGCGTCGATGAAACGTGTGAGCAGGTTGAAGCAGGTCGTCTTGCCCGCGCCGTTGGGCCCGATCAGGGCGTGGATGCTGCCCTCGCGCACCGACAGGCTCACGCCGGAGACGGCGTGAAACCCGTTGAAGGTGCGCGAGAGTCCCTGCGTTTCCAGGATCGCGGTCATGCGCGCTTCAGCGCTTCACCAAATAGCAGGTGCTCTGCGCCAGGGGCATGAACGCCTGGTCGGCCGGGATCGTCTTGACCAGCTTCAAATAGTCCCACGGGCCCTTCGACTCGGCCGGGGTCTTCACCTGCCAGAGGTACATGTCGTGCACCATGCGGCCGTCTTCGCGGATCTTGCCGGCCTTGGTGAACATGTCGCTGATCGGCATCTCGCGCATCTTGGCTGACACGGCATCCGGATCGTCCGAACCCGCCGCCTGCACCGCCTTGAGGTAATGCATGGTCGACGAGTAGTCACCGGCGTGCGCCATGTTCGGCATCTGGCCACCCATGCGCGCCTGGTAACGCTTGGCGAACGCGCGCGAGTCGTCGTTCATGTCCCAGTACCAGGCGTTGGTGAGCTGCAGGCCTTGCGCCGTGGGCAAGCCGAGCGCGTGCACGTCGTTGATCCACAGCAGCAGCGCGGCCAGCTTCTGGTTTTTCGTGACACCGAATTCGTTGGCCGCCTTGATCGCGTTGATGGTGTCGTTGCCGGTGGAGGCCAGGCCAATGATCTTGGCCCTGGAGGCCTGCGCCTGCAACACATACGACGAGAAGTCGGTGGTGCCCAGCGGGTGGCGCGCAGCGCCCACCACACGGCCCTTGTTGGCACGCACCACATCGCCCACCTGCCCCTCCAGGCCGATGCCGAAGGCGAAGTCCACCGTGAGGAAGAACCAGGTGTCGCCACCACCTTCAACGATGCTGCGGCCGGTGCCGTTGGCCAGCGAATAAGCGTCGTAGGTGTAGTGCACCGTGTAGGGCGAGCATTGCGCGTTGGTCACGCCCACGTTGGACGCGTTATTCACGATCGCATGGCGTTTCTTCTCTTTCGCCACACCGGCCACGGCCAGCGCCACGCCCGAGTTGGCGAGGTCGTTGATCATGTCCACGCCGCCGTCGTACCACTCGCGCGCCTTCGCTGCGCCCACATCGGCCTTGTTCTGGTGGTCGGCGGAAACCACCTCGATCGGTTTGCCGAACATGTTGCCGCCGAAGTCCTCAACGGCCATCTTCACGGCCTCGACCGCGCCCTTGCCGGAGATGTCGGCGTACACGCCGGAGATGTCCGTCAACACGCCGATGCGAAGCACGTCGTTCGACAGTTTGCCCTGGGTGTTTTGAGCGTGGGCCACGCCCACGCTGGTCACGGCAACAACGGATGCGGCTGCCCACAGTTTCAGATCCATGCTCTTGTCTCCTGTTTGGTGTTGGCCCCGAACCCGGTGTTCGAGTGGGGCCCATCCTAGGAGAGGGGGTGCCCTGAAACCATGGGCGGGAGGCACAGGAAACTACTCAAAACCCACATGGACGCGGGTGCTCGGGGGAAGTTGACGCGCTGGATGGGCGGCTTTGGCGGCGGGGGTTGGCTGGCTGCAGTCGGGAGTTTTATGGAGGGAAAGGCCGGTGTGCAGCGGACTGAGACATCCGCACCTGGGCCGGACCAGCTGCTCTCGGCCAGGAGCAGTCGTTCACAGCCCTGTGCGCAACGCTCTCGTGTCCATTCGATGGGAGAGAGTGTCTAGGTGCAGGGGGCACCTGTATATTGGCGTCGCGTTTCATGCTGCTTGAAATACCGTGACTGATCAACAATACGACGAGATGATGGTCCGTCATATCGAGGA
Source organism: Hydrogenophaga sp. (assembly GCA_021154985.1). Lineage (GTDB taxonomy): Bacteria > Pseudomonadota > Gammaproteobacteria > Burkholderiales > Burkholderiaceae_C > Hydrogenophaga. Next base: position 29,459 of record JAJNQE010000139.1, read on the forward strand.
CCTGGAAAAACAGTCCCGCGAACGACTGACCGAAGCAGGCGACCTGATTAGGGCATTCACGGATCTAGCTGCATCCAAGGGCGTGATCCTCAGCGCTGAGTCGTTCGAGTACATCCAGACCACCGGCATCGTCGCCAAGGCACGAGGCATCGCAAGGACGCTATTGGGACCAATAAGGGCCGAGCGCGACGGACTGCTGCCGTTCAACGAGATCGCGAGGCGATTTCCTCCCAGCCCCTATTACGAAGGATGCTTTGCCGGGCCCGTCTTTATCTTGATGGCTCACCCCTGTTACCGGCGTGGAATGCACCCAATCAACAACTGGGCCCCGAGGTTCACAGACCTGTTCTGGCGGTTCGACGGCCTCGGCATAGAAAAGTACATTGCCCTCGACGAAGACCGGGTCCGGATAGACGTCGACGGGCTTGGCTATGTCGAGGCCGACACATGGTACGGCGCTCCCTTCGACGAGGACATACGAAACATCAAACCCGGAATCGCCAAGCTGCGCCCGCCCTTGGATCTCGAATCTCGGCATGTCTCCTTCTTCTTCGCCGACGCGTACTGTCTAGATATCAAGTGGAGCGAGTCGGATGGCATCAAGTCGTTCCAGGCCCTGGAAATGAAGACGGACAACATTCAGATCGAGGTCGGGGGGCAGCACTACTTCCCAGCCCGCTACTTGCACGCCGAGTTCGATCTCGCGGCCAACTGTTTCAGGCACTTCGACGGCGCGATCCAGCTTTTCACGGAAGAGGAATACTTCCTGAGACGGGATTCCGACTTCAACATGACGATGAAGAACCCTGCGCATATCAAGGCCAGATCGAGCAAAGTCTTCAAGATTAATGGCCCGCTGAAAACCGAAGATTGGGTCGAGTTCTGCTGTCACTTCTACACAGCCAATCCGCTTGCCTTCGAGTACTTCAGCGGTGAGTATCCGAAGCACGTCACAGAGATCCTCGAAAAGATCAGAGCTACGAATCGTAGCTCGCCGAAGGGATCTAACCTCGCCTCTGAGTGAGTGTGTGGAGAAGGTCCGCTCCGGGTCGGGATCTGCCGGCCATGCACTGAGGGCGAACGTCTTAGCTAGTCTTACGCCGCCCTTCGCGGCACCCTGCCCGCAGCTTCTCTCCGATTGAGATCCAGGGCTTTCGTCTGATCCCGCAACGCTCGGCTGGAACGGGCTCAACCATCCGCCTTGAAGAGCAGTCTCACCTCGCCCGGCGACCCTCGGCACGGGGCTCGCGATCCAGCAAGCAGTCGACGAATGCGCCCAAGGCGGGCGAGGGGTGGCGGCGGTTGGAGTAGTACAGGAACAGACCGGGCCGTGTGATCGACCAGTCGCCGAGTACCTGAACCAGACGCCCTTGAGAGAGGTGCTCGTCGACGTGTTCGCGGTCGAATGCATAGGAGATGCCCAGCCCCTGCACGGCGGCGGCGATGCCGATGTCCGAGTGATTGGTGACCAAGGGCCCCTCCGCCGCGATCTCCAGTCGCTTGCCTTTCTTTTCAAATGCCCAGTGCCACGCACTGCCGTCTTGCTGCAGCCGCCAGTTGATGCAGGCGTGGTGGTGCAGGTCGGCGGGTGCTCGCGGCATGCCTCGCTCCTTCAAATAGTCCGGGGACGCCACGGCAATCATTTTCAAGTCGGGCGTGAGGCGAACGGCAATCATGTCTTTTTCCAGCCGTGCGCCCACGCGGATGCCGGCGTCGAAGCGGCCCGCGACGATGTCGCTCAGTCCGTCGTCCACCACGATGTCCAGCACCACGTCGGGGTGCGCGCGGTGAAACCGGCCCAGCCGTGGCGCGATGATCTGCCGCGCCGCCATGGCCAGCGTGTTGATGCGCAACGTCCCGCTCGTCTGGCCAGCCGCCGCACTGGCCTCGGCCACAGCGTCGGCCATGTCGCGGAACAAGGGAGCGATGCGCGTGTAGAGCTGGTCGCCGGTGGCGGTGGGTGCCACGCTGCGCGTGGTGCGGTTCAGGAGCCGGGCGCCCAGCCGGTCCTCCAGCTGGCGAATGGTCTGGCTGAGTGCCGAAGGCGAGAGGCCCAGGTGCTCTGCGGCTCGCGCAAAGCTCGCCCGCTCCACCACCGCAACAAAGGCCTTCAGTTCGGCGAATTCGGATCCACGCATTCTGTATCCGTTACTAAACAAGCTATTCAAATTCTAGATCATTCACTTATTTTTCTCCGGGCTGCATTCTCTGGGCTCCACCAACAGGAGTTACCACCATGAACCAGCCGACGCTCCCCGAACCGATTGCCGCCTACTTCGCTGCCGATCGGCAAAACCCTGCGGCGGTGGCCCGTTGCTTCACGGCACAAGCCACCGTGAAAGACGAGGGCAAGACCCACACCGGGATTGACGCCATCAAAGCCTGGAAGGCTGCAGCGTCCACGCAATACAGCTACACCACCGAGCCGTTTGCCCTGTTGCAGCAGAACGGGCAGCACATCGTGAGCGGCCGAGTGGCGGGCAACTTCCCGGGCAGCCCGGTCGATCTTCAATACCGCTTTCGTCTCGAACGCGGGCTGATCGCCAGCCTGGAGATCACAGCATGAGCTTCGACCTTCAACTCCATGGGCAACGCGCGCTGGTCACCGGTGGTACCAAAGGCGTGGGTGCGGCCGTCGTTCAAGGCCTGCTCGATGCCGGCGTGCAGGTGATGACCACGGCGCGCTCCGTGCCGGCGCATGCACCGCCCGGCCTGATCCACATGGCCGCCGACCTGTCCACGGCCGAGGGGGCTGCGGCGGTGGCCCAACGGGTGCTGCAGCACTGGGGCGGGGTCGACATTCTGGTCAATGTGCTGGGCGGTTCCAGCGCGCCGGGTGGCGGCTTCGCGGCGCTGGACGACGCGCAATGGTTGGCAGAACTGAACCAGAACCTCATGCCCGCCGTGCGCCTGGACCGCGCGCTGCTGCCGGCCATGCTGGCTCGAGGTTCAGGCGTCATCGTGCACGTCAGCTCGATCCAGCGCCTGCTGCCGTTGCCGGAGTCGACCACGGCCTACGCTGCGGCCAAAGCCGCCTTGAGCACCTACAGCAAGGCTTTGTCGAAAGAGGTCACGCCTCAGGGTGTGCGTGTGCTGAGCGTGGCGCCCGGCTGGGTGGCAACCGACGCCGCCCAGGCGTTGGTGGAGCGCGTGGCCACCCAGGCCAACACAGACCTCGAGGGAGGACGGCAGATCATCATGCGGTCGCTGGGCGGCATTCCGCTGGGCCGACCGGCAACGCCACAGGAAGTGGCCGACCTCATCGTGTTTCTGGCGTCACCGCGCGCGGGTTCGATCACGGGCACGGAGTACGTGATCGACGGGGGCACGGTCCCGACCCTCTGAAGTTGTGCCGCCCGCGAGGCGGCGCAACTCACACCTTCGAAAAGTCGGGCTTGCGGCGCTCCATGAACGCACCAAACGCTTCTTTCGCTGCCGGCTCGCCGAGCATGCGGCCGAAGCTCGCGCCTTCTTCGGCCATCACAGCCATCACCTGCTTGAGCTGACCCTGCTTCATGAGGCGCTTGGTTTCGATGAGCGAGCTGATGGGTTTGGCGGCCATCTTTCGGGCCACGGTCTGGGCATAGCCGGCCACCTCCAGCGGCGGCAGCACGCGGTTGACCAGGCCCACTTCGAGCGCGGCCTCGGCCATGAAGGGCTCGCCCAGCAAGAGCGCTTCTGCAGCGCGGTGGTAGCCCAGCATCTGCGGCACCAGCAGGCTGCTGGCGGCTTCGGGGCACAGGCCGAGGTTGACGAAGGGCATGGAGAAGGCGGCGTTGTCGCCTGCGTAGACCAGGTCGCAATGGAACAGCAGCGTGGTGCCAATGCCCACGGCCGGGCCACACACAGCAGCGATCAGCGGCTTGGGGAACTGTGCGATGCCGCGCAGGAAACGGAACACCGGTGAATCGGTGGTGGCGGGCGGGTTGTTCAGAAAATCGGCAATGTCGTTGCCGGCAGAGAAGATGGCTTCGTTGCCCTGGAACACGACGCAGCGCACCTGTGCATCGTCTTGCGCGGCCTGCAGCGCATCGGCCAGCGCGCTGTACATGGCGGCGGTGATCGAGTTCTTTTTGTCGGGGCGGTTGAACGTGAGGGTGCAGACGCCGGCTTCGGTGTGGACGAGGATGTCGCTCATGGGGTGTCTCTCGGTGGGCAAAAGGGGGCAGCGCAGGGCTGACAGGGAAGCCGCAAATTACCACGAACGGGCGTGCTTTTCTGGGTCGTTCTCCCAAGGCCTGACGGCTGCGTGACAGCATGTATCGGTGCCCGTTGTCGGTGAGTGCCCGCCTACACTTGGCCGCATCCCGGCGCCTGCGCGCCAACCCAGCTCACAGGTGTTTCATGCGCTCCCGTTTCATCCCCCTTCTCTTTGCCGCCCTGGCGAGCTTGCTCGGGCCCCTGCCCGCGGTGGCGCAAGACGCTGGCGCTCAAGCGCGCCCGCGCGTGGCCCTGGTGCTCTCGGGCGGCGGAGCGCGCGGCTTCGCGCACGTGGGTGTGCTCAAGGCGCTGGAAGCGGCGCGCGTCCCGGTGGACATGATCGTGGGCACGTCCATGGGCGCGATCATCGGCGGCTTGTATGCCAGCGGGATGAAGGCCGACGACCTGGAGCGCGAGATCCTGGCGGTGGACTGGGGTGGCCTGTTCAACAGCCGCGAGCCGCGCCAACTGCTCTCGCAGCGCCGCAAGGAAGAAGACTTTGAACTCTCGCCCGTGCTGCAGCTGGGGTTTCGCAATGGCGAATTCCTGCTGCCCACGGGCGCGGTGTCGAGCCGCTCGCTGGAGGTGCTGCTGCGCCGCTACACGCTCTCCACCCGCCACCTCGAATCGTTCGACCAGTTGCCCACGCCGTTTCGAGCCGTGGCCACCGACATGGAGACCGGGCGCGCGGTGGTGATGGACCGGGGCGATCTGTCCGCGGCCCTGCGCGCGAGCATGTCGGTGCCCGGGGTGTTCTCGCCGCTGTCGATCAACGACCGCATCCTGGGCGATGGCGGGCTGGTGAACAACCTGCCGGTGGACGTGGCGCGCGCCATGGGGGCCGAGGTGATCATCGCGGTGAACATCGGCACGCCGCTGGCCGGGCGCGACACGCTGGGCACGGTGCTGGGCGTGACCACGCAGATGGTCAACATCCTGACCGAACAGAACGTGCAGGCCAGCATTGCCACGCTCACCCCCAAAGACCTGCTGCTCGCGCCGCAGCTGGGCAAGCTCACCTCGGCCGATTTCGACAAGGCCGAGGAGCTGGTGAAGATCGGCAACGAGTACGCGGGCACGGTGCGCGAGGCGCTGGCGCTGTTTGCGGTGGACGCCCCGCGCTACGCGAGCTGGGTGCAGGCGCGCAGCACACAGGCCCTGGCCAACGCCGACCGCGTGGGGCGCATCGGCGCCATCCGTTTCGAAGGCGTGAGCGAAGAGCGGGCGGCGCGCCTGGCCAGGGCGCTGGAGGCCGAGCCGGGCCAGCGGGTGGACGTGCCCAAGATCGAAGCCGATCTGCGCAAGCTCGCGGTGAGTGGCGACTACGAGCGCATCGACTACACACTGACCCGTCGCGAGGACAACGGCACGGAAGACCTCACGATCAACCTGCGCGAGAACGCCTGGGGCCCGAACTACCTGCGCGTGGGCCTTGATTTGCGCACCGACTTTCAGGGCCAGGGTGCCTTCAACCTGCGCATCAGCCACAACCGGCACTGGCTCAACGAGAGCGGCGCCGAATGGCGCAACCGGGTGCAGCTCGGCGAGACGCTGGGGCTGTATTCCGAGCTCTACCAACCGCTGACGAACTCCAGCGACCGCTTCGTGGCAGCCTACGTGGACACCAGCCTGCGCCGTGTGGAGCTCTACAACGATGTGGGTCAGTCGATCGCACTCATACAGCGACAAGGCATTCAGGCTGGTGTGGATCTGGGCTGGCCCATGGGCCTGCTGGGCAACGTGGGCGACATGCGGGTCGGCCTGGTGGCGGGGCATCGCAAAGTCACGCCCGAGCTGATCGCCGGCGTGGAACCGCAGGATCTGGTGGGCACGCTCAACTGGAACGAGGTGGGCGTGCGCGGAGCCGTCATCGCCGACCAGCTGGACTTCGCGAACTTCCCGTCGCGCGGCTATCGGGCCGAGGGTGAAGTGGTGCTGGGGCGGCGCTCGTTCAGCGGCGTGGCCACCGGCAGCGGCAGCTTTACCCGACTGGAAGGAACGGCCACCGGCGTGAAAACCTGGGGCGTTCACACACTCAACATGGGTGCGCGGTTTGCGTATGCGAGTCAGATTCCGGTGGGCGCGGCGGATGAGTACGCGCTCGGCGGGTTCCAGCAGCTGTCGGGTTATCGCGTGGGCCAGGTGGCGGGCAACTACCTGCTGTTTGGCCGCGCGACCTACTACCAGCGCCTGCCGTACAACGTGGGTGTGGCGCGTGCCCTCTTCGTGGGCGGATCGATCGAAGCGGGCAACGCCTGGTCGGAACGCCAGGACATTTCGGCGCGCAGCCTGCGCGCGGGCGGGAGCCTCTTCGTGGGGGCCGACACCGGCATCGGCCCGCTGTACCTCAGCGTGGTGAGCGCGCCCAAGGGCTACACCGGGCTCTACCTGTTCCTGGGTCGCCCCTGAACGCCGGTCACTCCTTGTAGTACACGACCTGGTGGGTGGTGGCCAGCAGCTGGCCCGCTTCGCTCCACACCTGCGCGGTCTGGTCGAAGAAGCCGTTGCGAAACGCCTGGGCTTGCGCCTGGCCCAACAGCCATCCGGTACCGACTTCGGCCAGTTGCCCCGAGCCCGCATGGAAATAGACGGTCATGGACACGGTGCCCGCCGGCACCCGCGTGGCGCGGCGCAGCCACACGCGGGGGTAGAACACGTCTGCCATGGCGGCGAGGCTGCAGAAGTCGAGCGCGCGCGCGGGCTCGTCGCGCATCCACAGCGTGCTGCGGCTGGCGTCACCGCTGCCGTCCCACGCGGTGGGAATGGCGCCCTCAGTGATGCGGATGTCGTAGCGCTTCACCCACTCCACCGCCGCCGCCATGTTGGGCTTGCCCACCGCTTCGGGCGTGGGCATGTCGGGTGCAGCCAGTTCGTCCACACCCCAGGTCTCGCGGCGCGCAGCGGTGAGGGCGGTGGCGGTGAGCACGGTCTCGCCCGCCTGCACGATCTCCACCACCCAGTGCTGCGTGGAACGGTTGGTGCGGGCGGGGCGCGCGGTCACGTCAAAAGGTCCATCGGCCAGTGCCGTAGCGTAGTTCACCGTGAGCGCCACCGGCTCACCCAGCAGTGCAGGATGTTGCAACACCGCGCCCAGCGCGGTGGCAGCCGTGACGCCGCCGAACGGCCCGACCATGTTGGCGTAGGCGGGGGCCGTCGCGCCAACGAAGCGATGTTCGCCGTTGGATTGCAGGGCGACAGCTTCGTCGAACGGATGCTTCACCTTCAGACCCTTTCAATGATGCCTGCAGCGCCCTGCCCCATGCCCACGCACATGGTGACCATGCCGTAGCGCTTGTTGTGCCGCTTGAGCGCGTGCACCACGGTGGCCGCGCGGATGGCGCCGGTGGCGCCCAGCGGGTGGCCCAGCGCAATCGCGCCGCCCATGGGGTTGACCTTGCTCGGGTCCAGGCCCAGCGTGTTCATGACGGCCAGCGACTGTGCGGCAAAGGCTTCGTTGAGCTCGAACCAGTCGATGTCGTCCTGCTTCAGACCGGCGTATTTCAGCGCGGCCGGAATCGCCTCGATCGGGCCCACACCCATGATGTGCGGTGGCACACCGCGCGAGGCGTAGCTCACAAAACGCGCCAGTGGCGTGAGGCCAAAGCGCTTCACAGCCGATTCGCTGGCCAGGATCAGCGCGCCCGCGCCGTCGCTCGTTTGCGAGCTGTTGCCCGCCGTGACCGAGCCGCGCGCGGCAAACACCGTGCGCAGCTTGGCCAGGCCTTCGAGCGAGGTGTCGGGCCGCGCGCCTTCGTCCAGGCTCACGGTCCGGGTGGTGGTGCTCACCTCGGCACTCTCCAGGTCGACGCTGCGCTCGGTCACTTCCACCGGCGTGATCTCCTCGGTGAACTCGCCGTTTTTCATGGCCAGCACGGCACGTTGGTGCGACTGCACGGCAAACGCGTCCTGCGCGTCGCGCGACACCTTCCACTGCTGCGCCACCTTCTCGGCGGTGAGGCCCATGCCGTAGGCAATGCCGTAGTTCTCCACGTCGTCGGTGTTGGTGAAGATGGTGGGCGAGAGGCTGGGCGAGTTGCCCATCATGGGCACCATGCTCATGCTCTCGGTGCCGGCTGCGATCATCACGTCGGCCTCGCCCACGCGGATGCGGTCGGCCGCCATCTGCAGGGCCGAGAGGCCCGACGCGCAAAAGCGGTTGACGGTGATGCCGCCCACGCTGTGCGGCAGGCCGGCCAGGATGGCACCGATGCGCGCCACGTTCAGGCCTTGCTGCGCTTCGGGAATGGCGCAGCCGCAGATGATGTCTTCGATGGCCTTGGGGTCGAGCGTGGGCACCTGGCTGAGCGCCGAGCGCAGCGCAAGCGCCAGCAGGTCGTCGGGGCGCAGGTGCTTGAAAGAACCTTTGTGCGAACGGCCGATGGGGGTGCGGGTGGCGGCGACGATGTAGGCGTCTTGAACTTGTTTGCTCATGAATTCGCTCCTTGTGCGATGTCTTGCTCCTTCCCCCTCTGGGGGAAGGCAGGGATGGGGGCCACGCCCGCCAACGTGTTGAGTTGATGAAGAATGGCGCTCAGCACGCCATCAAGGTTTTGAAACGGAGCGCTGGATGGGAAACGCAACACAGCAAATTCCTGGGACTTGAAGAACGCGTCCCGAGCACAGTCGTAGGCTTGGTTGTCCGCGTGCTGCGAACCGTCGAGTTCGACGATCAGCTTCGGCTCAAGGCAGGCGAAGTCGGCGATGTAGTTGCCCAGCGGGTGCTGGCGGCGGAACTTGAAACCCAGCTGCTCACCCCGAAGCCCCGACCAGAGCTTGCGCTCTGAATCGGTCATGTCCCGCCGCAAGCTGCGGGCGTGGACTCTGGCTTTGGGGGTGGCCTGGTTTTGCATGGTTGTTTGTTTGGCTGGCGGAGAGCCCCCATCCCTACCTTCCCCCAGAGGGGGAAGGGGTCAGACGGGTTCCGCTCCTTCCCCCTCTGGGGGAAGGCCGGGATGGGGGCCTGCACGCCAAAAACATCATCAATTCCGAACCGGCTTGCCCGTGTTCAGCATCCCCAGAATCCGCTCCTGCGTCTTGGGATGCACGATCAGCGAGCAGAAAGCCCGGCGCTCCAGCGTCATCAAGTAGTCCTCGCTCACCAGCGTGCCAGGCTCCACGTCGCCACCGGTCACCACATTCGCGATCAGCGAAGCGATGTGGAAGTCGTGCTGGCTGATGAAGCCGCCGTCTCGCATGTTGACCAGGCTGCCCAGGATGGTGGCCCGTCCGTCGCGGCCGGCCACCGGGAACAGGCGCTTGTGCGGCGCACGGTAGCCCCCAACGAACAGGCTCTTCGCTTCGTTGATGGCCACATACAGCAGCTCGTCCTTGTGCGGCACGATCACATCCGAGTGCAGCACGTAGCCCAGCTTGCGGGACTCCAGTGCGCTGGTGCCGACCTTGGCCATGGCCGCGGCGGTGAAGCCTTCGGTGAGGAAAGGCAACAGGTCTTTGCCGGTGGAGGTTTCGGCGTTCTCCGCCGCACGGCGCGCGATATAGGTCAGGCCGCCGGCGCCGGGCACCAAACCAACACCTACCTCCACCAGGCCGATGTAGCTTTCCATGTGGACCACGCGGCGCGCGCTGTAGACCGCCATCTCGCAGCCACCGCCCAACGCCAGGCCACGAATGGCAGACACCACCGGCACGTTGGCGTAACGCAGGCGCAGCATGGTCTGCTGCATGAAACCTTCGGCGCCTTCGATGGCGCTCACGCCCACGGCCATGAAAGCCGGCAGCATGGCCTGCAAATCCGCACCGGCGCTGAAGGGCTCGTCGCCCGACCAGATGACCAGGCCCTGGTAGTCCTTCTCGGCCAGATCCACGGCAGCCATCAGGCCCTCGCACACCTCGGGGCTGATGGCGTGCATCTTGGTCTTGATGCTGGCGATCAGCACCTGCCCGTCCAGGGTCCAGACGCGGATCGAATCGTTTTCTTCGATCGTGGTGCCGGCGGTCTCGAACTTCGCACCCGCTTCGCCGAGCAGCAGCTCGGGGAAGTGCTGGCGACCGTAAACCGGCAGCTCACGGCGCGCATCAAACGTGCCTGTGGTCGGGTTCCACGAACTTTGAGCCGTGTGCACACCACCGGCCTCGGCCACCGGGCCCTTGAACACCCACGCGGGCAGCGGCGCCTTGCTCAGCGCCTTGCCCGCGTCGATGTCTTCCTGGATCATTTTTGCGACTTCAAGCCACCCGGCTTCTTGCCAAAGCTCGAACGGGCCCTGCTTCATGCCGAAGCCCCAGCGCATGGCCTGGTCCACGTCGCGCGCGGTGTCGGCGATGGTGGCCAGGTGCACGGCCGCGTAGTGGAAGCTGTTTCGCAGAATCGCCCAAAGAAACTGACCTTGTGGGCCTTCGGCGTTGCGCAGCAGCTTCAGGCGCTCGGCCGCGGGGCGCTTGAGCATGCGGCCGTAGACCTCGTCGGCCTTCTCCCCCGCGGGCACGTAGTCTTCACTGTCCAGATCGAAGCGCATGATGTCGCGCCCGACCTTCTTGAAGAAACCGGCCTTGGTCTTCTGGCCCAGGTTCTTCAGTTCAAGCAGCTTGGCCAGCACGGGTGGCGTACCGAAGCTGCCGTAGAACGGGTCGGTGTCGATGCTCAGGTTGTCCTGCAGGGTCTTGACCACGTGGGCCATGGTGTCCAGACCCACCACGTCGGCGGTGCGGAAGGTACCGCTGCTGGCGCGGCCCAGGCGCTTGCCGGTGAGGTCGTCCACCACATCAAAGGTCAGGCCGAAGTTCTCCACCTCTTTCATCGTGGCCAGCATGCCGGCGATGCCGATGCGGTTGGCGACGAAGTTGGGCGTGTCCTTGGCGCGCACGACGCCCTTGCCCAGACCGCTGGTGACGAAGGTCTCCAGGTCGTTGAGGATCTGCGGCTCGGTGGTGGGCGTGGCGATCAGTTCCACCAGCGTCATGTAGCGCGGCGGGTTGAAGAAGTGGATGCCGCAGAAGCGCGGCTTGATCGCATCGGGCAGCACTTCGCTGAGCTTGGTGATCGACAGGCCCGATGTGTTGGACGCGACGATGGCGTGCGGCGCGATGAAGGGCGCGATCTTCGTATAGAGGTCGAGCTTCCAGTCCATGCGCTCGGCGATGGCCTCGATGATCAGATCGCAGTCCTTCAACTGCTCCATGTGCTCCTCGTAGTTGGCCTGGCCGATCAGGTCGGCATCGGACGCTACACCCAGCGGCGAAGGCTTGAGCTTCTTGAGGTTGTCGATGGCGCGGGTGACGATGCCGTTCTTCGGGCCTTCCTTGGCCGGGAGATCAAAGAGGACGACAGGCACCTTGACGTTGACCAGGTGCGCAGCGATCTGCGCGCCCATCACGCCCGCGCCGAGCACGGCGACTTTTTTCACTTGAAATCGGTTCATTGTTTTTCCATGAATGGGGAGAGGCTCGCGGTCACTCGACGCGCAACCAGACTTGCGTTCGGTAGAACGGGCCGATGTAGCCGCGCATCTCCAGCTTCTTGCCGTCTTCGACCGGCTTGAGGCGCGTGCGGTAGACCTTGCCGTTGTTCGGGTCGACGATGGTGCCGCCCTCGAACACGGAGGCATCGCCGTCGCTGGCCTTGAGGTTGCGCAGAATGGTCATGCCCAGCACGGGCTTGTCCTTGCGATCGTCGGTGCACTTGTCGCACACCGCGTCTTGTTTGCTGTCGGGGTCCAGCAGCTTCTCGATGGTGCCGCTGAAGACGCCGTTGCTCTCCTTGATCCGCACCAGGGACTTTTCCTTCTTCGTGTCGTCGTCGATGGTCTTCCACAGACCGACGGGCGACATCTGCGCAAACGCATGGCCGGTGAACACAAGCAGCGAAGCAACAAGGGTTGTCCTGATCATCGAAGTCTCCTGGTGGTGGTCGTTCAAGGGAGGGTCACGCCAGCGCCGCGTCGGTGTCCATCAACACCTTCGAACCCGAGCGCGCGGTGCGCATCAGCGTTGCGGTCTCGGGGAACAGCTTGGCGAAGTAGAAACGCGCGGTCTGCAGCTTGGCCACGTAGAACGGATCGGTGTTGCCGGCAGCGATCTCGCGCAGCGCCACTTGCGCCATGCGGGCCCAGAAGTAGCCGAACACCAGGTGCCCGGCCACGCGCAAGTAATCCACCGCTGCTGCGCCCACTTCGTCGGCGTTCTGCAGGCCCTTGAAGCCGATCTCGGTGGTGAACTTGGTGATCTGCTCACCCAGCACCGCCAGCGGGTTGATGAATTCGGCCATCTTTTCGTTGACGCCCTCTTCCATCACCAGCGCGCCCACCAGCTTGCCGAACTTCTTCAGCGTGGCGCCGTTGTTGCCCAGCACCTTGCGGCCCAGCAGGTCCAGGCTCTGGATGGTGTTGGTGCCCTCGTAGATCATGTTGATGCGGGCATCGCGCACGAACTGTTCCATGCCCCATTCCTTGATGTAGCCGTGGCCACCAAACACCTGCTGGCACTGGGTCGCTGCGTTGTAGCCGTTGTCGGTGAGGAAAGCCTTGGTGATGGGGGTGAGCAGCGAGAGCATGTCGTCGCTGTCCTTGCGCACTTTCTCGTCGGGGTGACCGTGCACCTTCTCCAGCAGCACCGAGCAGAAGATGGCCAGCGCACGGCCGCCTTCGGCGTAGGCCTTGGCGGTCAGCAGCATGCGGCGCACGTCGGGGTGCACGATGATCGGGTCTGCCGGCTTGTCCTTGGCCTTGGGGCCGGTCAGGCTGCGCATCTGGATGCGGTCTTTCGCATACGCCAGTGCGTTCTGGTACGCCACTTCCGTCAAGCCCAGACTCTGGTTGCCCACGCCCAGGCGCGCGGCGTTCATCATCACGAACATGCCCTGCATGCCCTTGTTGGGCTGGCCCACCATCGTGCCGATGGCGCCGTCCATCACGATCTGCGCGGTGGCGTTGCCGTGGATGCCCATCTTGTGCTCCAGGCCGCCGCAGTAGATGCCGTTGCGCTCGCCCAGGGTGCCGTCCTTGTTCACGTTGAACTTGGGCACGATGAACAGGCTCACGCCCTTGATGCCGGGGGGCGCGTCGGGCAGGCGGGCCAGCACCAGGTGGATGATGTTCTCGGCCATGTCGTGTTCACCGGCGCTGATGAAGATCTTGTTGCCGGTGAGCTTGTAGGTGCCGTCGGGCTGCGGTTCGGCCTTGGTGCGCATGAGGCCCAGATCGGTGCCGCAGTGCGGCTCGGTCAGGCACATGGTGCCGGTCCATTCACCACTGGTCATCTTGTGCAGGTAGGTGGCCTTCTGCTCGTCGGTGCCGAAGGTGTGCAGCGAGGCGTAAGCGCCGTGCGTGAGGCCGGGGTACATGGTCCAGGCCTGGTTGGCCGAGTTCATCATTTCATACATGCACTGGTTCACCACCAGCGGCAGGCCCTGGCCGCCGAATGCCGGGTCGCACGAGAGCGCCGCCCAGCCACCGTCCACATAGGTCTTGTAGGCCTCCTTGAAGCCCTTGGGCGTGGTGACTTCGTGCGTTTTCTGGTCGAGCTTGCAGCCCTCGGTATCGCCGCTGATGTTCAGCGGGAAGATCACCTGCGAGGCGAACTTGCCGCCTTCTTCGAGCACCGCGTTGATGGTGTCGGCGTCGATCTCGGCGTGGGCCGGGATGGCCTTGAGGTCGTCGGTGACCTTGAGCACTTCGTGCATCACAAACTGCATGTCTCGCAGGGGCGGGTTGTAAACGGGCATGGGGAAACTCCTGTGCTGGGTTTGCGAAAAAACGAAATGGGAATCAGCCCTGCGTGCGTGCAGGGGCTGGGGATTTGCCGGCGGTTCTGGCCGATGCCTTGCGTGCAACGGGCGTTGCAGCGTTGCTGAAGCGCGTGACGATGTTTTCAAACGCGCGCACCGCGCGCTGGGCCGAGTCGGGGCTGCGCAGGAAACGCGCTTCGTAATGCAAGGCCAGGATCTGCGCGTGGATTTCGAACGCCATCTGCGCGGCGTCGGTGTCGGGTGCCAGATGGCCTTCTTCAATGGCGATCTCGACCGCGCGGCGCATGGCCGAGAGCCAGGTGTTGACCGAGCTGGCGAGTGCGTCGCGCACCGGACCAGGCCGGTCGTCAAATTCCACCGCGCCACTGATGTAGATGCAACCCGAGTCGATCTCGACCGAGGTGCGCTTCATCCAGTTGTCGAACAGCCGGCGCAGGCGCGGCAAGCCGCGCGGGGCATCGATGGCGGGGTAGAACACCTCTTCTTCAAAGCGCGCGTGGTACTCGCGCACCACCGAAATCTGCAACTCCTCACGCGAGCCGAAGTGGGCAAACACGCCCGACTTGCTCATCTGCATCACCTCGGCCAGCGCCCCGATCGACAGACCTTCCAGACCGATCTGTGTGGCCAGCCCAAGCGCGGCTTCCACAATGGCGGCTTTGGTCTGCTGGCCTTTTTGCAACGGCTTGTGGCTTGTGTTGTCGGCGCGAGCGCGGCGGGCGGTGGGGGTGGTGCTCATGCGGTACGGGGCTGGGGTATTCCAAATAATCGAACGGTCGTTCTATTTTTACCGCAAAACCCGGCCTGTGCGCACAAGCGGCAACTTTTGTGGGGACTTTGTTTAGGCCTGTGGCCCTAAAACTCAGCGCAGCGCCTCGGGCACCTCGCGCACCACCTCGTCGGCCACCGCCCACACCCGGTCGCCCGGACGCCGCTGGATCGGGTGCATGCCGGTGAAGTCGCCGAAGGCGGGTAGCACGCCGACCGGGTGGTGGTCCGGGTCGCCCAGCCAGAAACACGGCAGGCGCAGGCGCTCGCGGGCGCCGCCTTTCAAACCGATGCACGGATGCAAGTGACCGGCCAGGGTGTAGGCGCCGGGCACGGGTTGCGGTTCGTGGCACAGGGCCCAAGGTCCCATGAGCCACGGTTCGGTCTGCAGCGCCATGCCCCACTCGGGCGGTGGGTCGCCTGCGGCACGATCGTGGTTGCCGCGCACCAGGTGCACCTGAAGGCCGTGGCGTTGCTCACGCCATGCGCTGAGGGCTTGCTCGACCACGGCGCTCAGGCCAGCGCTGCGCCCGCGCGCGGCGTGCAGCAGGTCACCCAGGAACACGAGGTGTTGCACCGGTGTGTTGCCCAGCGAGGCGATGGCATCGCCCAGGGCTTGCAGCGTGGTGGCGGTGGAGCCGGCGGGCACCGGCACGCCCAGGCGGCGAAAGCTCGCGGCCTTGCCTAGGTGCACATCGGCCACCAGCAGGGCCGCGTGATCCGGGAGCAAGGCTGCGCCCGAGGGGTGCAGCCAGATGGACAACCCCGCCGCCAGTTGCACCGGCACCCAGGGCGCACGGGGCATGGCGGGGTGGGTCAGAGGCGCGCCACCGGCAGCAGCAGCGCCAGGCTGTGTTCGAGGTTTTCGCTGGGTGCGCGCTTGAAGCCGCTGCGTGCGAACCGCTGCAGCCGGCCGACGCAAAAGGCGGTGATCACCGAGGCGTCGGCCTGCGCGTCCACGGTGGGGGTGGTCACGCCGGCCAACACGGCCGCTTCGCGCAGGTTTTGCCGCAGCACCGATTCGATCTTGTCGAAGAACAGGTTCATGCGTTGCTGCAGACGCTCGTTTTCAAACACCAGGGCATCGCCCACCATCACCCGCGTCATGCCGGGGTTCTTCTCGCCGAACTGCAGCAGCAGCGTGACGAGCTTGCGGCTGCGCGAGTTGGCGTCGGGCTCGCGCTCGCCGAGCTGGTTGACGAGGCCGAAAACCGATTGTTCGATGAACTCGATCAGGCCTTCAAACATCTGGGCCTTGCTCGCGAAGTGGCGGTAGAGCGCGGCTTCGCTCACGTCGAGCCTGGCCGCCAGGCTGGCGGTGGTGATGCGTTCAGCGCCGGGCTGCTCCAGCATGGTGGCCAGCGCTTCCAGAATCTGAACCCGGCGCTCACCCGGCTTGGGCCGTTTGCGGCCGTTGCTCTCGGTGTGGGCGGCGGCTTCAATCACGCTGGCCGCCTCAAGAGCGGCGGCATCTTCCGGCGATGGAGACTCGGGGACGTTGGGGTTCATGGGCAGGCGGTCCGATCGGGGTGAGCTGATGGGTGCTGGTGGCCGCGGTGCCGGCCCGGATTGCAAGGTCTGTTACGAATTTTCGCACACCGCCCACAGCGTCCACACCCAACCGGGGCGGGGTACCCGATGTCAGTGGGCAATCGCATCCAGCGTCACGCGAACACGCAGGCCGCGGCCCTCGGCGCCGTTGTCCAGTTGCAGGTGGGTGCCGTGCACCCGCGCGATTTCGTCGGCGATGGCCAGGCCCAGGCCATTGCCCTCGCCGGCCGTGCCGGGCACGCGGTAAAAGCGCTGCAGCACGCGCAGGCGCTCGCCAGCCGAAATGCCTGGCCCGTCGTCTTCGACCTCGATCCACACCCGCTTGCCGTGGGGCGTGGACCCGCTGCCACAGCGCAGGGTGATGCGCCCGCCTGCAGGCGTGTACTTGACCGCGTTGTCCACCAGGTTGATCAACAACTCGCGCAGCAACCAGGCGTGGCCCAGCGTCTGGGCGGGCTCGGTCTCCAGGCCCAGGTCCATCTGCTTGCTGCTGGCGGCGTCCAGGTAGAGACCGAGAATGTTTTCGCACAGCTCGGCCAGGTCCACCTGCTGCAAGGCCTGGGCATCGCCGCCCATGGCGTCCACGCGCGAGAGCGCCAGCAACTGGTTGGCCAGTTGCGAGGTGCGCCGTGTGGCGTCGCGCAGCCGCAGCACCTGGTCGGCACGCAGGCTGAGCAGGTCGCCTCCGCCCAGACTGCGCGCCGCCTGGGCCCAGGCCTCCACCTGCGATTGCAGACCCGCCAGCGGCGTGCGCAACTGGTGCGCCGCGTCGGCCACGAAACGGCGCTGTGCTTCGGTCTGCGCATTGACCAGACCAAACAGGCGGTTGAGCGAGTCCACCAGTGGCTGCACCTCCACCGGAGCTGTTTCGGCGCTGATCGGGCTCAGGTCGCGCGGCGAGCGTCGCTCCACCGCCTGCTTGAGGTCGATGAGGGGCCGCAGCGCGCGCGCCACGCCCCAGGTGACCACACCGGCGGCCACCAGGAAGAGCACGAGGTTGGGCAGCATCACCCGCATGAGCACCGAGCTGGCCCAGTGCTGCTGGGCATCAGACCCGTCGGCCAGCAGCACGATGAGGTCGCCTGCGGACGAGCGCGTGCGCTGCGCCACCACGCGGTAGGTCACACCGCTTTCCACCACGCTCAGAAACTCGGCGCCGTCGGTGGCGGGCAGCACGGTGGGCAACCAGCGCTCACCCAGCAGCTGGATACCTTGTGCATCGAACACGCCGAAGGCCGCGAAGCCCTGTCGCTCACGCAAGAATTCGTCCACCGGTGGTGCCAGCAACAAGGCGAGCGCAGGGGCTTCCAGCACATCGCTGGCACTGAGCAAGGGCTCATCGAGCGACGCCGGGCCGCGGGCGGCGACGTCCATCACCACCACCGAGTCGGCCAGCAAGGGCACCAGCCGCAGCAGGCGCTGGTCTTGCTGCAAGGCCGCGGTGCCGGCGCTCTGCAGGTGAAACAGCACGCTGACCGCACCGATGAGCGCAATGGTGATGAGCAGCAACACCAGCAGGCGCCGCTGCAGCCCCCAGATCATGCCGGGGGCGGGGGAGGTTTCAGGTCGGGGCCACATCGCCCGTGGCCAAGGTCATCTCCAGCCGGTAGCCAAAGCCCCGGATCGAACGCAGGCACACACCCGCCGGCTCCAGGCGGGCGCGCAGGCGCGAGATGTAGACCTCGATGGTGTTGGGCGTGATCTCCTTGTCCCAACCGGTGAGCGCCTGCAGCAGCTTTTCTTTGGCGGCGGGCTTGGGCGCCTGCAGCAGCAGATACTCCAGCACAGTCCACTCGCGCTGCCCCAGCTCCAGCGGCTCACCCGCCAGCGTGATGCGGCGCAAGGCGGTGTCCATCTCCAGCGGACCAAATCCGAGCACAGCCGAGGTGGCCGCCTGCGAACGGCGCAACAAGGCGCGCAGGCGCGCCAGCAGCTCGGGCAGCTCGAAGGGTTTGACCATGTAGTCGTCGGCACCGAGGTCCAGGCCCTGCACACGGTCGTGCAGCGCGTCGCGCGCCGTGAGGATGAGCACCGGCATCTTCAGCCCCGAGGTGCGCAAACGCCGCGTGAGCTCCAGCCCGTCGATGCCGGGCAGTCCGATGTCGACGATGGCGAGGTCGAAGCTGTCGCTCTCCAGCGCCCGCTCGGCGCGCTCGGCGCTCGGCACCCAATCCACCGTGTAGCCGGCGTTGCACAGCCCCAGCTTGATGCCGCTGGCCACCATCACGTCGTCTTCAACGAGGAGCAGGCGCACGATCAGTGGCTTTTGATCATCGTGCCGAAGGGCTCGTTGCCCAGCACTTCGAGCAGCAGCGCATGCGGCACGCGGCCATCGATGATGTGCACCGCGTTCACACCGCTCTTGGCCGCGTCCAGCGCGCCGGCGATCTTGGGGATCATGCCGCCGGAGATGGTGCCGTCTTCCACCAGCTCGTCGATCTGGCGGGGCGTGAGCTCGGTGAGCAACTGGCCTTCCTTGTCGAGCACGCCGCGGATGTTGGTGAGCATGAGCAGCTTTTCGGCCTGCAACACGGTGGCGAGCTTGGCGGCCACCACGTCGGCGTTGATGTTGTAGCTCTCGTTGTGTTCACCAAAGCCGATCGGGCTGACCACGGGGATGAACTGGTCGTCCTGCAAGGCCTTCACCACGCTCGGGTCGATGCTCACGATGTTGCCGACCTGCCCCACGTCGTGCTCCAGGCTCGGGTCTTTCTGGTCGGTCATGCGCAGCTTCTGCGCGCGGATCATGGCGCCATCGCGCCCGGTCAGGCCCACGGCCTTGCCACCAGCCTGGTTGATCAGGCCCACGATGTCCTGCTGCACCTCGCCGCCCAGCACCCACTCCACCACTTCCATGGTTTCCGCGTCGGTCACGCGCATGCCCTGGATGAACTGGCCCTGCTTGCCCAGGCGCTTGAGCAGCGTCTCGATCTGTGGCCCACCCCCATGCACCACCACCGGGTTGATGCCGACCAGCTTGAGCAGCACCACGTCTTCCGCAAAGTCCTGCTGCAGCGCCGGGTCGGTCATGGCGTTGCCGCCGTATTTGATGACCATGGTCTTGCCGTGGTACTTGCGGATGTAGGGCAGCGCCTGCGCAAGGATTTCGGCTTTGTCGCGCGGGGGGATGGTGGTGAGGTCGGAGGGAGTGGTCATCGGTGTTTCTGGTTGGGGCTGCTGAAGCGAAGAGAAATTGTAGGCTTCGCGGTGGGTGCGGTGGCTCTCGTGGCGAGCCGAGACCCGGTCAGCAACCGGCGCAAAAACCTCAGGAAGCAGCCAACCCGGCCACCGCCTGAAACAACGCCTGCCTCGCCTGCACAACCACCCGTGCCTTCCACCCGTCCGTGTCCACATAAAACGCCGCGAGCAAACGCGCCTTGATCGCATCGCGCAAGGCCGCTGGCGCTTCTGGGTGCAGCCGAAGCCAATGGTCGCCACGCAAGGCGTCGATCACCTCTTCGATCGGCACCGTGCCGTACTCCATGGCGATGCCGGTGTACTCGGCCTGCGGGCATTCTTCGTACGCCACGTTCCACATCAACCCGGTCAGCAGGGCCGAGGTCGACGAGCCGTCGTAGATGGACGTGAGCGGTGTCTCGCCAGCGCCGCTCCACCAGCGGCGGGCACGCTCGAGTGCCACCGCGTCGTCGCGGCAGGCAAAGATGCGTTCGCCCAGACCGCTCTCGCCCAGGCCGGTGTGCAGGTCGATCCAGGCGAGCTGGCGGGCCTGCTGCCCGTGACGGCGCAGCACCTGGCGCAGCGTGCGGTTGCTCCAGGTGGCTTCAACGCCGCCGTAAAACAGACCGTCGGCAAACGCGTGCTGGCCTTGCGACACCGCCGCCTGAAAGCGCGTCAGGCCATGGGTCTCGATGTAGGCGCCGATGGCGGCGGCGTTGTCAGGCCCCGGTGGCCAGTGTTCGGGCAGCAGCAGGTCGTGCAGCTCGGCGTAGGCCTCGTTGGTGGGCAGCGGCTGGCTGAAGTCCTGGAAGTTGCGGTTGAGGTCGACGTTTTCGTGGGTGACGCGGCGCACCCACGAAAACCCGTGCGGGTTGAGCGCGTGGATGTAGAGCACGGCCACGCCGGCCGCGCGCGCGTGTTCTCGCCACTCGGCGTCTTGCAGCGCAAACACCTGGACGCCGGAGCCGCAAAAACCCTCCACGCCGTGGCAGGCACTGCTGACGATGAGCAGGCGTTCGGCAGCGGGGTCGCCGTCGAGCGCCACGTCCATCGCGAGCACCTCGCCGTCGCGGCCGGGCAAGGGATGGTTGTGGCTGCTGATGGCCAGGCCGGCGGTGGCGGCGGCTTCCAGAAACCGCACCCGGGCCCGGGCGTAAGACGGTGAAAACGCGTCGGCGGGTGCGATCAAGCCGCCGCCCCCGGGCGCGGGCGGGCGAGCCACTTCTCGGCGAGCTGCACCCAGTAGGTGGCGCCCAGCGGGATCAGGTCGTCGTTGAAGTCGTAGCTGGGGTTGTGCAGCATGCAGGGGCCACCGCCGTGACCCATTTCGCGGTGTGCGCCATCGCCGTTGGCGATGAAGGCGTAGCACCCTGGGCGGGCCTGCAACATGTAGGCGAAGTCTTCCGCGCCCATGGTGGGCTCCTGCTCCACCACCCGGTCGGCGCCCACGATCTCGGCCATGACCTCGCGTGCAAAGGCGGTCTCGGCGGCGTGGTTGATGGTGGGTGGGTAGTTGCGTTTGAACTTGAACTCCACCGTGGCGCCAAAGGCCGCGCTGGTGTGTTCGGCCACCTCCTGCATGCGGCGCTCGATCATGTCGAGCACCTCATAGGTGAAGGTGCGCACCGTGCCCTGGATCTCGCAGCTGTCGGGCACCACGTTGGTGGCCTCGCCGGTGTGGATCATGGTGACCGAGATCACGCCGGCGTCCACCGGCTTCTTGTTGCGCGAGATGATGGTCTGGAAAGCCATGACCATCTGGCAGGCCACGGGCACGGGGTCGATGCCGTTGTGGGGGAGCGCGGCGTGCGCACCCTTGCCGCGAATGGTGATGTGGAATTCGTTGCTCGACGCCATGACCGGGCCGGCGCTGGCGGCAAACGGGCCCACCGCCATGCCGGGCCAGTTGTGCATGCCGAACACCGACTCCACCGGGAACTGCTCGAAGAGGCCGTCCTTGATCATCTCGCGCGCGCCACCACCGCCCTCTTCGGCCGGCTGGAAGATCAGGTAGACCGTGCCGTCGAAATTGCGGTGCTTGGCAAAGTGCTGCGCGGCGGCCAGCAGCATGGCGGTGTGGCCGTCGTGGCCGCAGGCGTGCATCTTGCCGGCATGCTGGCTGGCGTGGGCAAAGGTGTTGTGCTCCTGCATGGGCAGGGCGTCGATGTCGGCGCGCAGGCCGATGGCACGGCCACAGGCCCCACCGTCGCGACCATGCACGATGCCCACCACGCCGGTGGTGCCCATGCCGCGGTGCACGGGGATGCCCCACTCGGTGAGCTTGGCCGCCACCACATCAGCGGTGCGCACCTCCTGAAAGCACAGCTCGGGGTGGGCGTGGATGTCGCGTCGCACGGCGGCAATGCCTGCGGCCTGCGTGAGGATGGAGTCGATGAGTTTCATGGGGTACCGGGCTCGCCCTTGTGGTGGCTTGAAAAGAGCCACAGATCGTACGCAAGACAGACCCCTCCCGATGCCCCGCTGGCGACATCCACTCGGTCAGGCGGGCTACTCGGGCGCGCCCTGTCGGCCGTCACTCCTTGCGGCGGATCACGCTGGCTCGCGCTGCGTCGTCCTTGTAAACGTAGGCACGCTCACCACCCTGCCAGGTGCCCAGCCACAGCATGTTGGCCGAGATGGCGTCGTGGTCGGTGTTGCTGAACGGTCGGTCGTAGGTCGTGACCACACCGCGGTAGGGCTGCTGCAGGTTTTCCAGTGACTGTTTGAGGCTCTTGCCCGTGATGTTGCCCTTGGTGAGGAACATGGCACGCAGCAACAGGTGCACCGAGTCGTAGGTCTGTGCGGCCGACATCATCGAGCCGATGGGGCGCTCCTTGGAAATCTTGGCGTAGCCGCGCAGGAAGGTGCTGTTGCGCTCCATGAACGTGTTGGGCAAGACGGTCTGCACAACATAGGTGCCCTCGACCGCGCCTTTGGATGCCTCGAAAGCCGACGCGTGTGAGAGACCCCAGGGACCGTACTGCGGCACGTTCCAGCCCGCCGCGGCGCGGCTGGCCGAGATCACGCCCTGCTCGGGCCCCACGGTCCAGCCGATCAGCGCATCGGCGCCGGAGTCCTTGAGCTGCTTCATCTCGTCGGCCAGGGTCTTCACACCGACCTTGAAGCGCACCACGATGTGGGGCTTGAGACCCACAGCCTGCAGGGCTGCTTCCAGATCCTTGAGGCCACCGTCGCCATAGCCGGTGCTGTCCACCAGCAGCGCCACCTTCTTCAGGTTGCGCTTGACGATGTCGGCCACCAGAAACTGCGACTGCAGCTGGTCGCGCGCCGAGGTGCGAAAGATGAAGCTCTCGGCTGCGGGGTACTTGGCGGTGATGGCGGTGCCGGTGGCGCAGGGCACGATCAGGATGTGCTGGTTGTTCTGGAACACATCGAGCGCCTTCATGGCCACTCCGGTGTTGCAGAAGCCGACGGTCGCTGCCACCTTCTCGGTCAACACCAGTTCCTCGGCGTGTTTGAGACCCATGTCGTTGTTGGCCTGGTCGTCGCGGATCACCAGTTCCAGCTTGCGCCCGAGGTAACCGCCCACGGCGTTGATCTCGTCCACCGCCACCTGCGCGCCCACGCGCGCGCTGTTGCCCATGTCGGAAGAACCACCGGTCAGCGGCAGGATCAGCCCCAGGCGGATCAATTTGGGATCGGGCGCGGCGCTGGTGGGAGCGGGCGCCTGGGCCCAGGCGGGCGCCAAGGCAAGCGACAGGACACACGCCACCAAGGGGCGAACGGACAACTGCATGAAAAGCCTCCTGAGCGGATGAGAGATTCATCAACCAACTCAAAACAGGCTACAGCGCAACGCTTTGCAAAGGCAATCGGGCGAAACGCGCTGTGGGGGAACAGCGCCAGCGACCGACACGCCGGGCTGCACCGACGGCGGTTAGCGCTTACCGGATAAGACCGCCCGGCGGGACGGAAAAAAACCAACACCAAAGCATCTGTTTTTTCAAACTCCCCACCGCCGCGTCTCAGCACCCCGGGGCAATGGCCTTTGTTCACACACGCGCGTCACACAGCCCGCAAGTGACGCAACCGTGCAACGTGTGCACCCGGCCAACGGTCACCGGCGGATACGGCCGTCTTCGGTCAGCAGGGTGAGTTCGACAAACCGGGAGCCCGCGTGCTTTGCCGGACCGAAGTCCACCGGGAAACCACCCAGATTCACGTTCTGCATGCCTTGCACCGCGTTGATGAATCCCTCTCGGGTCAGCGCCCGCCCCGCGCGGCGCACGCCTTCGGTGAACACCTTGGCCGCCACAAAACCTTCCATGCCCGAGTAGTTGGGCTCCACGCCGCGCTTGTCCTTGATGGCGGCGAGGTACTCACCCGACAGCGGTGTGGTCGGCGTGTAGGGAAAGGGCATCACCTGGCTCACCGACACCCCGCGGGCCTCGGCACCGAGCTCGTCGATGAGGGCTTGTGTGCCCACGAAGGACACGTTGTAGAAGTTGCCGTTGAAGCCGGCCCGGCGCGCCTGGCGCACGAAGGTGGCCACCGCCTTGTAGGCCCCGATCTGGACGATGGCCTCGGGCTTCTGGGCCATGATGTCTTTCACCGCCTGCGCCACCTCCACCGTGTTGCGCTCCACCGTGCCCAGGGCCACGGGTTGCAGGCTCAGCGTGGCCATGGCCCGGTTGACGCCCTCCAGCCCGGTCTTGCCATAAGCATCGTCCTGGTAGAACACAGCGATCTTCTTGATGCCGGTGGACGTGATCTGGCGAACGATGGCGGCGGTCTCGTCAAAGTAGGAGGCGCGCACGTGGATGGCGTAGCGGTTGAAAGGCTCGCGCAGCGCCTGCGCCCCGGTGAAAGGCGCAAAAAACGGCAGCTTGGCGGTGGTCGCCAGCGGCAAGGCGGCCAGGCTGGTGGGCGTGCCGATGTAACCGAACAGCGCGAACACGTCGTCGGCAATCAGCTGGCGCGTGTTGGCGGCGCAGCGCTCGGGCTCGTAGCCGTCGTCCAGGCGCTTGATCTCGATGGTGCGGCCATTCACACCGCCCTTGGCGTTGATGATGTCGAAATACGCCTGCGCGCCCAGGTGGAACTGCAGGCCCAGTTGCACGGCCGCGCCGGTGAAGGGCGCAGACTGGCCCAGCACGATGCGGGTATCGCTCAGCGCGGCACTTTGCGCGCTGGCCGATGCCCCCCAGGACGCCAGGGCGCCCGATCCGACCCACCGGCACACACGGGACAAAACTTCACGACGCTGCATGCAGATACTCCTGATATGCTGATTTGGGAACCCAGCAGGGTAAAGCAAGCACCCTGCCAGCACCGAGCAACAAGTCACAGATCCCTCCTTGCAATGAACACCACCGTGCACACGATCCGCGGCGCCTGCCCCCACGATTGCCCCGACACCTGTTCGCTGGTCACCACGGTGGACCAAGGCGTGGCGCTGCGCGTGCAGGGCAACCCCGACCACCGGCACACCGACGGCGCGCTGTGCACCAAGGTGTCGCGCTACACCGAGCGCACCTACCACCCCGATCGCCTGCTGCACCCCCTCGTGCGCACCGGCCCCAAGGGCAGCGGCCAGTTCAGGCGCGCGAGCTGGGACGAAGCGCTGGACCTGATTGCCGAACGCCTGAAGACCATTGCCGCGCGCGACCCGCAGGCCATCGTGCCCTACAGCTATGCCGGCACCATGGGTCAGGTGCAGGGCGAAGGCATGGCGGCGCGCTTTTTTCACCGCCTCGGAGCCTCGTTCCTGGACCGCACCATCTGCGCCTCGGCCGGCGGTGAGGGATTGATCCAGACGCTGGGTGGCAAGGTCGGCATGAAGGTGGAGCACTTTGCCGATTCGAAGCTCATCCTCATCTGGGGCAGCAACTCCATCGGCAGCAACCTGCACTTCTGGCGCCTGGCCCAGCAGGCCAAACGCAACGGTGCGCACCTGGTGTGCATCGACCCACGGCGTTCAGAAACGGCCGAGAAATGCCACGAACACATTGCCCTGCGCCCGGGCACCGACGCCGCGCTGGCGCTCTCGCTCATGCACCAGCTCATCACCCACGACTGGCTGGACCACGACTACATCGCGCAGCACACGCTGGGCTGGGAAGGTTTGCGCGCGCGCGCCCTGCAATGGCCACCCGAGCGCGCGGCCGAGGTGTGCGGCATACCGGTGCAGCAGATCACCGATCTGGCCCGCGCCTACGGCACCACAAAACCAGCCGCCATCCGCCTGAACTACGGCATGCAGCGCGTGCGCGGCGGCGGCAACGCGGTGCGCGCCGTGGCCTGCCTGCCCGCGCTGGTGGGCGCGTGGCGCCAGCCGGCGGGCGGATTGTTGATGTCCAGCTCGGCACAGTTTCCGGTGAATCGCGCGGCGCTGCATAAGCCCGAGCTGCTGGCCGGGCGCACGCCGCGCACCATCAACATGAGCACCATCGGCAACGACTTGTTGAACGAAGGCTCCGCCGCCTTCGGCCCGAAGATCGAAGCGCTCATCGTCTACAACAGCAACCCGGTGGCGGTGGCGCCCGAATCGGGCAAGGTGGTGCAGGGGTTCCGGCGCGAGGATTTGTTCACCGTGGTGCTGGAGCACTTTCAGACCGACACCGCCGACCACGCCGACGTCATCCTGCCGGCCACCACCCAGCTCGAACACTGGGACATCCACACCAGCTACGGCCACACCGACGTGCTGCTCAACCGCCCGGCCATTGAGCCGGTGGGCGAGGCCCGCACCAACACCGACGTCTTTCGCGCGCTGGCCGCGCGCCTGGGCTTTGACGAGCCGTGTTTCGCCGACGACGACGAAACCCTGTGCCGCACCGCGTTCGGCAACGCGGTGGACTTTCAGACCCTGCTCGACCACGGTTTTGCCACCTTGCCGATTGCCGAAGCGCCCTTTGCCCAAGGTGGCTTTCCCACCCCCTCGGGCCAGTGCGAGTTCTTCAGCGCGCGTCTGGCCGCGCAAGGCCTGGACGGCCTCCCGGACCACCTGCCCAACCACGAGCTGGCGGGCACATCCAGCGCCTACCCGCTGGCCATGATCTCGCCGCCGGCGCGCAACTTCCTCAACTCGAGCTTCGTCAACGTGCAGAGCCTGCGCGACATCGAAGGCGAACCACTGCTGGAGATCCACGCCAATGACGCGCAATCGCGCGGCATCACCACCGGCCAGATGGTGCGCGTGTTCAACGCCCGCGGCGAATACCACTGCAAGGCCAAGGTGTCTGCCCGCGCGCGCCCCGGCGTGGTCAACGGCCTGGGCATCTGGTGGCGCAAGCTCGGGCCCATGGGCACCAACGTGAACGAAGTCACCAGCCAGCACCTCACCGACATGGGTCGAGGCCCGGTGTTCTACGACTGCCTGGTGGAGGTGGAGGGTACCCCCCGCGTCGCCTTCGGCGCCACCCCCTTGAGGGGGGCGACACCTGGGGCCGGCGGAGCCGGACCCTCGGTGTCTCTGGATTGAGGCATTCCGTGCGCCACAAGCCTCGCAGATTTGCTGCGCTTGCGATGGCCGCCCTGCTGGGCGCCGGCTGCGCCAGCCACACCACCGGCGTGGGTTACTACTGGCAGTCGGTCACCGGGCACGTACAACTCATGCGGGCGGCGCGCCCGGTGGACGACTGGCTGGCCGACGAGGCCACGCCATCCACGCTGAAGGCAAGGCTGGAGAGCGCCCGGCGCATCCGCCAGTTCGCAGTGAGCGAACTCGCCCTGCCCGACAACGCCAGCTATCACCGCTATGCCGACCTGCGGCGCCGCGCCGCCGTCTACAACGTGGTGGCCGCGCCCGCGCTCTCGCTCAAGCTGCAGACCTGGTGTTTCCCGGTGGCGGGTTGCGTGGGCTACCGCGGCTACTTCTCCGAGGCCGATGCCCGCGCCTTTGCCGACAGCCTGGACGACGAGCTGGAAGTCTCGGTGTACCCGGTACCGGCCTACTCCACCCTGGGCTGGATGAACTGGGCCGGCGGCGATCCGCTGCTCAACACCTTCATCACCTACCCCGAAGGTGAACTCGCGCGCATCGTCTTCCACGAACTCGCGCACCAGGTGGTGTATGTGCAGAACGACACCGCGTTCAACGAATCGTTCGCCACCGCGGTCGAGCGCCTGGGCGGTGCGCGCTGGCTGACCCGCTCCACCGAGCAGGCCCGAGCCGACTACGCCACCTTCGACCAGCGCCGCCGCGCTTTTCGCGCGCTCACGCGGGCAACCCGCGAGCGCCTCGCAACGATCTACGACGACCCCGAACTGCCCGACGATGCGAAGCTGCTGCGCAAGGCCGCGGTCATGGACGACTTTCGCCAGCAATACGCACAGCTGAAAACCCGCTGGAACGGCTACGCGGGCTATGACGCCTTCGTGGCCCGCGCCAACAACGCCAGCTTTGCAGCGCAGGCCGCTTACGACCAATGGGTGCCCGCGTTCGAGGCTCTGTTCGAGCGCGAAGGCCGCGACTTTGCGCGGTTTTATGATGCGGTGCGCGGGTTGGCCGATCGCCCGAAAGACGAACGCCAGACCGCCCTGCGCGAGCTGGCACCCACCGCGCTGGCCGCCGGCGACACGACCCGCCCCTGACAACAACACCGAGAGACACCATGGCCGACATCCACATCGAACGCGATCACCAACTCGGCATGGGTGCCGCCCGCAAACTGGCGTGGAAATGGGCCGAGCAAGCCGAAAACGACTTCGACATGAGCTGCACCTACGAAGAGGGCAAGGACTGCGACGAGGTGCAGTTCACCCGCTCGGGCGTGAGCGGCACGCTGAAGGTGTCGGCGGACAAGTTTGAGCTCGATGCGCGCCTGGGCTTTCTGCTGGGCGCGTTCAAGGACCGCATCGAGGGCGAGATCGTCAAGAACCTGGACGAACTGCTGGCAGCGAAAAAACCCGCTGCCAAAAAGAAAAAGGCCGGTTGAAGAACCGGCCTGCTCGCAGCTTGAGGTTCAGCTCAGGCTCTGGATGAGGTCGATGTACTGCTGCATCGCACCCTCCTTGTCGGTGCCCTTGAAGCCGTTCCACGCGTCCCACTTGGCGCGACCGACCATGTCGCCAAACCCCGGCTTCTTGCCTTCGACATCGCCTTCGGTGGCCTGCTTGTACAGCGCGTAGATCTTGAGCAGCGTCGCGTTGTCGGGGCGCTCGCTCAGGTTCTTGGAATTCGCCACGGCGGCGTCGAAAAGGGCTTTGAGATCGGCCATGAATGCTCCTGTTGTTGAAATGAACCGCCGCGGCAACACGCGCCGGGCTAAGGGCTCTCCCGCTATCTTACGGTTGACCGCCTCTGCACAATAGGCCCACAACCCAAGACCCGCACAGCCACCCGAGGAGCATCCATGGTTCAACGCGTTGCCGCCCGCAGCGACACCCCTTCGACGCGTGCCGGTCGCACCCGGAAGCCCCGCACAACCGCCGCTATGTCCAGTGTGCTGCCGGCGGTGAAACAGGCACTGTCCACCACGCTGGGTCTGGAGGGCGAGCGCATGAGCAAGGTCGACACGGCCTGGCTGCGCATGGACTCCCCCAGCAACCTGATGATGATCGTCGGCGTGTGGATCCTGAAGCCGGGCATCACCATCGAAGCCCTGAGCGAGCGCGTTCGCGAGCGGTTGTTGCCCTACCCGCGCTTTGTGCAGCTGGCGCGCGAAGACGCCGCCGGCGCGCACTGGATCCACGACCCCGACTTCCGCCTGGAACGCCACGTGGTCACGCACCGGCTCTCGCAGACCGGCACGCAGACCGAGCAGGACGCGCTGCAGGCCCGCGTGGCCGAACTCGCCATGCAGCCGCTGGACCGGCAGCACCCGCTGTGGCGCTTCGAGCTGATCGAACAGTACGGTGGCGGTTCGGCGCTGGTGGCGCGCATCCACAATTGCATCGCCGACGGCATCGCGCTCATCAGCGTGATGATGAGCCTGGTCGACGGCGGCGGGACTCCGCCGCAGCGCAAGGGCCGCAAGACCAGCAAGCCTGGCCTGGACGGCGCCGAAGACTGGGTGGTCGACACCTTGATCCGCCCCTTCGGCGACCTCACCGCCAAAGCGCTGGAGGCCGCGGGTGGCGGTGCGGCCAAGTCGTTCGCGCTGCTGGCGTCGCCCCAGCAAAGCCTGACCGACTCGCTGGGCCAGGCGGTCGACCTCGCGCGCATGGGCGGCCAGCTCGCCAGCGACCTGGCCGCGCTCGCGCTCATGCCAGACGACTCGCCCACCCGGCTCAAGGGCCAGCCCGGCAACGCCAAGCGCGTGGCCTGGTGCGAGCCGATCCCGCTGGACGAAGTGAAAGCCATCGGCAAAGCGCTGAACTGCTCGGTGAACGACGTGCTGCTGGGCTGCGTGGCCGGAGCCATCGGCGCCTACCTGCAAAGCCTGGGCGATGACACCCAGGGCAAAGAGATCCGCGCCATGGTGCCGATCAACCTGCGACCGATGGAAGACGCCTGGAAACTCGGCAACCGCTTTGGCCTGGTGCCGCTGGTGCTGCCGATTGGATGCACCAACCCGGTGGAGCGCGTGTTCACCGTGCGCTCGCGCATGAACAACCTCAAGGGCAGCCTGCAGCCGCTGCTCACGTTTGGATTGCTGTCGGTGGCGGGCCTCCTGGTCAAACCCGCGCAGGACGCCATGCTCAGCCTGTTCGGCCGCAAGACCACCGCGGTGATGACCAACGTGCCCGGCCCGGCCACCAAGCTGCAGGTGTGCGGCTCCACGCTGGAGCAGACCATGTTCTGGGTGCCGCAGACCGGCACCGTGGGCCTCGGCGTGTCGATCCTGAGCTACGGCGGTGGCGTGCAGTTCGGCGTCATCGCCGACACCACCTTGTGCCCCGAGCCGCAACGCATCATCGACGAGTTCGAGCCGGAGTTCAGGCGCTTGCTCACGGTGACCTTGATGCTGCCTTGGGGCGAAAGCAAGGCCTGACGGGCTGACCGGCTCAGGCCAGGGCCAGCCGGCGCGAAGCGATCTCCAGCAGCCCGTCAAAGATCAAGCCTTCCACCAGCTCGACCTGCAGCGCCATGCTGGGCGCCATCTTCCAGCCGGCGCCGCCGGTCATGAAGCACACGGGCTCGGCGCCGCAATGCTTGCGCAGGTTGTCCACCATGCGCTGCACCGCACCGGCAATGGCGAAGGTGCCGCCGCTGGTGAGCGCGTCGCTGGTGTTGGTGGGGAAGTCGCGCACCTCGCCGGTGGGCACGTGCAGACCGGCGGTGCCCGATTCGAGCGCGCGCAACATGATGCCGTGGCCCGGCAGGATGATGCCGCCCAGAAAACGGCCTTCGGCGTCAATGGCCTCCACCGTCACGGCGGTGCCCACCATCACCACCACGCAGGGCCGATTCAAACCGCGCGAGACCAGGCGCTGGCGTGCGCCGATCACCGCCACCCAGCGGTCGGCGCCGAGACGCGCGGGATGGTCGTAGCCATTAACCACGCCCGCCTCGGCGTTGCCCGAGACCACCCACTGCGGCGTCACGTCCCACAACTCCAGCTGTTCCTCCACCCGGCGCTTGACCGCGTCGCCTGCGACGACGCATCCCAGCACCCAGCGGGGCGCGGGCAGATCGGCCCAGTCGCCCTCGGCCAGGGTTTCGATGTTTTCGAGGAATTGGGCGCCCTGGGCAATGAGGCGCGAACCGGAGCGCGGCTCCTCGTACAAGGCCCACTTCAGGCGGGTGTTGCCAACGTCCAGGGCCAGAAAAGTCATGCGCGAATTATGACCACGCGAACTCCCCGGGGTTTGCGCACTGCAGCAAGATGATCCGGCGTGGGGCGAACAGCCCTCAGATCAAGCCTATCCAGCACGCCCGCTGCACCGCAGCCAGCTTGTTGTCGGTCTTGAGCTTGGCCATGGCATTGGCCAGGTGGTAGTTCACCGTGCGCTCCGAGCAGTCCATGCGCTGGGCGGTTTCGCGTGCAGTGAGGCCTTCAAACGCCATGTTCAGGCTTTCCAGCTCGCGCGGGCTCAGGTTCACCCGGGCCTCGGCAATGGCCCGGCGCAGCATGGGCCAGATGTTGAAGGCCGACCAGGCCAGGGCCGCGGCTTCCGACCGGTCGGCAAACGCGCGTGGGCTGAACATGAAGCATTCGAACGCGCGGCCAGCCGGCAGGCTGAAGGCCACACGCACCAGCGTCTGGTAGCCGGGTGCCAGCCACAGGCGCCGCCAGCGGCTGGACTGCTCGAACACCGATTTGGAAATGTCTTGCCAGGCCACCAGGGGCGCGTCGCTGTCGCGCCAGCTGGCTCCGAAGTCGGTGCTGTCGGCCAGGGCCTGGGCGGCCGACAGCAGGCGGGGCGGGTGCACCGCGAGCACCTCGCGCTGATCGCGCCCGCCGGTGGGCGCCGGGCCCAGCACCATCACCGACTCCACGCCCTGGTCGTGCAGGGCACACACCCAGTCGGCCAGGATGCTGTCCAGGCTCACACTGTCAAAGTTGACAGGCAGGGTCATGACCACGAACACTCTGTTGCAGACACAATCGGCCTGACACGGGGGCAACCGGCACAGGCAACGGGTGTTCTGCAATTCAAGGAGTACATATTGCCTCTGGACCGGTTGAGGTTGCTCAGCGCGAAGGCGCGTTTGTGGCGGTGGCTGCTGGACGAGGTGGTGCACGCGCCGCTGGAGCCGATTTTGCACCCATCGCGCGCACGGCTGCAGTACCTGGGCGCGTTCACCATCCTGGGCCACATCGCCTTCGGCTGGATCTGGATCGCGCTGTTGCCGCAACCCTTTGAAAACCAGACCATCCGCCTGGCCATGGCCAGCCTGGGCATCCCCCTGCTGATCGGGGCGATCAACCGCGATCTCACGTCGCAGGTGACGATCTGGATCTACTCGATGGCCTGCTGGCTGCAGCTGCCGATGTTTTTCTCGCTGATGTACTGGCTCAATGGCGGCAACGACGTGTGGCTCGCCAGCATGGCCTGCATGCTGGTCATTTACTACCACCTCACCGACTGGCGCCTGGCCACGTTGGGCACGTTGGCGGGTGTCGTTCTCAGCCTGCTGCTGACTCGCTCACTGGGGGTGGAGCTGAGCACGGAGGCCACCGAGGCAGACCACCTCGTCGTGCTGGCGTTTGCCTGGGGCGCGGCGCTGATGCTGGGCGCCTCCAGCGCCAACCTGCGCCGAACCCGCCTGATCAACACCCTGAGCACGATGGGCGTGATGGCCCACGAACTGCGCACGCCGCTGGCCACCGTCAACCTCATGGGCGATGTGCTGCGCAACCTCTCTCAACACGACCTGCCCGAGTCGAAGCAGAAGAAGTTCGACGAACTGGCCACCCGGCTGCAGAACCTGGTGCGCAGCATGAACCGCCAGATCGACACCCAGATTTCCAATGCGCAGCTCACCCGCCTGCCGCGCGACCAGTCCTCGATCCGCGCGGCCGAGCTGGTGCAGGACGTGGTGCTGAACTACCCGTACCGCTCTTCGCGCGAGCGCGACTGCGTGCAGGTGCACATCCAGCAGGACTTCCAGTTCGTGGCCTCGCGCCAGCTGTTCTCTCAGGTGCTCACCAACCTGATGAAAAACGCCCTGCACTCGCTGGCATCGGCCAGCCAGGCACCCAGCCCGGGCGACCTGCGGCTGGACGTGGGGGTGCACCACGGCAAGGGCCGCATTGCAGTATCTGACGACGGTATCGGCATCGCCCACGAACAGCAGGCGAGAATCTTCGAGCCTTTCTTCTCGACCCTGGCGGGCGCCGGCAACGGCCTGGGTCTGACCTTCTGCAAGAACGTGGTGGAAGCGGCCCAGGGCAGCCTGAGCGTGCACTCCGAACCCGGCGTGGGCGCCGTCTTCATGATCGATCTCCCCCTCAAACCCATGGCCGCCAACGCTTCAGCCACCACCGCCTCTTTTTCCCCACGCTGACGACACGATGGCACTGACGATCCCCCTTTTCCACCGTCCCGGCAGCATCCTGTTCCTCGACGACGACACCGACTACCTCGACATGCTCGGGCTGGTCATCCCCACGCACTGGCAGGTGGAACTGTTCTCCCGCCCATCGGGCTTTTCGCAGCGCATGCAGCAGGAGCCGGCCCGCTGGGAGGCCGACGCCATGGTGCAGCTGCAGATGATCGAGCGCTGGCGCCAGGGGCAGCCCCTGCTGCCGCAGATCCTGCGCTACTGGGCGGTGAATCCGGCCCGCTACCAGCTGGTCAAGACCTGCGTGGTCGACTACGCGATGCCGGGCACCGACGGCCTGAAGGTGCTCAACACCCTGCTCGACTGGCCGGGCTCGCGCGTCCTGCTCACCGGTCAGGCCGACGAGCAAATCGCCATCCAGGCCTTCAACAACGGCCTGATCGACCAGTTCGTGCCCAAGCAGACCACCGACATCACGCGCCACCTGCTGGGCGTGCTGCGCAAACTGATGCACGCGCCGCACCCACGACTGAACACCTTGTGGCGCGGTGCGATGCAGCCGTCGCAGCAGTCGCTGCTGCAGATCCCGTCGATCGCGCAGGCGCTGCAGGCCTTCACCAGCCAGAACTGGGTGGAATACGCGGTGCTGGGCGAACCGTTCGGCCTGATCGGCCTGGACGGCGCCGGCGATGCCCACTGGCTGCAGCTGGAGCCCACCAGCGGCCTGGGCGATCTGGCCGAGCTGGCGGGCTCGGCCGGGCTGGGCTTCGAGGTGGTGCGTGCGATCCAGGCGGGCCACCAGCTGGCCGCGGTGGAGCTGCACCAACAGCTGGGCCTGAGTGGCCCGATCCGCACCGCGCCCGCCTTTTCGCTGGGCGACGACAAACTGGTGACGGGCGCGGTGTTTTCGCTCAACGCCGACGACCTGTCCCAGCCCATCTACGGCTACCGGCGTTTTCTCGACGCCGAAGGCCACCGCACCGTTCAGGACAACTGATCGCTGACGGCGCGGGCGCGCCGCGCAATCGGCCAGTCCCAAGGCTTGACCAGCGGCGCAACCTCGCGCGCGGCGGCAACCACATGGTCCAGCTCGGCCTCGGTGAGTGCCGCGTGCAGCGTGAGCCGCACCATCGTGCGGTTTCGGCTGGTGGCCGGCGCGCAGAACACGGCACCGAACACGTCTCGTTCTTCCAGCAAGTCGCGCAGCACCATGGTGGCGGGCTCGGTGCCGGCTTCCAGCGCAATGATCTGCTCGGTGCCCTGGTGGATCGGGTAGCCCAGGTCGCTCAGCAGGCCGCGCAGTTGCACCGTGTGGGCTCGCAAACGCTGGCGCTCGGTGTCGCTGCGCCGGATCACCTCCAGCGTGGCATCGAGCGCGGCGATCTCGTGCGGCAGCAGGCACGAACTGAACATGTTGGGGTAGCTGGTGCTGAGCACGTAGTTGCGCATGGCGGCGGGCACGCTGAGAAACCCAGCGCGGCCCGCGAACGCCTTGGCCAGGCTGGCGGTGATGAAGTGCACGCGGTGGCTCAGGCCGAGCTCGGCGCACAGGCCAGCCCCTTGCGGGCCGTGGGTGCCCAGCGAATGCGATTCGTCCACCAGCGTCATGCAGCCCCGGCGCTCGGCCACCTCGACCACCTGCACCAGCGGCGCCACCGCCCCGGTGGTGCTGTAGACCGAATCCACCACGATCAGGCCGGCGCCGTGGCGCTGCACCAGGCGGTCCAGGTGCTCGGCGTCGTTGTGGCGAAACGGGTGGGTCGTGGCGCCGGCGCGGCGTGCGCCCTCCCACAGCGAAGTGTGGGCCA
Source organism: Hydrogenophaga sp. (assembly GCA_021154985.1). Lineage (GTDB taxonomy): Bacteria > Pseudomonadota > Gammaproteobacteria > Burkholderiales > Burkholderiaceae_C > Hydrogenophaga. The sequence continues at coordinate 64,521 of JAJNQE010000139.1, forward strand.
GCGTGTCCATGTAGATCACGGTCTTGTCGTCCGCGATCGACTGCAGCAGGCCCAGGTTGGCGGCGTAGCCGGACTGGCAGATCAACCCGTCTTCCTGGCCCAGTATGTGCGCAAGTTTCAATTCGAGCTTGCGCGCGGGGTGCTCATCCAGCAGGAACACCCCCGACTGGATGACGAACTCGGCGTCGGTCTTGATGGCCAGTGTCTGGGCCTGGACGATGTCGGGATGGCCGGTGAGGCTCAGGTAGTCGTTGCCATTGAGCCGCACCGCACCCGGCCCCGCTTCGCGCCCATGAAGCAGTGAGCGCCCGCTCCAGAGCGTGTCCCAGCGGGTGGTGAACTCGCGCTGGATGCGCCCGGCAAGATGGGCGGAGATGGGGGGATGGTTGGGCGCTTTCTCAAGGGGGCAGGCCAGCGACGTCATGAGGCAATCCTTTTGGAATGGAAAACCCCATTGAAAAAAGAAATGTGCGGAAAATCACGACCAACCTGTCAGGCCTGACAGGGTCTGTGAATCTTTCTTCTCAGTTTGGGCGCAAGCAGGCCGACGGGCGGTGGCCGCGCGGGCGGGGCACCTTCAGCGCGTCAGTTCTGCCGCCACGGCAGGCCGTGCAGGCGCCAGCCGCCGCGCTGGCCCCGGTGCGCCTGGGCATCCGGATCGCCTTCGAAGCCTTCCAGGATGTTGTAGGCCTCCAACCCAAGTTCGGTGGAGCGCTTGGCCGCTGCGATCGACCGCACGCCACTGCGGCAGAGGAGCACGAGCTTTTTGCCCGCGGCCGCGGCCACCACCTGGGCATCAAAACCCGGGTTCATGGCCATACCAGGCCATTGTTTCCAGGCCACCGGCACCGCGCCCGGCACGAAACCGACCCATTCGCGCTCGGCGTCGGTGCGCACGTCCACCAGAACCGCCTCACCCGCCTGCACCCACTGCCAGGCGAGCTGGGGCGTCACGTCGCCCGCGTAACTGCCCTCGTGCGGGCCGGCCGCAGGCCGGGGTTCCATGAACAGCACGCCACCGGCGTCCTGGCGCTGGCCCGACATCAGGTTGGCGGGCACCGCTTCGTCGATGCGCCGTGGCCTGGGCAGGTTGAGCGACTCCATCAAGGCGATGAACTCCGCCTCGGTCTTGCCCGCCACGCGCTCGTTGTGCAGCTTCTCGGCACCGATGGTGGAGCTGTGGCGCCCCTGGTAGTCGTGCCCGGGCCAGACGGTGGTGTCGTCGGGCAGATCGAAAAGCACCCGGGTGATGCTGTGGAACAGGTCTTTGGCACTGCCCGACTGGAAATCGGTGCGTCCGCAACCGCCGATCAACAGCGTGTCGCCGGTGAACACGTGGTGGCGCCAGACCAGGCTCATGCTGCCGGCGGTGTGGCCCGGCGTGTGCAGCGCACGCAGCACCTCGCCGCCAAAACTGAGCGTGTCGCCGTGCGCCAGTTGAACACCCGCGGTGCCGATGCCGCAACCCAGGGGCGCTGCGGTTCGGGCGCCCGCCAGCTCGGCCAGTTTGCCGGCGCTGGTGATGTGGTCGGCATGTGCGTGCGTCTCCACCGCCCACACCAGTTTCAGGCCGTACTCGCGCAACGTGGCCAGGTCGCGCTCGATCTGTTCATCGACCGGGTCGATGATGAGCGCGTCGCGCGTGGTCTGGTCAAACAGCACATAGGTGTACGTGCTGGAAGCGGGATCGAAGAGCTGGATCGGTTTCATGGTTCGTAGCATGCCACTGGCGCAGCGGCTGCGCTGAATTCGCGAAATTGCGGACCTTGGGCAAAAGTCAAGCTTTCACCGGACTTACACCCCGACCGCTGTTCGGCCTATTGGCTCGAAAATGGCCACATCGGGCCTCGACGGTTAGCATGCAAACCCTTAGACGCGTGGTGATTGGTATGCGTTTTTCTCGTCGCCGCCGGTCAAACGTAAGTCGAAAAAATGATGGTCGGTGAAAACCCTGCCGAATGAAAAGGGATCTGGGCCTCATGATGCACAACCCTCAACCCAGACTGGAGACAAACACATGTCAGACAAGAAAACCGTGACGTCGCGCCGCGGCATGCTCAAGGGCGCGGCCGTTGCGGCTGGCGCCATGTCGGTGCCGATGATCGCCACCGCCCAGACCACTTCGCTGCGCTTCCAGAGCACCTGGCCTTCCAAGGACATCTTCCACGAGTACGCCCAGGATTTCGCCAAGAAGGTCAATGACATGGCCGGCGGCAAGCTCAAGATTGAAGTGTTGCCTGCTGGTTCTGTGGTGCCTGCGTTCCAGTTGCTCGAAGCGGTGGCCAAGGGCACGCTGGACGGTGGCCATGGCGTGGTGGCTTACCACTACGGCAAGAACTCGGCGCTGGCCCTGTGGGGTTCCGGCCCTGCGTTCGGCATGGACCCCAACATGGTCCTGGCCTGGCACAACTACGGCGGCGGCAAGGCCCTGCTGGAAGAGATCTACGCCAGCCTGAACCTGGACGTGACCTCTTACCTGTATGGCCCCATGCCCACGCAGCCGCTGGGCTGGTTCAAGAAGCCGGTGGCCAAGGTCGCCGACATGAAGGGCCTGAAGTTCCGCACCGTGGGCTTGGCGGTGGACGTGTTCACTGAAATGGGCACCGCCGTCAACCCGCTGCCCGGTGGCGAAATCGTGCCGGCGCTGGACCGCGGCCTGATCGACGCAGCCGAGTTCAACAACGCATCGTCCGACCGCCTGCTGGGCTTCCCCGACGTGGTGAAAAACTGCATGCTGCAGAGCTTCCACCAGTCTGGCGAACAGTTCGAGATCCTGTTCAACAAGACCAAGCTCAACGCCCTGCCGGCCGAGCTGAAGTCCATCGTCGACTACGCAGCACAGGCCGCCCGCGCCGACATGAGCTGGAAAGCCATCCAGCGCAACTCGCAGGACTACATCGAGCTGAAGAAACAAGGCGTGAAGTTCTACAAGACCCCCGACCCGATCCTGCGTGCCCAGCTCGACGCATGGGACAAGACCATCGCCAAGAAGGCCAGCGACAACGCCATCTTCAAGAAGGTGCTGGACTCGCAAAAGGCGTTTGCCCAACGCGCCGGCCAGTGGCAGAACGACTACACGGTCGACTTCAAGATGGCGTACAACCACTACTTTGGCAAGGGTGCCAAGAAGTCCTGATCGGGCTTCACTGAACTCGGGGCGCCCACGGGCGCCCCTTTTCTTTTTCTGGAAATTCGCATGCAAAAACTATTGCTGGCCGTGGACAGGCTGTCGACCTGGTTCGGCAAGGCCTGTGCCTGGACCGTCATCGGACTCACGCTGTTGATCACCTGGGAAGTGTTCTCCCGCTACGTGCTCAACAACCCCCACGCCTGGGTGCTGGATGCCCAGATCATGTTGTACGGCGTGCTCTTCATGAGCGCAGGCGCCTACACGCTGGCCAAAAGTGGCCATGTGCGCGGCGACGTGCTCTACGGCTTTTTCAGTCCTCGCACACAAGCCGGCTGGGACCTCGCGCTCTACATCGTCTTCTTTCTGCCCGGCATCATCGCCCTCACCTACGCCGGCTGGTTTTTTGCCAACGAATCGCTCGCCATCCGCGAACAAACCTTCAACGCCGACCCGCTGCCGGTCTACCCGTTCAAATTCGTGGTGCCGATTGCCGGCGCCTTCCTGCTGCTGCAGGGCATTGTTGAAATCATCCGCTGCGTGATCTGCCTGCAAACGGGCGAATGGCCCAAGCGGGAAGAAGACGTGGAAGAAGTCAACGTCGAAAAACTCAAGGAAATGGTGCACGTGAAAGACGCAGACCTCGCCGACCTGGACCAACTCGTCCCGCAGAAGGGCGGCCAGAAATGAAGATCCGCAAAGAACTCTGGTTCGGCTTCTCGCTGATGGCGCTCATCGGCGCCGCCGCGCTCACCATGGTGTTCAGCGTGGACACCATGACCAACGGCCACTACGGCCTGCTCATGCTCTCGCTGGTGGTCGTGGCCATCATGCTGGGCTTCCCGACCGCCTTCACCCTGATGGGCATGGGCATGATGTTCGCGTTTTTTGCCTACCACTCGGGCGACCAGTCGGCCGCCGGTGCGATGCAGCAAACGCTGGACCTGATGGTGCAGCGGGCGTTCTCGGTGATGGGCAACGACGTGCTCATCTCGATCCCGCTGTTCGTGTTCATGGGCTACCTCGTGGAACGCGCCAACCTGATCGACAAGCTGTTCCGCAGCCTGCACCTGGCGCTGGCCCGCCTGCCCGGTTCGCTGGGTGTGGCCACGCTGGTCACCTGCGCGGTGTTCGCCACCGCCACCGGCATTGTGGGCGCGGTCGTCACGCTCATGGGTTTGCTGGCCTTGCCGCAAATGCTGCGCGCCGGCTACGACGTGCGCCTGTCGGCCGGCGTCATCACCGCCGGCGGCTGCCTGGGCATCCTGATCCCGCCGTCGGTGCTGCTGATCGTGTACGGCGCCACCGCCGGCGTGTCGGTGGTGCAGCTGTACGCCGGTGCATTCTTCCCCGGCATCATGCTGGCAGGTCTGTACATCCTGTACGTGATCGTCATGGCCAAGGTCAAGCCGGACTGGGCGCCACCGCTGACCGCCGCACAGCGCTTCGTGCCACTGCCCCCGCCCCTGATGGCCATCGGCGCCACCGGCGACGGCTGGGCGGTGTCCAAACTGATCCAGGCCCTCAAGGGCCGGCGCAACCAGGACGTGTCCACCAAGTACCTGCTGGGCCAGTTGGCCATTGCCCTGCTGCCAGCGGTGCTGTTTGCTGCCGTGGCCATCACCAGCTACCAGAGCGCCACCACCGTGGTGCCGGTGGAAACCTACGAAGAGCTGCAGCCCATGGGCGCAGGCTCCAACGTGGACGAGAGCCCCAGCGAAGGTGGCCTGGCAGAACCACCTTCTGAAGAAGGTGGTCTCGCCGAACCCCCGTCGGATGACGCCGTGGCCGAGCCACCCGAGGCCGAGGCCGAGGCCGACGCGGTTGCAGAACCGCCCGGAGCCGAAGAAGAACCCGCCGCGGCCAGCCCGGCAGCCGACGCGGTGGCCGAACCTGGCGCCGCAGCGGCCAACGGCGAACCCGCCGAGGCAGCAGCCACCACCAAACCCGCATCCATGAGCTTCTGGATCGGCCTGGCTGTGGGCGCGCTGGCCATGGTGATCTTCTACGCCATCCTGAGCTTCACCCGACTCGAAGTCTTCAAGATGCTGCTCTCCAGCTTCTTCCCGCTGCTGGTGCTCATCCTCTCCGTGCTGGGATCGATCGTGTTCGGCCTGGCCACGCCCACCGAAGCGGCGGCGGTCGGCGCGTTCGGCGGTTTCCTGCTCGCTGCCGCCTACCGACAGCTCACCTTCAACGTGGTCAAGGAAAGCGTGTTCCTCACCGCCAAGACCAGCGCCATGGTGTGCTGGCTGTTCGTCGGCTCGGCCATCTTCTCGGCAGCGTTTGCGCTGCTGGGCGGGCAGGAGCTGGTCGAGACCTGGGTGCTGAGCATGAACCTGTCCAAGACCGAGTTCCTGATCATGTCGCAGGTGCTGATCTTCATCCTGGGTTGGCCGCTGGAGTGGACCGAGATCATCGTGATCTTCATGCCCATCTTCATCCCGCTGCTGGACAACTTCGGGGTCGACCCGCTGTTCTTCGGCCTGCTGGTGGCGCTGAACCTGCAAACCGCCTTCTTGAGCCCGCCGGTGGCCATGAGCGCGTTCTACCTGAAAGGCGTTGCGCCCAAGCATGTGACGCTGAACCAGATCTTTGCCGGCATGCTGCCGTTCATGGGCATCCAGATCCTGGCCATCGTGCTGCTGTACCAGTTCCCGGCCATTGGTCTGTGGCTGCCGGAAGTGCTCTACCGCTGATCCAGCGGACAGCGATCTGGAGTTCCAAAGGGGCGCGCAAGCGCCCCTTTTTTGGTTCAGACGCGGTAACATGACGTTTACGTAAACGTCAATCAATCCGGCTCGCCTCACCGACCCCGCGCACCCCTCGGAGACACCCCATGCCCAGCCCGATCGAAGCCACCCTGCCCTTTCCCGCGCGGGCCATCCTGGCCAGCGAGGGCAGTCCCTGGCAAGACTGGCAGGTGGCGCCCGACAACGGCGGCAAGAAACCCAAGGGGGTCTCGCTCAAGTCGTTCAAGCCCGACGCCAAGCCGTTTTCGCTGGGCAACAAAACCGCCGACCAGGCGGCTGTTGCCAAGCTTGCCGAAGAACTCGACACGCTGCAAAACCTGTTCTACGCCGACGGCCGCTACAAGCTGCTGGTGGTGCTGCAAGGCACAGACACCTCGGGCAAAGACGGCACGGTGCGCGGCGTTTTCGCACGCACCAGCCCGCTGGGCGTGCACACCGTGGGCTGGAAGGCACCCACCGAGGCCGAGCGCGACCACGACTATTTGTGGCGCATCCACCAGAAGGTCCCAGGCGCCGGCGAAGTGATGGTCTTCAACCGCAGCCATTACGAAGACGTGCTGGTGCCGGCGGTCAACGGCTGGATCACGCCGCAGCAGACACAGCAGCGCTACGAACACATCAATGCCTTTGAACGCCTGCTGGCCGAGACCGGCACGGTGATCCTCAAGTTCATGCTGCACATCGGCAAGGACGAACAACGCGAGCGCCTGCAGGAGCGCGTGGACGACCCCGAAAAACATTGGAAATTCAGCTTGGGCGACCTGGAGGTGCGCAAGCAGTGGGACGACTACCAAAGCGCTTATGAGGCGTTTCTCAACGCCACCAGCACCCCCTGGGCGCCGTGGACCGTGGTGCCTGCGAACAGCAAGACCCACCGCAATTTGATGATCGCCACCATCGTGCGCGACACGCTCCAGGCACTGGACTTGCGCTTTCCCCCCGAAGACCCGAAGCTGAGCGGGCTGAAGATCGCCTGAAGGCAAGCACCCGTTTTCCAAGGCACCGTTTTTCGCCACCGACCGACAGAGAGAGACACCATGAGCAACCTCGCCGCCGAATACCAGGCCCTGGCCAACTACCGCCCCACGCACAAGGTGCGTTTCGTCACCGCCGCCAGCCTGTTCGATGGCCACGACGCGGCCATCAACATCATGCGGCGCATCCTGCAGGGCATGGGCGCCGAGGTGATCCACCTGGGCCACAACCGCTCGGTGGACGAGGTCGTCACCGCCGCGCTGCAGGAAGACGCGCAGGGCATTGCCATCAGCTCCTACCAGGGCGGCCACGTGGAGTACTTCAAGTACATGGTGGATCTGCTCAAGAGCCGGGGCGGCGAGCACATCCAGGTGTTTGGCGGCGGTGGGGGCGTGATCGTGCCGAGCGAAATCCGCGAGCTGCAGGCCTATGGCGTGACGCGCATCTACAGCCCCGAAGACGGGCAGAAGATGGGTCTGGCCGGCATGATCGGCGAGATGGTGATGCGCTGCGACCGCGACCTGAGTCCGTTCGCGCCCACGTCGCTCGCAGCCATTGAAGGCCAGGGCGAGATGAACTGGCGCGCGCTGGCCCAGCTCATCACGGTGCTGGAAAACGGAAATGCCGATGCAGCCATCGTGAGCGCCTTGCGCGAGCAGGCGAAGACGAAAAAGGTCCCCGTGCTCGGCATCACTGGCACAGGCGGCGCCGGCAAGTCCTCGCTCACCGACGAACTCATCCGCCGCCTGCGCCTGGACCAGGACGACCGCCTGCGCGTGGCGGTGATCAGCATCGACCCTTCGCGCCGCAAGAGCGGTGGTGCCTTGTTGGGCGACCGCATCCGCATGAACGCCATCAATCCGTGGAGTCAGGGTCAGCGCGTCTACATGCGTTCGCTCGCCACGCGCGATTTCGGCAGCGAGATCAGCGCGGCCCTGCCCGACGTGATCGCGGCCTGCAAGTGCGCCGGCTTCGACCTGATCGTGGTCGAAACCTCGGGCATCGGCCAGGGCGACGCGGCCATCGTTCCGCATGTGGATGTGCCCATGTACGTGATGACGCCCGAGTTCGGTGCGGCGAGCCAGCTGGAGAAGATCGACATGCTCGACTTCGCCGCGTTTGTGGCGATCAACAAGTTCGACCGCAAGGGCTCGCTCGATGCCCTGCGTGATGTGGCCAAGCAGGTGCAGCGCAACCAGGAAGCCTGGAGCACGCCGCCCGACCAGATGCCGGTGTTCGGCACCATGGCCGCGCGCTTCAACGACGACGGTGTGACCGCGCTGTACCAGGGCCTCAAGGCGAAGCTGGTTGAACTCGGCCTGCCAATGAAAGAGGGCCGGCTGCCACTGGTGAAGGTGCGCCACAGCACCAACCAGACGCCCATCGTCCCGCCCGCTCGCACGCGTTACCTCGCCGAAATCAGCGACACCGTGCGTGGCTACAAAAAGAAGGCGATCGAGCAGGCGCGCCTGGCGCGCGAGATCCAGCAGCTCATGGCCAGTGCCAGCATGCTGCGCGTGGAAAAGCCCGAGCGCTCGCGCGCTGCCGAAGCCGTGATCGACCTCGCCCAGGTGCGCGAGCTGGACCAGGACCCGGCCGCGCGCAAGCTGCTGGTGCAATGGCCCGACATGCAGAAGGCCTACGCCGGCGACGAGTACGTGGTGAAGATCCGCGACAAGGAAATCCGCACCGCGCTGACCACCAAGAGCCTGTCGGGCACGGTCATCCGCAAGGTGGCGCTGCCGAAGTACGAAGACCACGGTGAAATCCTGAAGTGGCTGATGCTGGACAACGTGCCCGGCAGCTTCCCTTACACCGCTGGCACTTTCGCCTTCAAGCGCGAAGGCGAGGACCCCACCCGCATGTTCGCCGGCGAAGGCGACGCCTTCCGCACCAACACGCGCTTCAAGCTGCTCTCGGCTGGCACACCGGCCAAGCGCCTGTCCACCGCCTTCGACTCGGTCACGCTCTACGGCAACGACCCCGACCCTCGGCCGGACATCTACGGCAAGGTGGGCAACTCGGGTGTGAGCATCGCCACGCTGGACGACATGAAGGTGCTCTACAGCGGCTTCGACCTGTGCCATCCGGCCACCTCGGTCTCCATGACCATCAACGGCCCGGCGCCCTCGATCCTGGCGATGTTCATGAACACCGCCATCGACCAGAACCTGGAAAAGTTCGAAGCCGAGAATGGCCGCCAGCCCACCGACACCGAGGCCGCGAAAATCCGCGAATGGGTGCTGGCCAACGTGCGCGGCACGGTGCAGGCCGACATCCTGAAGGAAGACCAGGGACAGAACACCTGCATTTTCTCGACCGAGTTTTCGTTGAAGGTGATGGGCGACATCGCCGAGTACTTCGTGCACCACGACGTGCGCAACTTCTACTCGGTCTCGATCTCCGGGTATCACATCGCCGAGGCCGGTGCCAACCCGATCAGCCAGCTCGCGTTCACGCTCTCCAACGGCTTCACGTTCGTGGAAGCGTACCTGGCGCGCGGCATGCACATCGACGACTTCGCGCCCAACCTCTCCTTCTTTTTCAGCAACGGCATGGACCCGGAGTACACCGTGCTCGGCCGCGTGGCCCGGCGCATCTGGGCGGTGGCCATGCGCGACCGCTATGGCGCCAACGAGCGCAGCCAGAAGCTCAAATACCACGTGCAGACCAGCGGCCGCAGCCTGCACGCGCAGGAGATCCAGTTCAACGACATCCGCACCACCTTGCAGGCGCTGATCGCGATCTACGACAACTGCAACAGCCTGCACACCAACGCGTTCGACGAAGCCATCACCACGCCGACCGAAGAGAGCGTGCGCCGCGCCATGGCGATCCAGCTCATCATCAACCGCGAGTGGGGCCTGGCCAAGAACGAGAACCCCAACCAGGGCGCCTTCATCATCGACGAGCTCACCGAGCTGGTGGAAGAAGCGGTGCTGCAGGAGTTCGAAAAGATCGCCGAGCGCGGCGGCGTGCTGGGCGCCATGGAAACCGGCTACCAGCGCGGCAAGATCCAGGACGAGTCCATGCACTACGAGATGCTCAAGCACACGGGCGAATACCCGATCGTGGGCGTGAACACCTTCCGCAACCCGCACGGCGACCCCACCCCCGAAACGCTGGAACTGGCCCGCTCCACCGACGAAGAAAAACAGAGCCAGCTCAAGCGCCTGGGCGAATTCCACGCACTGCATGCCGGTGAATCGCCCGCCATGCTGCAACGCCTGAAGCAGGCCGTGATCGAGAACAGCAACGTATTCGAGGTGCTGATGGACGCGGTTCGCGTGTGTTCGCTGGGCCAGATCACCTCGGCGCTGTTCGAGGTGGGTGGCCAGTACCGGCGCAACATGTGAGCGCCGTTTGAAAGCCAGCCCGCAGCGCTGCGTGCTGCTCAACCCGCACGCCCGAGGTGGACGGGCGGCGACCTTGCTGCCCACGCTGCAGGCAGCCCTGCCGCCCGATGCGGTGCTGCACGCACCGCGCGATCTGGTGGACGCGCTGGCGCTGCTGCAGAAACTGCCCGAGGGCAGCCGCGTGGTGGCGGTGGGCGGCGACGGCACGCTCAACCGCTGGTTGCCGGTGCTGCTGGAGCGGCGACTCGAACTCGGCGTGGTCCCCTTGGGCAGCGGCAACGACATTGCCCGCTCGCTCGGCATGCACCGCCGCAAACCGCTGGCGGCGCTGGTGCACGCCCTGAATGCCGAAACGCGTCCGATGGACGTGGGCTGCGCCCAGTGGCGCGACCCGAAGGGCCGTGAATTCCGGACCGTCTTTCTCTCCAGCTTCACCGCCGGGTTCGACTCCGCCGTGGTGATGCGCACCCTCAACGGACCTCAATGGCTGCGCGGGCTGCCGCGCTACCTGTGGGCCACCCTGACGGAACTGGCGCATCTGCAAACCTGGACACTGGACGTCTCGGCCAACGGCAAGCACCTGCACAGCGGCCCGGCGCTGTTCGTCTCCAGCCTGAACACCAGCACCTTCGGCGGCGGCATGCCGGCCACACCAGCCGCCCGCACCAACGATGGCCTGCTCAACCTGCTGCTGGCTGGGCCATTTGGCCGTCTGAGTGCGCTGGCGATGCTGCCGCGCCTGCTCACCGGCACGCACCTGGGCCATCCCTACATCAGCACCCGGGCGTTCGAGACCATGACCCTGAGCAGCCACACCGACCTGCCGCTGGCAGCCGACGGCGAGTTTCTGGGGTATGCCCGCCAGCTGAACCTGAGCGTGATGCCGGGCGCGTTGGCGGTGGTGGGGATCTAGATCGAACGTGCCAGCGGCAGATTGAGCAGCAGGTTCTGCGGCTTGATCTTCAGCAGGCCTTCGGCGTTCATGGCCAGACCCAGGTAGACCGGCTTGCCGCGCACATCGGCCTGCATGTCCTGCGGGTCGTCAAAGGTGAGGCGAAAGAGGCTGATCAGGCGTTGCTGCCGCTCTGGCGCCACTTCCGCGCCCCGGTACAGGTCGTTGAGCAAGGCGGTGGACTCGGCGTCCAGCCCCAGGTGCCAGCGCCAGGCCTGGTCATCCACCCGCGCCTCGGGCTGCACCTGCACCGCCACACCGTGGAAGTGCCGCACCCAGCGCTGCAGCACCTGGGCCAGCGCCTTCAGTCCCGACTGTGAACGCGTCATGGTGAGCGTGAGACCGTGCGAGAGTTCGCGCTGGATTTCGTGGGTGAGGTCGAGCACGAAGTTGAAGCGCCCGTTGCCCGCGCGGCTCTTCAGGTAGCGCGCCGCGTTGTCGTCGCCCAGCACCTCGATCTGCACCTCGGGTACCGTGGCGCCGCTCTGCATGAGCAGCCGGCCCACCGCGCCCAGGCCACCGGTCTCATTGAGCATGTCCAGCACATCGCTGTCGCCGCTGAGCACGCGCCCCTCTTGCACGCGCACGCGCTGGCGGCGAAACAGCATCTCGGCCGCGCGCCACTGCCAGGCGTCGTCCACGCCATCCAGCAGGTTGCACACCAGCGCCTGCACCACGAGGTCGAGGAACAGCGGCGGGATCTGCACCGAGCCGGCCTTGAAGAAGCCGGCGTAGGCCGCTTCCAGCGAGCCGGCCGCGATCACCGCGTCGCGGAAGCCCAGGAACAGGCGGTGGTTGGCGCGCGCATCGGCGTCTTCAAACGCATCGAGTTCGCGCGGCGCCACGGCGCGCGCCGGCGCGTCCATGAGCGAGGCGTGCAGCGCACGCTCGGCCGCGCACGACTCTTCCACCAGCGCCAGCTCGGGGCGCTGCAGCCACAGGCGCCAGTAGTCGTCGGTCGGCACCAGCCAGCCGCGCGGGTTGCGCGTCAGGTGGTCAAAGCCGCAGGGGGTCCACAGGGAAGGATCTTGGGAGGGCATGGCAGACAGCCGCCGCGCTTGGCCGGCGTGATGGAAAGGGGCAGGAACACAGGAGGCCTGCATTGTCGTTCACGGGCCACGGCGGCCCTTCTCGGGGGACAATCGCGCCATGCAGAAAAACATCAGCCTCATCGGCGTGCCCACCGACATCGGCGCGGGCGCGCGCGGCGCCTCCATGGGCCCTGAAGCCCTGCGCGTGGCCAATCTCGCCAGCGTGCTCGAAGGCCATGGCCTGAATGTGATCGACCGCGGCAACCTGAGCGGTCCGCCCAACCCGTGGCAGCCGCCCATCGACGGCTTTCGCCACCTACCCGAGGTGGTGGCATGGAACGAAACCCTGCACCACGCGGTGCACGCCGAGCTGGCGCTGGGCCGCCTGCCCATCGTGCTCGGCGGCGACCACTGCCTGGGCCTGGGCTCCATCAGCGCGGCGGCGCGGCACTGCCGGGACACCGGCAAACAGCTGCGTGTGCTCTGGCTCGACGCCCACGCCGACTACAACACCGCCGCCCTCACGCCCAGCGGCAACATCCACGGCATGCCGGTGGCGCTGTTGTGCGGGCACGGGCCGGCGGTGCTCACCGGCATTGGGGGCACCACGCCGGCCATTGACGCGAGCGTGGTGCGCCAGATCGGCATCCGCAGCGTGGACGCGGGCGAAAAGCGCCTGGTGCACGAGGCCGGACTGGAGGTGTTCGACATGCGCTACATCGACGAGATGGGCATGCGCCACACCATGCAGCAGGCGCTCGCGGGCATGGACGACAACACCCACCTGCACGTGAGCTTCGACGTGGATTTTCTCGACCCCGACATTGCCCCCGGCGTGGGCACCACCGTGCCCGGCGGCCCCACCTACCGCGAGGCGCAGCTGTGCATGGAAATGATCGCCGACACCGGGCGGCTGGCGTCCATGGACGTGATGGAACTCAACCCGGCACTCGATGTGCGCAACCGGACGGCGGAACTGGCGGTTGACCTGATCGAAAGCCTGTTCGGCAAATCCACCCTCATGCGCAAGAACTGATCAGCTCTTGCCCACGAGCTCGAGGTGCTCGACCACGGGTGGTTGGGCGAAGAACGGGCCGACGATGGCGCGCCACTGGGGAAACAGGTCGGAGCCGCGAAAACCCACGGTGTGGTCTTCCAGCGTGTCCCAGTAAATCATCAGCAGGTAGCGGCCCGGGGTCTCGATGCTGCGGTTGACCTTGTAGCCCTTGAAGCCTTTCGCTTGCGCAACGACAGTGGTCACGCCACGCAGGATGGCTTCTTCAAACGCCGAGCTCTTGAGGGGATCGATGCGGATGTCGGCGTGTTCGAGGATCATGGTCTTGCTCCGTGGGAAGTGAGGTGGCGAGGCGGTCGTCGAGCATCATATCGACGGCCTTCTCGGCCATCATGATCACCGGCGCGTTGGTGTTGCCACCGACCACGCTGGGCATGACCGACGCATCCACCACCCGCAACCCCGCCACGCCGTGCACGCGCAGGCGCGCATCCACCACGTCCATGGCACCCGGGCCGGTATCGGGTCCCATGCGGCAGGTGCCCACCGGGTGGTAGATGGTGTCGGCGTGGTTGCGCACGAACTGCTCGATCTGCGCATCGCTCTGCACCAGTGAGGAGGTGGACGATTCGGTGCCGCCATGGCGCGTGAGCGCGTTCTGCTGCAGCAGCGCTCGCATGACCTTGAAGCCGCGCACCAGGCGGGCGGTGTCGTCGGGGTCTTGCAGGAACGCGGGATCGATCAGGGGCGCCACCTGCGGGTCGGCGCTGGCCAGGCGCAGACTGCCCCGGCTCTTCGGGCGCAGCAGGCACACATGGCACGAATACCCGTTGCCCAGCACCGACTTGCGCCCATGGTCCACCAGCTTGCCCACGACAAAGTGCAGCTGCAAATCGGGAATGGGCTCACTGGGCGAACTCTTGATGAAGCCGCCGGCCTCGGCAAAGTTGGTGGTGAGCATGCCGCTGCGCTGGCGTCGCCACTCGAAGATGCCGCGCACGGCCTTCAGCAAGCCACTGGGCGTGAGACCGAGCAGGTCTGTGACCTTGGGTGCGTTGACCACGATCACCACGTCCACATGGTCGTGCAGGTTCGCGCCCACGCCGGGCAGGTCCAGCACCGGCGTGATGCCGTGTTCCTGCAGGTGCGCCGCCGGGCCCACGCCCGAGAGCATGAGGAGCTGTGGCGAACCGAAGGCGCCGGCGCTCAGCACCACCTCGCCACCGTCTTTGAGCCGCAGGGTCTGCATGGGCCCACGCCCGCCGTGGCCACGGTATTCCACCGCCACCGCGCGCGGCGGGCTTTGTGTGGTGTCCATCACCACGCGCGTGGTCAGCGCGTTCGTGACCACCTGCAGGTTGGGCCGTTGCAAGTGCGGCGTGAGGTAGGCCTTGGCGGCGCTGAAGCGCTCGCCGTTCTTGTGCGTGACCTGGTAAGCGCCCACGCCCTCTTGCTCGGCGCCGTTGAAGTCGGTGTTGTGCGGGTGGCCCGCCTGCTGCCCGGCTTCGATGAACGAGGCGAGGAAGGGGTTGGGACTTCGGAGGTCCATCACATTGAGCGGGCCGCCCTCGCCGTGCAGTGCGTCGGCGCCACGTTCGTTGTGTTCGGCGCGTTTGAAGTACGGCAACACATCGGCATACGACCAGCCCGGGTTGCCCTGGGCGGCCCAGCCGTCGTAGTCGTGGGCATGGCCACGCGCATAAATCATGGCGTTGATCGAACTGGAGCCGCCCAGCACCTTGCCGCGCGGCTGGTAACCGCGCCGGCCGTTCAGCCCGGGTTGAGGCGTGGTGTTGTAGCCCCAGCCGTTGAGCTCGAACTTGGCCATCACGGCGAGACCCGCCGGGCAATGGATCAGCACGCTGCTGTCGGGCGGGCCGGCCTCGATGAGGGCCACGCGGATGGCCGGGTCTTCGCTCAGGCGGCCGGCGAGCACGCTGCCAGCCGATCCGCCGCCAACGATGATGTAGTCGAACATGGGGTGTCTCCGTCGTGTGTGGCGCACCGCAAACCGTGCGCGACAATCACCGGGCAAGTTAGCACAGGGGTCTGCGCGCCAGTAGGCAGTGGCGCCTAAGAAAACCACCCCGCCGACGCCCCCGCGACGCAGGGAAAACCCCCAACCCACCACACCAACATCTGCAGGAGAACCAGCAACATGCACAGCATTCAAACCGTCGGCATCATCGGCTCGGGCACCATGGGCAACGGCATCGCGCAGGCCTGCGCCACCAGCGGCATCCGCGTGGTCATGGTCGACATCGCGCAGGCCGCGGTCGACAAGGGCCTGGCCACCGTGGCCGGCAGCCTGGACCGCTTGATCAAGAAAGAAAAGATCACCGCCGCCGACAAGGACAAGGCGCTCGCGCTCATCACGGGTTCGACGAACTACGACGATCTCAAGGGTGCGCAACTCGTGATCGAGGCAGCGACCGAAAGCGAAGGCCTGAAGGTCAAGATCCTGCAGCAGCTCGATGGCCTGCTGGCCGACGACGTGATCGTGGCCACCAACACCAGTTCGATCAGCATCACCAAGCTGGCCGCGGCCACGAAGCGCCCTGACCGCTTCATCGGCATGCACTTCTTCAACCCGGTGCCCATGATGGCGCTGGTGGAGATCATCCGCGGCCTGCAGACCAGCGACGCCACGCACGACGCCGTGAAAGCCCTGGCGCTGGCGCTGGGCAAAACGCCGATCACGGTGAAGAACGCGCCCGGCTTTGTGGTCAACCGCATCCTGGTGCCCATGATCAACGAGGCCTTCTTCGTGCTGGCCGAAGGCCTGGCCACGCCGGAAGACATCGACGCCGGCATGAAGCTCGGCACCAACCAGCCC
This sequence comes from Hydrogenophaga sp., assembly GCA_021154985.1. Classification (GTDB taxonomy): domain Bacteria; phylum Pseudomonadota; class Gammaproteobacteria; order Burkholderiales; family Burkholderiaceae_C; genus Hydrogenophaga. The sequence continues at coordinate 80,566 of JAJNQE010000139.1, forward strand.
ATCGGCCCGCTCGCGCTGGCCGACATGATCGGCCTGGACGTGTGCCTGGCCGTGATGAACGTCTACGTGGCCGAGTACAACGACAGCAAGTACCGCCCGGCGCCGCTGCTCAAGGAAATGGTGGCTGCGGGCTGGCTCGGCCGCAAGACCGGGCGCGGCGTCTACACGTACTGACCGCTACCAGGGGATGGCCAACCCCTTGTGATCAAAGAACTGCCCGCTGCTGCCCGCGGGCAGCGCGTCGATGACCGCCAGCAGATCGCTCGCCGCTTCGTCGGCCGGCCGCACCTGCAGCCCCGTCTTGGCAAACGGCTTGGAGAGCCTGGTGTCCACCGTGCCGGGGTGCAGCACCACACACAGCGCTTCCTTGTTGCGACGCGCCAGTTCAATGGCCGAGGTGTGCACCAACTGGTTGAGCGCGGCTTTGGACGCGCGGTAGGCGTACCAGCCGCCGAGCGCGTTGTCGCCGATGCTGCCCACGCGCGCCGAGAGAAAGGCCGCCACGCAGCAGCCCTGTCTGGGCAGCAGCGGCAGAAAGTGGCGCACCACCAGCGCCGGGCCGATCGCGTTGATCAGGAAGTTGTGTTGCAGCGCATCGGCGTTCAGGTGTTGCCATGAACGCTCGGGCTCGGCGTTATGGCCACCCGCCGTTTGGCCATGCAAGAAGCCGGTGGCCACGATCAGGCGCACCAGCGGCAAGTCCGTCTCAACCAAGCGCGCGGCCACGTGCTGTGCACAGGCGGCCACCGTTGCTTCATCGGTGTAATCCAGCGCGGGCTGCGTGCGCCGGCCCAGTGCCAGCACCTCAAAACCTTGCGCCTGCAAACCGGCCACCAGCGCTGCGCCAATACCGCCTGTGCCGCCGATCACCACCGCCATGCCAGCGGGTTTTGGGGAGGGTTTGGGCGGTGGGGCAAACGTCATCCAACGATTATCGGGATGGCCAATAACCCGTGCCGGCGAGGTGCGGCGATCGCTCGGCCGGCCCCCAGCGCAGCGGCAGGCCGCCTTGCACGTGGACCACCTGCGTGACCTCCATCCGCAGCAGGCGCTGCGCACCCGCAAAGCTGGCGAGCTCGGCACCGTCCCACACCACGCTGGCGCGCGCCGCCAGGTAGAGCCGGTCGCCGCGCTCGAAGTCCATGAACAGCAGACCCGCCAGCGGATGCACCGCGATGTTGCCCAGCGTGTTGAAAAACTGGTTGCCCACGAAGTCGGGCACGGTGAGGCGGTGGCCTTCGACTTTCACAAACCCCGGTGCGCCGCCGCGGTGCGACACGTCCACCCCATGGCGCGCCTCGGTCGCTGCAGCGGCTTGGGGGTGGGCGGTGGCGATAAAGAAGGTGTCGGCCGTGCGGATCATGTCGCGCGCGGCTTCGTCCAGCGCCGCCCCCTGGTGAATCACTTGAGTGGCAGACGCGTCCGGCGTCCACGACGGTTCACGCGCCTGGATGTACTTGGGACAGTTGCCAAAGCTCTGCCCCACCTCGACCACCAGCGCACCGTCTTGCAGGTGCGCCGTGCCGTTCATGCGGTTGCGCCGCCGCGTGTGCGGCTGCATGCCGAGCAGGCCCAGCGCGGCGCCTTCGTGCAGCGTGCGTTGCAGGGGGTCGTGCGGCAACGGCTGCGCGTGGATGTGCAGGTGCGTGGGATCGGGCGCGTGCATGAAGCCCGGCGCACCCGCGAGCACGCTGGCCCAAGGCTGTCCCTGGGTGTCCATGCTGCCCACCACCACAAAAGGCAGCAGGCCGAAGAACTCGCGGTGCTGGTCGGGCATGTGGTCGCGCATCACGCGCGGGCCGATCTGCGCCATCTGCGCCTGCACGCCCACGCGCGCCTGCAGGGCCTGCTCTCCGGCGTGGAAGGCGGTCATTCCGCCAGCCCGATCGGCAGCTTCAGCATGGGCACAAACCCCGGCAGCGCTTCGATGCGCGCGAGCCAGGCGCGGATGGCCGGATAGGGCTGCAGCGACACGAGACCCTCGGGCGCGCGCGCCACGTAGGCGTAGTGCGCCACGTCGGCCAGTGTGGCGCGTTCGCCCACGAGAAACGGGGTTCGACCCAGCTCCGACTCCGTGAACTGCAACAAGCCCTCGGCACGCGCGATGGCATCGCTCGGGTCGGTGGGCAGCTTGAAGAGCTGCACGACGCGCGCAGCCGATGGGCCGAAGGCCAGCGGTCCGGCGGCCAGCGAGAGCCAGCGCTGCACACGCGCCGCGCCCACCGGGTCGCGCGGCAGCCACTCGCCGGGTGCGTGGCGGCCTTCCAGGTAGACCAGGATGGCGTTGGAATCGGCCAGCGTCAGGTCCCCATCGCGCAGCACCGGCACCTGACCCAGCGGGTTCATGGCCAGAAACGCGGGCAGCTTGTGGGCTTTTGCCGCGAGGTCCACGTCGATGCTGTCAAACGGCAGGCCGAGCAGCGAGAGAAAGAGTTCAACGCGGTGGCAGTGGCCCGAGACGGCGTTGCGGTAGAGCTGAAGGGTGGGTGTCATGGTGGTTCCTGAACAGTGAGGCCGCCATCTTGTTTGCTGCAGCCAGATTCACAAATACCCTTCACCACACATCACTGATCCGAAAATCGGTTTAATGACGCATGGACAAGTTCCGCGCCATGGACACCTTTGTGCAGATCGCCGACGCCGGCAGCCTCACGGCGGCGGCGTGGGCCATGGGCGCTTCGTTGCCGGCGGTGGTGCGTTTGCTTGCGGCCTACGAGGCCGACCTCGGCGTGCGCCTGTTCAACCGCCCCACACGCCGCATTTCGCTCACCGAAGAAGGCCGGCGCCACCTGGAGCGTTGCCGGCAGTTGCTGGCGGCAGTGAACGACGCCGAGGCCGACCTGAAAGACGATGCCACCGAACCCACGGGCCTGCTCACCATCACGGCGCCGGTGCTGTTTGGCCAGATGCATGTGGCGCCCATCGTCACGCGATTTGCGCAGCACCACCGCCAGATGCGCTGCCGCCTGATGCTCATGGACCGGGTGGTGAACCTGCTCGAAGAAGGCATCGATGTGGGCATCCGCATCGGCCGCCTGGAAGACTCCAGCCTGGTCGCACTGCCGCTGGGCGAGATGCGCCATGTGGTGGTGGCCAGCCCGGCGTTTCTGCGCGACCATGGCCACCCGGCACACCCCAACGATTTGCTCAAAGCCAACTGCGTGCGCGTGGTCGGCCACTCACCCACCTGGGGCGCGTTTCGCGACGGCCACAAGACCCTGCGGCTCAGCGTGAATGGCAACCTGGAGTTCAATCACATTGCGCCCGCTGTGCAGGCCTGTGCAGCGGGCGCAGGTTTCGGCCAGTTCCTCTGGTACCAGGTGGCCCCGTTGCTGAAAACCGGGGCCTTGCAAACCGTGCTGGAAGCCTTTGAGGACGTGCCCCGCCCGATCCACGTGGTCTACCCCCACGCCCGCCTGCTGCCCACGCGCACGCGGGCCTTCATCGATTTCATCCGCCAGGATCTCAAGGGCTTTGCGCCCGGGAACACACCATGACCAACCCAACTTTTGACTTTGACCTTTTCGTGATCGGCGGTGGCAGCGGCGGCGTGCGCGCCGCGCGCATGGCGGCACAACGCGGCGCGCGCGTGGCGCTGGCCGAGGTGCTGGGCACCGACGGCCTGGGCGGCACCTGCGTGAACGTGGGCTGCATCCCCAAAAAGCTCTACAGCTACGCGGCGCACTACGGCGAGGGCTTTGAGGAATCACACGGCTTCGGCTGGGAGGGTGAAAAGCCCACACTGAACTGGAGCACCCTCAAAGCCAACCGCGCGAAAGAGATCACGCGCCTCAATGGCGTCTACGGCAACCTGTTGCGCGGCTCGGGCGTCACCGTGTTCGACGCCTTCGCGCGCATCACCGGCCCGCACGGCATCGCCCTGGCCACGCTCAACGCCGATGGCTCTGCGGGCCACCAGGCCTTCACCGCGAAACACATCCTGATCGCCACCGGCGGCACACCGCACGTGCCGCATTTTGTGGGGCGCGAACACGCCATCACCTCCAACGACATCTTCGACCTGGAGCCCTTTCCCCAGCGCCTGCTGGTGGTGGGCGGCGGCTACATCGCCAGCGAGTTCGCCTCGATCTTCAACGGCCTGGGCTCGAAAGTCACCCAGCTCTACCGGGGCGAACAGATCCTGCGCGGCTTCGATGACGAGATCCGCCACTTTGTGGCGGGCGAGATGCGCAAAGCCGGTGTGGACCTGCGCCTGAACGCCGACGTGGTCGACATACGAAAAACCGCCGACGGCCTGCGCGTGGAGTGCGAAGGCGGGGGCGTGGTGATGGCCGACGCGGTGCTCTACGCCACTGGGCGTGTGCCCAACGTGAAAGACCTCGGTCTTGAGGCGGTGGGCGTTGCCCAGGGCGCGCAGGGCGAGGTGGTGGTGGACGCGCACTACCGCACCAACGTGCCCTCGATCTTCGCCGTGGGCGACGTGACCAACCGCGTGCAGCTCACACCGGTGGCGCTCGGCGAAGCCATGGTGGTGGTGGACCAGCTGTTTGGCCCCGCCGCCGGCAAACCGCCGCGCGACATGAGCTACGAGTTCATCCCCACCGCCGTGTTCACCCACCCGAGCATCGGCACCGTAGGCTTGAGCGAACAAGCGGCGCGCGAAAAGTTTGGCGCCATCACCATCTTCCGTAGCGAGTTCAAGGCGCTCAAGCACACGCTCTCGGGCAGCACCGAGCGCACGCTCATGAAGCTGGTGGTGGACACCGCGAGCGACCGCGTGGTGGGCCTGCACATGGTGGGCGCCGAGGCGGGCGAGATCGTGCAGGGGTTTGCCGTGGCCATGAAGGCGGGTGCCACCAAGGCGGTGTTCGACAGCACCATCGGCATCCATCCCACGGCCGCCGAAGAGTTCGTGACGATGCGAGACGCCGTCAAGAGCTGAACAAGAAGCCGTTCACCCTGAGCCTGTCGAAGGGGTCGCCCATCTCTGCGCGTGAACCACTCTTTCAAAACGCCCAGAGCAACCCCATCACCAGCACCGTGTGCCCCCACAACCCGGGCAGCAACCACAGCGCATAGGTTCGCCCACCCACCAGCGCGGCCGTCACGCTCTTGCTCAGCGAGTGCACCGCCAGCGCGCCCATCACGGCCTGATGCCCGATGGGCGCGGGCGGCCCCCAAGTGAACACCGCCGCCAGAGCTGAATGCAGGTCGGCCAGCGCGCCCAGCAGACTGCCCACGATCAGGCCGGACTCACCGAGCCACAGCGTGAGCGCCTGCACCAACGCCTGAATGCCGGCCAACAAAGCAGCCACCGCAGCGGCGCCTTTCAGGCTGAACATGCTCTCGCCTTTTTCTGCGGTCATGGGTGCAGCCTCTGAAGGCGCGCCGCGCACCAGCCACATGCCCCACAGCAGGGCCACGGCGCCACCCGCCAGCGCTGGCCCCACGAGGTGAGCCAGCCACGCCGGCTGCACCGCAGCGGCCACCAGCAGCAACTGCAACAGCGTCGACACGCAGCTGAGCAAACCACCACCGGCCATGAGGCGCGCACCGCTGCGGCCTTCGCGCACCGCCAGCCCCAGCGTGGCTATGGTCGCCGTGCTCGACACAAAGCCCGAGGCCAGCGCCGAGAGCGCCACCGCGTGGCGCGCCTGCAGCAGCCGGCGCGCGAGGTGGGCAGCGGCCTGCACGCCCAGCAACAAGGCCAGCAGCTGCACGATGACATGCGGGTTGAGCGTGTTGCCCCACAGCGGTCGGTCGGGCACCAGCGGCAGGGCGAGCAGCACCAGCGCCGCCAGCACAATGCCGTCCCGCACCTCGGCCGGCAGCAGCCAGTGGCGCGCAAACCCGTGCAGGCGCTCGCGCCCGGCCAGCAGGGCGGTAAGCCCCACCGCCAGGCCCGCGGCCAGCGGCAGGCTCCAGCTGCAGAGCACACCGATCAGGTAGGTGAGCAGCAAGGCCACCTCGGTGGTCACGCCCGGATCGTCGGAGCGGTCGCGCAAGTAGGCCACCACGGTGAGTGCGGCCACGAACAACGCACCCGCCACGATCAGGCCATCGATCTGCGTGAGCGCGGCCGCCGCACCGGTGACGCAGGTCAGGGCAAAGGTGCGCAACCCGGCCAGCGCCCTGCCTGGCCCCTCACCCTTGCGGCGCTCCCGCTCCACGCCGATCAGCAGGCCGCAGCCCAACGCAGCGGCCAGCGCGGCAGCGGCCTGGGGCAGGTCGGGTGGGGCAAAGCTCATCGTGTCATGCGGTGTCAACGGTGCAGCGCCACAATAAGCCCATGCACAAGACACCCGACTTTACCGCTCCGATTTTCTTGAACGACCCCGCCGCTGCCCTGCGCCAGGTGCAACGCATCTACCACGACAACGTGGAATTTTTGCGCCAGGCCATGCGCGACTTTGTGGGCGGTGGTGACTTCACCCGCGCCCGCGTGCGCGCCTGCTACCCCTATGTGCGGCTGCACACCCACAGCGTGTCGCGCCAGGGCAGCAGCCAGCCGCCGCTGAACCGCCTGAGCTACGGCTTCGTGGCCGGCCCCGGCCGCTTCGAGACCACGCTCACCCGCCCCGACCTCTACAGCGACTACTACCTGGAGCAATTCCGCCTGCTGCTGGCCAACCACGGCGGCGAGCTGGAGGTGGGCACCAGCACGCAGCCGATCCCGATCCATTTTTCGTTCGCCGAACACGACCATGTGGAAGGCAGCCTGAGCGCCGAGCGCCGGGCCTTCATGCGCGACGTGTTCGATCTGCCCGACCTCACCGCCATGGACGACGGCATCGCCAACGGCACGCACGAACCCAAACCTGGCGAAGCCCACCCGCTCTCGCTGTTCACCGCGCCGCGCGTGGACTACTCGCTGCAGCGCCTGCGCCACTACACCGGCACCGCGCCCGAGTGGTTCCAGAACTTCGTGCTGTTCACCAACTACCAGTTCTACATCGACGAGTTCATCAAGCTCGGCCACGCCGAGATGGCCAAGCCCGACAGCGAGTACGTGGCCTTTGTGGAGCCCGGCAACGTGGTGATGCGCCGCGCCGGCCTGAGCGCCGAAGCCGGTGACGAGCTCGGCCACCCACCGCCGCGCCTGCCGCAGATGCCCGGCTACCACCTCATGCGCGCCGACCGCAGCGGCATCACCATGGTCAACATCGGCGTGGGCCCGGCCAACGCCAAGACCATCACCGACCACATTGCCGTGCTGCGCCCGCACGCCTGGCTCATGCTCGGCCACTGCGCCGGCCTGCGCACCAGCCAGCAGCTGGGCGACTACGTGCTGGCCCACGCCTATGTGCGCGAAGACCATGTGCTCGACGAAGAGCTGCCGCTGTGGGTGCCGATCCCGGCACTGGCCGAGATCCAGCTGGCGCTGGAAGCCGCCGTGGCCGACGTGACCGGTGTCCCCCCGGCCGAGCTCAAACGCATCATGCGCACCGGCACCGTGGCCAGCACCGACAACCGCAACTGGGAACTGCTGCCCGACAACAAACCGCAGCGCCGGTTTTCACAGTCGCGCGCCGTGGCGCTCGACATGGAAAGCGCCACCATCGCCGCCAACGGCTTCCGCTTCCGCGTGCCCTACGGCACCCTGCTCTGCGTGAGCGACAAACCGCTGCACGGCGAGATCAAACTGCCCGGCATGGCCAACCATTTCTACCGCGAACGCGTCGACCAGCACCTGCGCATCGGCATCCGCGCGATCGACATCCTGCGCGACGGCGGCTCGGAACAGCTGCACAGCCGCAAGCTGCGGAGCTTTGCCGAGGTGGCGTTCCAGTAAGCTCACCACGCCCTCACGACAAGAACAAGGAACCCACGCTGGGTAACCCTCCAACAAATCTTCGCCACCCGCGTCCTGACCATCGATGCCCAGAAGGCAAAACACAGTCTTGGGCTTCCCCCAGTTTCCCGGACACATCCAATGACATGATGTGTTCAGGAGATAGGCATGACAAGAACCCGAAGGAGCTTCACGGACGAATTCAAACGTGAGGCAGTGAAGCTGTGCAAGCAGCCAGGAGCAACCGCCAC
>JAJNQE010000141.1 GCA_021154985.1 Hydrogenophaga sp.
GTGGCGGTTGCTCCAGGCTGCTTGCACAGCTTCACTGCCTCACGTTTGAATTCGTCCGTGAAGCTCCTTCGGGTTCTTGTCATGCCTATCTCCTGAACACATCATGTCATTGGATGTGTCCGGGAAACTGGGGGAAGCCCACACCGCATAGCCGAGCGATACCAGCACCGCCAGGGCGCTTGGTAGCGTATTGCCTGCAGCTGAAATGTAAGTTCGGGTAGCACTCATCCATTTGCTCCAAGGTCCGCTCCTGGCCGAGAGCTGAAGTCTGGCTGCCGCACCAACCCTACGCAGGCAAATCAAACCGGTACCCCAGCCCATACACCGAGTGAATCAGCTCCTGCTCCGGCAGGTGTTCCTGGAGCTTGCGGCGCAGCTTCTTGATGTGGCTGTCCACCGTGCGGTCGGAGACGATGCGTTCGTCGCGGTACATCAGGTCCATGAGCTGTTCGCGCGAAAAGATGCGGCCGGGGCGGCCGCTCAGCACCTTGAGCAGCTGGTACTCCACAGCGGTCAGGCCGAGGTCGTGGCCGTTGATGGTGGCGCGCCAGGCGGTGTCTTCCATGGTCAGGCCGCCGGGCAGCGCGTCGCTGGCGGTGGCGGGTGGGGTGTGCGTGCCCCGGCGCAACACGGCCTTGATGCGCGCGATCACCTCGCGCGGGCTGAAGGGTTTGCAGATGTAGTCGTCGGCGCCGAGCTCCAGGCCGAGCAGGCGGTCGATTTCTTCCACGCGCGCGGTGACCATGATGATGGCCGGCGCTGGGCGGCCGGGTGTTCCGCTGCGCAGGGCCTTGCAGATGTCCAGGCCGTTTTTGCCGGGCAGCATCAGGTCGAGCAGCACCAGATCCACCGGGTGGCTGTCCAGCCATGGCTCGACCTCGTCGCCGCGGGTGAGGTGGTGCGTGTCATAGCCGGCCTGTGCCAGGTAGTCCAGCAACACGCCGGCGATCTTGTTTTCGTCTTCGACGATGAGGATGCGCTGGCGGGGGTCAGTCATGGGCGGCTTCCGTGTGCAGGGGCAGCCAGATGTCCCAGCGCAATCCGCCGAGAGTGCTGGCAGAGGCTTGCATGCGCCCGCCGTGGCCTTCGACGATGGCGTTGGCAATGGCCAGGCCCAGGCCCGAGCCGCCGGTCTCGCTGGCGCGCGAAGCGTCCACGCGGTAGAGCCGCTCGGTGAGGCGGGGCAGGGCTTCGGGGGGCACGCCGGGCCCGGTGTCTTCCCAGGTCAGGCGGGCTTCGGCGCCGTCGCGTTGCACCTGCACCTTCAGCGTGGCGGGGGCGGTGCTGTAGCGCTGCGTGTTCTGCAACAGGTTCGACAGGACCTGGTCGAGCCGGTCGCCGTCGGCACGTATTTCCACGCCGTCGTCGAGTTCTCGCTGCACCTGCAGGGCCAGGCCGGTGGCGTCACTCAGGTGGTGATCCACAAACCGACCAAGGTCCACGGTGGCCAGCCGGTAGTCGAGCGCGCCCAGGTCGGAGAGCGAGAGCAGCCGCAGGTCTTCCACCAGCCGCGTGAGTCGGTGCACTTCCTGGGCCAGCGAGTCGAGGTTGTCCATGTCGGGCTTGCGCACGCCGTCTTGCAGCGCTTCGATCTCGGCGCGCAAGGTGGCCAGGGGGGTGCGCAGTTCGTGCGCGATGTCGGCGATCCATTGCTGGCGGGCCTCTTGCGCGGCCTGCAGCGAGGTGGCCATGTGGTTGAAGGCGTCGGCGAGCTGGGCGAGTTCGTCGTGGCCGCTGGCGGGCAGGCGCACGCTGTAGTCGCCCTGCGCCACGGCGGCGGTGCCTTCGCCGAGCACGCGCAGGCGCCGCGACAACCAGCGCGCGATCAGCGCGGCATTGAGCAACACGGCCGCGAGCATGCCTAGGGCAATGGCGGCGAAGGTGCGGGTTTGCTGCGCTAGAAACACGCGCTCCAGCGAGGCCACCATCTGCAGCCGTGGCACATAGCCGAGGTAGCCCACCAGGCGGTTGTCGACCTCGATGGGTTTGAGCACGGCTTGCTCGGTGCGGCCCTCGGGCCCCATGAGCAACTGGCGCTGCGGGTCGAGCAGCAGCAGGCGCGGGTCGATGGTGAGCGTGGGGGGCACGGCGGGTGGCGTGTTGGGGGGGGCGTTCGGCGGTGGTGGCCCGGCGGGGACGGCGGTGCTGGTGGGTGGTGGCTCGGGCGGTGGCGCGGGTTCACCGGGCGGCACCGGGGGCGGGCCTTCGGTGGTGCGGCGCGGCATGCGGCCGGTGCCCAGCACCTCGCGCGAGAGGTCTTGCCAGCGCTGGCGGTCGGTGGTGATCCAGTCCCAGTTGCCGTTCTGCCGGTGGCCGTCGGCCAGCCGCACGATCAGGGGTTGCAGCCGGGCCTCGTCGGCCTTGTTGAGGTACTCGACCAGGCCTTTGTCAAAGCTCCAGCTGTAGATGAGGTAGGCCGACATGACCAGCACCACGTTGGCGCCCGCGATCGCCAGAAAGAGCTTGACGCGCAGGGTGTCGAAGCGCGAAAGCCAGGCGCGGGAGCGGGGCATGGCCGAGGTGGGGGCGGTGCGGTCTGAAGGCATGGTGTCATGGAGCGTAAGCCCAAATCTTTCAAACTTTGTGCACGCGCAGCCGCCATGTTTGCGCATTCTTTCCATATTTGCCGGGCACCATGCAGCATCACCTGAACCAACGCCCTTCACGAAACCCAACGACATGAACCCAGCCAACTCCCCTGTTGTCCGCCCACGCAGCCCCTGGCGACTGGCCCTGATCGCGCTGGTCGCGCTCGCCGTGCTGGGTGGCGGCTGGCTTGCCTGGACCCACTACGGCCCGGGCAAGAAGACCGAGAGCGCCTTCATCACCGCCACCGTGCAGCGGGGCGACATTGAAGACCAGGTGAGTGCCACCGGTTCGCTGCAGCCGCGCGACTATGTGGACGTGGGCGCCCAGGTGTCGGGCCAGTTGCGCAAGATCCTGGTGGAGGTGGGCAGCGAGGTGAAGGAAGGCGATCTGCTGGCCGAGATCGACGCCGAGACCTCGATGGCGCGGGTGGACGCCAGCAAGGCCCAGCTGCGTTCTCAGCAGGCCCAGATGGTCGAGCGCGAGCTGGCCCTGAGCAAGGCCGAGCGCGATCTGCAGCGCCAGAAAAACCTGATGGCCGAGGAGGCCACCACCACCGAGACCCTGCAGAACGCCGAGACCACGGTGCGCACCGCGCGCGCGCAGATCCAGTCGCTCAAGGCGTCGATGGATCAACTGCAGGCCAGCATGCGGGTGGAAGAGGCCAACCTCAAGTTCACCAAGATCTACGCGCCCATGGGCGGCACGGTGGTGAGCATCACCGCGCGCCAGGGCCAGACGCTCAACACCAACCAGTCGGCGCCCACGATCCTGCGCATCGCCGACCTGTCGGTGATGACGGTGCAGACCCAGGTGTCCGAGGCCGACGTGAGCAAGCTGCGCGCGGGCATGCCGGTGTACTTCACCACGCTGGGCGGCCAGGGCCGGCGCTGGTACGGCGAACTCAAGAAGGTGGAGCCCACCCCCACGGTGACCAACAACGTGGTGCTCTACAACGCGGTGTTCGAGGTGCCCAACACCAACCGCACGCTCATGACCAGCATGACCGCCCAGGTGTTTTTTGTGGTGGCCGATGCCAAGGATGTGCTGGTGGTGCCGATGTCGGCCTTGACGATCCAGCGCGGTGCACCGCAGGGCAATCGCGGTGCGCAGGGTGCGCAGGCAACTGCGGGCGCACCGGCGGCCAGTGCCCCGGCGGGCAGTGCGCCCGTTGCGCCTGCCGCTCCCGCTGCGACCACGCCAAGCCAGGCGGGCGAGCCCGCGCGCATGAGCCGCGAGGCCTTCCAGGCCCTGCCGGAAGCCGAGCGTGCCCGCATCCGTGAGCAGCGCCGTGCGGCGCGTGAACAGGCTCCGGGCAGCGAGGGCGGCATGGCCGCCGCGCGCCCCGCCGTGAGCACCGGCATGGCCCGCAACGAAGGCGCTGCGCGCCCCGTGCGCGGTCCGCGCCAGGCCAAGGTGAAGGTCATGGCCGAGGACGGCAGCACCGAAGAACGCGACATCACCATCGGCATCAGCAACCGGGTGCACGCCGAGGTGCTGGCGGGCCTGAAGGAGGGCGACCGCGTTGTCGCCGGGGTGCGTGAGCCCGAGCGCCGCGCCACCACGGGGCAGCAAGGCACGGGCGTGGGTCAGCAGTCCCTGGGTGGCCCGGGTGGCATGCCGCCCGGTGCCGCTGGCGGAGCGCGGCGATGAGCCAGTTGCCCCACACCCCCGAAGCCGAGGCCCTGCGCGCAGCAGCGCCCGCGCCCGGCCTGGGCGTGCCGCTGATCGACCTGAGCGGCATCACCAAGACCTACAGCAACGGCGATCTGGCGGTCGAGGTGCTGCACGGCATCGACCTCAAGATCTACCCCGGCGAGTTGGTGGCCATCATGGGGGCCTCGGGCTCGGGCAAGTCCACGCTCATGAACATCCTGGGCTGCCTGGACAAGCCCACCACCGGCCGCTATTTGTTCATGGGCCGCGATGTGTCGGAGTTCGAGCGCGACGAGCTCGCCGAGCTGCGGCGCGACGCCTTCGGCTTCGTGTTCCAGAGCTACAACCTGATCGCCACCGGCACCGCCGCCGACAACGTGGAGGTGCCCGCCGTCTACGCGGGCATCCCGCCGGCCGAGCGCCACGCGCGCGCGGCCGAGCTGCTGGGCTCGCTGGGCCTGGGTGAGCGCATGCACCACCGTCCCAACCAGCTCTCGGGCGGCCAGCAGCAGCGGGTGTCGATCGCGCGCGCGCTCATGAACGGTGGCCGCGTGATCCTGGCCGACGAGCCCACCGGCGCGCTCGACAGCAAGAGCGGCGCCGACGTGATGGTGCTGCTCAAGGACCTCGCAGCCCAAGGCCACACGGTGATCCTGATCACGCACGCGGCCGAGGTGGCCGCGCACGCCAACCGCGTCATCGAGATCAAGGACGGCGACATCGTGTCCGATCCCGGCCCGCGCCCGCCCGAGGCCGAAGCGGCGCTGGCTGCGCAGCAATGGCAGGCGCGTGGTGGGCAGATCTCGCACCTGGGCGATGTGGTGGAAGCCGCCCGCACGGCGCTGCGCGCGTTGCGCGCCAACGTGTTCCGCGCCGTGCTCACGCTGCTCGGCATCGTGATCGGTGTGGCCTCGGTGATCGCCATGCTGGCCATTGGCGACGGCGCCAAGCAGGTGGTGATCGACCGCATCAGCGCCATGGGTTCCAACCTGTTGCTGGTGCGCCCGGGTGCGCCCAACCAGCGCGGCTTCCAGAACATCGCCACG
>JAJNQE010000181.1 GCA_021154985.1 Hydrogenophaga sp.
GGCAGCGCGAAGGCGACGTGACCAACCTCATCGCCGGCCACCTGGAAGACCTCACGCCACTGCTCAACGGGTTGTCGACGGTGAGCCGGGATTTCCATTGAAGCGCATCGGCGATAGCATGGCTGCCATGAACACCGACACCTGGCTCATCTACCTGCTCGCATCCATCGGGCTGTCCCTTTCACCCGGCCCCAACGGCCTGCTCGCGCTCACGCATGGCGTGCTGCACGGACAGCGCAAGACGCTGTTCACCATCTTCGGCGGCACGCTGGGGTTCGTCGCCGTCATCGCGCTCTCGATGTTCGGCATTGGCGCGTTGCTGCAGGCCTCGCTGGGGTGGCTCACCGCCTTGAAATGGATCGGTGGTGGCTACCTGGTGTGGCTGGGCATCCAGGTGTGGCGCTCGCCGCCCGTGGGCGCGCAACTCACCGACGGTGGCGTGGCCGAGCCGACGCGTTCCGGCGGGTCGCTGTTTCGGCAGGGCGCCTTGTCCGCCGTGACCAATCCGAAAGGCATCCTGTTCTTCGCAGCCTTCCTGCCGCAGTTCATCGACCCGCACCGCAGCCTGCTGCTGCAGTTTCTGATCATGGCTGGCACCTTCGCGCTGGTCGAGGCCATTACCGAGCTGTTCATCGCCGGCATGGCCGCGCGCATCAGCCCCTGGCTGCGCCGGGTGGGCAAGCGCTTCAACCAGGTGTGTGGCGGCATCTTCGTGGCCATTGGCCTGGCGCTGCCGCTGCGCGGTTGATGGCGGGGCCTCTTCCTGCTGACGCTCTCACGCCGCCCGGACTTCGTTCAACAACTCCGGATGGCGGTCCAGTACCTTGAGCAATTTCACCAACGCCAGAGGAGGCTTGGTCTTGCCGTTTTCATAGCGGGAAAACGCGTTGACGCCGCCGCCGAAAATCTCGGCCGCTTCTCGCTGGTCGAGCGCGAGCTTCTTGCGCACATGGACGATGAAGGCCGGGTCCACTGTGGACGCATTGACCTGCTTGTTGAATTCCAGCATGGCCGCGCTCACCCGGGCAGACTCCGCGGGCCCCAACACAACCTCGCCGCAGGCCGGGCAAGAGTCGCCAGATACGGCGGGAATGGTGGTTGTCTCACCCTTGTAGGTGTAAGGCATGTCGCGGCGACCATGCACCAGCTTCGCGGCACCGCAGTGAGGGCATTTCATGGTTCCAGCTCCTTGAATGACACGATCAGCACGTCGTCCATGACAGTGAGTTTCAAATAGACATCGCCGACAGACGTGGCGGGCCGGTACACGTCCTGCCAGATACTGTGGTCGGCGTGGGTGGTCATACTCTTGTAGAAGTCTGCGGAGGTCAGTGACCTCACGACCTCCAACATGCCCTGAAAATCCAACCCTAGCGCAGCGCCTCCCGACAGCGCTGAGAAGGTGGCTCTCACTTGCCCAGACGCGACCAACGTTCTGACCACCTGCAACCTGCAGTGCGGCGTGTGCTTTTCCATGGCTCTATCTCCCTGTTGAGGAGATTAACCTACTAGGTTGTTTTTGGCAAGTAGGTTATTTTTGGCGAAATGCCGGAGCCCGGGCAGATCAGTCGGCCGCGTCCCGCGCACGGTCCGAACTCCCAATGCTTGAAAGAAGCAGGTCTCAGGTGGATGAAGGGCAGTCGGTGGCACGCGCGCCCGTGTTGAGCGGGTGCGGGATGCCCCCATCGCCATACGACCCCACCACTTGCGCAATGACGATGTGATAACCGTTCAACCAGCGCGCCTGCCGCTCCTTGGCTTCAAGGTGCGCAGGGTGCTTCATCAGCGTCTGCAGCGCTTCCATGGTTTCCCAGTAGTAGACGTTGGAGATCAGCCCGGTGACAGCGTTCTCCCAGCTCTCTTCACCCAGGTAGCCGGGGATGGACCTGGCTGTCTCGGCGATGGCGTTGTCGAGGGCGTGGAACGCTTCGTCGAATTCCCGCTTGGCGAAGGTGAATGTGGACGTGAACATGCAAGGCCGGTGCAATGGGACGGTGGGCGAACGGGGACGCGCACAAGGCGCACCCGATTTATGGGGACGTTGAGCGCTTGCCGATCAGCTGGTCGGTGATGAACTTCCAGTGCTCGGCACTCACCGGCGTGATCGAGAGCCGGTTGCCGCGCTTGAGCACGATCATGTCCGCCAGCTCGGGTGCATCGCGCAACTCGGGCAGGCCGATCAGTCGCGTCTTGCGCGTCGCCTTCACGTCCAGCAGCAGCCAGCGCGGCGCGTCGGCTTTGGAGGCGGCGTCGAAATAAGGCGACTGGGCGTCGAACTGCGTCGGGTCGGGCCGCGTGGTGGAGGCCACTTGCGCAAGACCCGCGATGCCGGGCTCGGGGCAGCTCGAGTGGTAGAACAGCACGCCGTCGCCCACCTGCATCGCATCGCGCATGAAGTTGCGCGCCTGGTAGTTGCGCACGCCGGTCCAGGGGACGGTGGCCTTGGGCGCGGCCAGCGCGTCGTCGATCGAGCACTCGTCGGGCTCGGACTTCATCAGCCAGTATTGGGTGGTCATCGCACTATTGTGCGACGACGACCCGCCCGCGTCACCTCAGAAGGATTCCCAGTCGTCCGTTGCGGAGTTGCTGGCGACGGCATCGCCCGCGGGCTTGGCTGCGGCCTTGTCCACCGCCGGCTTGGGCAGGGCAGCGGCCTTGGGCGTTGCCGCAACACCGGCGCGAACCTTGAGTGCGGGCGTTGGCGCTTTGGGCGCGGAGAGCCCGCTGGCCGTCGGTTTGTGCAGATCGGTCGAGCGGATCTGGGTGATCGTGCTGTGCGTGGCGGCGCTGGCGTCCACCCGGAACACGCGCACCACCTCGGACAGGCGCTCGGCCTGCTCGTTCATGCTGGAAGCCGCCGCGGCGCTTTCCTCGACCAGGGCCGCGTTCTGCTGGGTCAGCTGGTCCAGGTTGGAGACGGCCGAGTTGATCTGGTTGACGCCGTCGGCCTGCTCGCCAGAGGCGCTGGCGATTTCGCCGATCATGTCGCGCACGCGCACCACGTTGTCCACGATCTCGCCCATGGTCTTGCCGGCTTGCGTCACCAGTTCCGTGCCCGCCGCCACCTTGTCCACGCTCGCGCCGATCAGTACCTTGATTTCCTTGGCGGCCTGGGCGCTGCGCTGAGCCAGGTTGCGCACTTCACCGGCGACCACCGCGAAGCCACGGCCCTGCTCGCCTGCACGGGCGGCTTCCACCGCCGCGTTGAGCGCGAGGATGTTGGTCTGGAAGGCGATGCCGTCGATCACGCCGATGATGTCGCTGATCTTGCGCGAGGACTGGTTGATCTCTTCCATGGTGCTCACCACCTGGTGCACCACTTCGCC